>NZ_JASHFS010000014.1:0-79263 GCF_047460685.1 Streptococcus infantis | reverse complement strand
GGATTTCGGAACTTTGACAACTTTAAGAAACGAATTTTCATCGCTCTGAATATAAAAATGAAGAGGACATCAATTGTCCTCTCCAGATGTTAGTTTTTATTCAACCCACTACAGTTGACAATGAGCCTAATATTCCAATAAAAAAACCGAAGCCTAAGCTTCGGTCGTTTTTAATGGAAACTCTATTATTTAAGAGTAATAATTTGCAAATCCTATTTTCTCCCAGTATTAGTGGGTTAATTCCTCAATTTTCAACTCTGGCAGGAATTTGGTAGGTAAATTGATAATCCAAGATTATCTAAACTGCTTGTAATCTCTTCTGAAATTGTTGAATCACCTGAATAATACCAATGACTATATGTATTCAACGTGGTTGACTTATCAGCATGTCCTAATCGATATGAAACATATAAAGTATCCTTATGTAACACATTTATAAGATAAGATGCATGACTATGTCTTAATCCTTTCCCCGTAATTTCTGGTACACCTGTAATCTTAGCATGCCTTTTTATTATCCTAGAGATTGTAGACTTACACAAGGGCTCACCAAAACGTGATATTACATAATCTTTATCATCATTCTTGATTTGAACTTCTCGCCATTTTTTAAGTATTGTAATTGTAAAATCATCTAAATCAATTTTACGATTCCCTGCTACTGTCTTTGTTTGTTGTTTAGCATACCATACACCGTTTTTATCCTTCTCAATCGTCGAATGAACATGAATCCATTTACGTTCAAAATCAATATCTTCCCATTTAAGAGCAATACCCTCACTAACTCTTAAACCAGTCATAAAATATAACCAGATCGTCATGTAATTATGGAGTCCCTCATACTCACTAATATCAAAAGAGTTTATTACCTTCTTAAATTCATCAAATGTCCAAAATTTTGTATCAGGGTGCTTTCCTCTAGGATTATCTAATCCTTTAAAAGGAACTCTATCAATATAACCCAATCTTTCTGCATAGCCCAGACATGCTTTAAATCTAGACCACATATTTTTAGCATAGTTACTAGAATACTTGTCTATAATAGCTAAGCGAAATCTTTCACAGTCAATAGTACTAATATCTGATAATTTTTTACTACCAAATTGCTTAATAAATAACTGATGATGTGGTAAAGCGGTTTGATAAGTTACAAATTGAACTTTTTGTTGATAATATTTTAAATAAATCTCTTCCATAAACTCTCTAAAAGTTAGAAAACTATTATTAATAGTAGAGTTCACAAATTCATGTTTTAAACGAAGTATCTCTTCATATGCTTCCTTAAAAGAATTAAACGGTAGTCCCTGTTGATTTTTCCTTCCTTTCTTTTGAATTCTTTTCCCAGTTATTGGATCAACTCCTAATTCAATTTGAAAATAAATTTTTCCTTTTGAATCTTTGTATACACCTTTATATTTCTTTGTCTTTGATATAACCATTTTTCTCACCTTCTATATCTGAAAAAGAAATACCAATTAAATTTTCTACAATATTTTTAGGAGCAATGCCTAACCTTTTATTATCGAAAGGTGAACATCCTAATTGTACCGCATTCTTATTATTTTTTCTAGCTTCTTCAAACTTTTTTACCGCAATCTTTTTTGCTTGTCTAATAATATTTCTCGATGTGTGCTCTGGAAAACCAATCGCAACTAAATCTTTATAGTTTACTGTTTCCATGATTTTACTACTTCCTTTCTTAGATTTTTTCACCTCCATGGCATGACTGATGAAGTCATCATAAGAATTTCACTTGCTGCTCTTTTACGGTGGCAGCCTGAACGGTCAGAAGTATCATTGTATATCATTTGTATCATGGCATATAAAGTATCGCTCTATTTTATTGATGGTTTTAATGTCGCTCTTATCATGGCGAGCCATTCAAAACTGCTCCACAAATGAGGAAAGTACCATTTTGGACTATTTAATTGTCAATGTGCTTTCTTAACCTAATACTTTTTGGAGTAATGGTCTTCTTTATTATCCACTCGACCTACAAGGTAATCTAAACTTACATTATAAAAATCTGCAAGTTTGATAAGGTCATCTATAGAGATTAATCTGGTACCTGATTCCATTTTAGAATACGCTGATCTTGTACAATTTAAGATTGTTTTTGCAACATACTCTTGTGTCAAATCAGTATCCTCGCGTAAATCTCTAATCCTTTTCAACATCTAATGTCTCCTAAAACAAGTATAATATAGTTATTTTCTTATTTTTAAATATGTGACAAATTGGCACATGAAACTATTCTATATATACTTTTTAGGAAACTGTTTACTCTAAATGTATCTCATTTTCCTCAATAGATTTCATATTTTGTTTTTTCTTATATTTCTTTATTGTTTTATTAAACATTTCAAATAAATTTATTGCTTCTCTATGTTGTTCCTTCAGTTTTTCAATCTTTCCTTTATAAATGTATAAATCCTTCTCTATTTTATCTACTGAACTTTTACCTTGAATACTATTTTCTAAATTGCTAGAACTATTTGTCGTATTATTCAACAATACTTCCTCTAAATTAGTTAAATCATCAATTTTATTTTGGACTTGTTCAATCATATTCTCTAGATATGATATTTGGGCAATGAAATCATTTGTTATATCTTCAAAATCATTCGAACTATTTTCCGCAGATATAAGAAAATCTAATTGTTCTATTTTTTCTTTAATTTTGCTAAGAGAAATTCTTCTATACATATACTGCGTTTCATACTGAAGATTAAATTGTCTAATCAAAGTTTTACCTTTCATAAAGCGATTTTTTTCTGCTGAATCTTTATGATATACATAGTAAGAACTAGTTTCTCTGAGAAATACTTTAACTTTTTCTTCTTCCATAGTGATTTGAATATTTGGTACAAAAATAAGTCCTTCTTGTCGGATACCAAACTGTACCTTAATGTAAATTCCATCGTCTACTACTTCTTCTATTTGATTAAGATTCAACTCTACTTCAAACTCATGAACAGCATCCCTATTTCTCTTGAAATCTTGATAGGATTTCCATACCACCTCTTCTGTCGGCAACTTTTTTTCTTTAATTAGCTTTTCTTCATTGTAAAGCTCAACTAAATTTTTATTATCTAAGACAAAAGTTTCATTTTTGTTATTAAAATAGTCTTGAAAATAACTAACACTATACTGATTCGATTTTACCAATTCCTGCTCTGAAAGCTTAATCCCATCAAACTCAAATAGAACATGTTTTGCTTTCGGAATTATTTTTAAGCCAAAAAATTCTGCTTGTTGAATCAATTCATTCATATTCTTCATTTTTGGAAGCAAAAATTCTAAGATGTTTATGATTTCCCTTTGAACAAACTTTTTCTTAAAATATGTTTCATTATAAGGTTGTTTTCTATTCAATTTATTATCACGTACGAGTTGTTTCATATTTGAATCAGTCATAAAAAAAGTAACATGCTTGTGTCTAAAATCAATTTTTAAATGTAAAGCTTTTGCTTTTTTCTTGAAATCTTCAAAATTTTTCGAGTTCTCGATTAGAAAATATACTCGTTGTTTTATTTCATATTTGTAATTTGTTTTGCGATAAACTTCATACTGATGATGAGAATAACGATTTTCTATAATTTTTGCGCCTACAATTTTTGAAAGACGATCTGAAACCATTCTTAGATTACGTTCTGCTTTATAATCCCATAGAAATTTTTTATCAGAATTCTGATCAATTGAATTTAGGATGATGTGATTGTGGATATGATCTTTATCGACATGAGTTGCTACAATAAAACGAAATCTACCTGCTGTCAACTCTTTAGCTGTCTCATAACCAATTCGATTGATTTGTTCAGGAGTGAGATGGTCATCTGGAGAAAAGGACTGAATGATGTGATGAGAATGAATTTTTCGTTGATTTACTTCTTGCCTATCATGACGAAATTCATAAAGAGTATCATTACTTAAAAAATTATCATTGTACATCTTCACTAGTTCTTTATAACTAGGAAAATCTAAATAATTTCTCATACCAAAATCTGAAACTAGTGTTAGATTTTTTGTTTTACTTGGATTCAAAATATATTTGATTAGTTTACTACGATAATTTTTTCCATGAATCGCAAAGTGTTTAGTGATGACCATAAAATTTCCTCAATTTTTCAGATCGAATAAGAAAATCTTTCTCCACTTCTACTATTAACTCTTCTATACCTTTTCTCAACTCATTTAATTCAACTTCCGTTATTAAATTCGAATAATTTATGCTTCTAGCGATTTGATTAATATTATTTCCGATTCGTTTTAATTCAAAAATCAAATCTTGATAACTATTTGTATCAATGGTGATAAAATTTATACCAGGATCTAGTAGAGTTCGTCTAGCATATTCTGAGAATGATAAGCAGTTACTTTTTGAGATATTTTCATTTAATTTGACTAATTCTAGGTCAGATAAAAAGACTTTTTTTAAATTTGTTCTATATCGGTGCTCCACTCTACTACCTCATGTATTTGTTACGAAAATCTTCACTAAGAGGACCTGTTTTTTCTACCTCTTTAATTAATTCCTGAATACAAGTTAACAAAATAGAAACATGTTCGTGAGTAACCTGATGATTTGTTTTAGCAATTATGAATACTTCATGAACATCACGGCTAATTTGTTCCAACTTTTGTTTTTTCCAAAGGTTGAACCATTTTTCTATCTGTTTTTGTCCATTAGACAATAGTAAGCTTTTACGGAGAAAATCAGAAAAATTATCCTCTCCTTTCTCTCTCATTAAATCTAGTATTTGTTTTTCTTCCGTTTCTGTTAAGCGAAATTGTTTCCGAATACTACGTATATCTCTTTTCATATGATTTTTCCTCCTTCATTGATACCTGTACTGACAATGTAAGCTTACAGACGCTGTCAGTACGTTTTACAAAATAGATTCAACATTTTTGTAAGGCTTTGCGAGCTCAGATATTGTGTCCACAATATCCCAAATATCATATCGCCTGCCATTTCAAACCTCACGGTTCAAAAAAACAAACGATATGACAATGTGGTGGCACGCCCCCAAACCCCCAAGATAAATCTAAATTAAAAAAAAGTATAACAAATACTTTTTGATAAAATTATCACAGAAAAAGAGCCCTGTCGGACTCTTACAAATTAAAACAATGTCTCTGATATTCATACTGTCTAATGCCACTACTGTCTTTGTTCATCTTGATAGAAAAAACAAAGTAATGATCACGACCGTCTAAAGATTTGCTTTTATTAAGTTTAAAATAATGTTTTTGAGACATAGCCATTGTGCGTAAAATGTCATCAGTGATAAATGTTAATGGTATATCTAAAGCTGAATACTTGTAAAAATCTGATTCAAACCGTAAATAAGAATCCGAAAAATAATCTAGTTGCAATTTATCATCATATAATTCTTTCCGATTCATCTAGACTCTCTCCTTCTATCTGAATATCGAGTATATCTTCCCATTTTAATCGTAGAAAACCAGTGTCTGTTTTAATAGATATAGACTCTTTTCTAATTTCTTTTACAATACCTGATACTACTTTTCTTCTATTTGAATGCTTAAAAACAAAAGTTGCAGGGAATACATTCGTATAAAGTTGACGAACAAATAGAACTTTCTCTTCCATTGATAGGGAAATGGAGATATCATCTTTATTTTTTTCTTCCCAAAGAGAACTTGAATGCTCTGACAAAAAGAATCCCATCCACTTAGCCATTCCACGATCTTGATACTCTCTTGCAGACAAAAAAGGTAAATAAGAACGATTTATCATTTTAGCCCATCTAATCCTCCAGCTGAATGTCCTCCGATGAGTTTACTCCTTGCAATTGTTCTAGAAGCCTGGTCTAGGGCATTTCCTTTCAATAATGAAGTAAAACCAAATTCTGTTCGAATAGCATCGATTGCGGACTGGAGCCTTTCTTCTTTTTCTATTTTCTCAATATCATCAAACAATGAAATCAATCCAAATGATTCGTCTACTAAACCTGAATAGTTAACTGCAACATTCCTGATAGCACCTGAAGTATATTTAGTATGAAATAACTTTAAAACGTAGTTTGTCAGTTGTGCTGTTTGATTGGTCGGCTCAATCTTCATTTGAGTATGAATAGATCTCTTCTGTTCCACTTTAGAATACCCTAAGTGTATAGAAACGACTGTTGCTTTTTTGCCTGCTCTTCTCAATCTAACCGCAACTTGTTCTGCCATTTCACGAAGTATAATTTCAATATCTCTTTGCTTTACATAATCTCTAGGTAAAACTTGCGAGTTCCCTATCCCTTTTGACTTCGGCTTATATGGTTTATGAACATTGCTTTCGTCAATCCCATTGGCATGAAACCATAACTCTAGACCCATAATGCCAAGCTCTTTTTTTATCAAGTCTGGATTAGCCTGTGCCAATTCTTTAATCGAAAAGATACTTAGATTATGTAATCTCTTCTCCATTCGATTTCCAATTCCCCAGAAATCTGTCATTTTAGGAATAGTCCATACTTTCTTTTCAACATCTTCATAGGACCAATTGGCTCTCATTGTCGGAGTTCTTTTAGCTTCATTATCAAGTGCCAACTTAGCTAATAAGGGATTGACATTAGACATACCTACCGTTGAATAGATTCCTGTTTTTCTCCAGATCTTTTTTTGCATTGCCGCTGAAATGATATCTAACTTATCTTTCCGTCCAATACTTTTATCTGACACAAAATAATTTAATGAACTGGTTAAATCAATAAATCCTTCATCAATTGAATAGGGATAAATATCGTCTGGTGCCGCAAAATCTTGAAAGATTTTTTGAATATCCATATTGACTTCAATATAAGTATCCATTCTCGGAGGAACAATCACAGTTGATTTTGCCCATTCCTCAATATAACGGACATAATCTATCGTTGTCGGTAAGCCTTGTTTTCTAGCATTATAGTAAGAAAATTTTCGAGTCTTTATATCAAATGGTAAATCATAGGAACGTCCAACATTTGATTTCCCAAATACCTTTTTAAACATAGGAGAGGAAGCAAGGATTAAACCAGCAGAATTATCTGCACGGCTCATAACACAAAGCGAAGTCTTAAGTGGGTGTAATCCTCTATCTACACATTCTACACTTGCGTAAAAAGATTTCATATCAATAAAGGCAATGTCACTTTTAGGTTCGAGACTATAATCAAACCAACTCATACTTAGTCCTCTAAAGGCATAAAGTTCCCAACGATTTTCCCTATAATGCGAGGATTCTCATCATATGGCGCAAACTTATCTGAATAGTTCCGATTGAGTGAAACTAAACGAAGCCCATTTTCTTCACTATAAACTTTCTTTATATAAGTTTGACCATCCCAATCTATCGCATAAATAGCTCCGTCATAATCAAATCCTGTTTGCTTAATAAGAGCAACTGAACCATTTTCATATGTCGGTTCCATTGAATTACCAAACACCCATGATGCAAAGTCATAATCAAATTGATGATTGAAGTAAACTGTATCGTAATTACCATCATCAAAATAAGCTGTTCCTGTACCAGCTGATAATTTTTCATAGACCTTATAAGCAAATCGTTCGGAAACTTCTAAAACTTTGAAGTTTTGATTGTTCAGCAGTTCTTTAGCATAATGAAGTGTTGCTTCTTGATTCCTTTCCGTTAGTTTGAGATAGGTTTCTACTATTTCATACTCTGATTCAAAATATCGAGGGTCTACATTCAAAATCTCACTCAATTTGCTTAGATTATTTTGATTCGGTTTTGTTTTACCTGATTCCCAATTAAAGTACGAAGCTCTACTAATTCCCAAACTGGATGCAAGTTGAGATTGAGATAATCCTTGACTTTCTCTTTTTTCTTTTAATTTAGTAGGTGAAAACATTTGTTCTCCTTTGTAAGTTTATTAACTAACAAAAGGATACCATAGCTTGTTGAAAAAATCAAGAGTTTAATAACCCCCAAGATTTAAAATAATCATAAACTGTGCTTAATTTATACTTACATTGTTAGGAAACCATCACTTAAGAAAGTTATAACTTTTGAAAAAGATAAAGAACCAGAAAAAATAGAAAATAAAAAAAGAATCGTTGGTGCGTTATTGATTGTTTTTCCTAAATCTCTCTAAATTCTTCTCCAATTGTTCCTTATGAAGTTGATTCTTAGCTTCTTTTAATGTGTCGTCCAAAGTTTCTTCCCTATAAGTTGATTCTGTTTTTACTTGTTCTGATTCTTGATCTGGAGTGAAAATGATATCTAACAGTCGGTCTATTTTTTCAAGATCTTGGACAGACATATCAGATAGTCTATGAATCAGCTTTTTAAATACATCACTATTGTCGTGATTTTTCTTAAAAAATGTTGTAAACATCTATAACCTCTCAAAAAAAGCAGCCTATCAGGACTGCTTAGTGTAATTCCGAAATCGCATCATAAATGGACTGTAATTTCTTATTGTCTTTATTCTTTGTGTCAATCAACGTATGTAGCTCTTCAATTTTCTTTTGACTGCTTTGAATATCGCTATTGTTATCAGCAATAAGTCTTTTAAGATGTTGCTGATAACTTGTAGTGATATCTGTCTCTTTTCCTGTTCTAACCTCTGTAACTTTAGGTTTAGAACTAGAATTTGATTCCGTCACAGGCGCTTGTTTTCGCTTTTGAAAAGCTGCTTCATAATTTACATCATTACCTCCTTGATGATTTCCAAATAAGGCCGCAATTTTATCTGAATCCCCTTGATTTTCTGATTTACTTTCTAATGGTTGATTAAAATTCCAATCTTTTGTCATTCACTCATTTCATCCTTTCTAAATTCAGAATCATCGAATTGTCTTTCTTTACCAAAGGCATGGTCAAGAGCTTCTTCAAAACTCATGTGACTGATGCTTTGACGCCTTTTGAACGTCGCAAACATCGCTGTCTCCAGTTGCTCTTTGTAAGCAGCGAGTTTTTCTGTCTCTCTTGCTACCTTGCTTTCTTGCCTAGTGACCTTTTCTTCTAAGCGCTCGATTATGGTCATATACGATCCTCCTTCATTCTAATATTAGCTAAAACAACTTGATTTTGTTATCACAATTCTAAACATTGAGAGTTTTGTCTTACTGGTGGATTTCCAAATGTCTCTTTTACAGTTTCAAGCTTAAATTGAAAATCTGATTTCTTTTCTCTAAGAATATCGTTCCAGTCTATTTTTTCTTTCCCAGATTCATTATTAGGTAAATCCAGTAAAACAGGAAATCCTGATTGAGATAACTTATCAGAAAAATCTTTTCCTGCATCATCACAATCTACCGCAAGTGTCAATAAATCAGGATGATTATCGAAATAGGTGGTGGTATCACGAATTGTATTGATCAAATGCAATAACTTTGAAGGTGTTACTGTATCTAAAAATTCCAACTTCTGATTTTCTTCAGCTATTAGTCGTAAAGTTTGATAAGCAACAACAGACCTTTTTAATCCTTCCATAGATACCAAACGAACATTAGTTAGACTTTGTTGATGAAGTTCGTAATAGCTCATCAAGTCGATGAACGATTCACAAAAGACCAGTCTATTTGGTTTACCAATGTCAAAGGATATTCCAACATGTCCATGGCTTCCTTTTAGAATCGTTTTTAACCTTTCTCTAGGAAGAGAGTGATTCTTATAAATTCCTTGTAAGCTTGCTGCCTGCAGCTTGTGGCGATGATCAAAGCTTTTAAAAACGTTAACAGGTTCAACTGTTTCATTTGTTTTCCAACTAGCTTGTGCTATCAAACCTTGTTGAATCATCTTTTGTATGATTTCTTCTGAGATTCCTCTACATTCTGTTAAGTAATATCTAGTCAAACTGCAGTTAGAATCTTCTACTCTCTTTAAAGGATAATAAAATGGTCTCTCTCTTTTTTCTTGAATAGCTTCTTTTTGAAAAGGTTCTTCAGAAAGAAAGGCTAGAGCTTCTTTAAAGGAAATTCCCTTAACAAGTCGAACAAAATCAATGACATCACCTTGAATATCTCTTGAAAACCATTTAAAAGTATTGGTAGTTGAAAAAATCCGAAATGAATCGTGTTCAGGATGTTCATAGACACTGCTCGAAACTTGTTTAAAGGAGATACCTAAACGATTGGCTACATCAAGAATTGAAATTTGCTTACATTCTTCTATTCCCATGCAATATCATCATTTTGTCGTAGTATTTGGCAGTGATGGTATTGATGATGATTCTTCTAAAGTTTTAGGAGTTGCATTATCTAAATCATCTAACCCAGATTTCCAAACCTGTACTTGATTGACCAATAACTTACCTGGTAGTTTCGAATAAGACAACTTAACCGTTCTGGTTTCTGTCTGATTGGTCTTTGATTGGTTGGCATTCTTTAAATCGGATACATAGGTTACATTATAAGACACCATAGCAATGGCTTGATTCGTAGTCTGATTGACAAAGATATCAGCTTTTTCAAAATGATAATCCAAAATATAATCCTTATACACTTGGTTCATGGCATCATTTTGACTTGACAATTCTTGAGAATAAGCTGATTCAGTCATATAAGGTTGAATACGTGTATTATTTTCTCCGAGCTTTTCTTTCGTATAGTACTGTGTCAAAAATTCTTTTACAGTATCTGATGACAAAATACTTGCTTTATCTTCTGCTTGTTTGTCCTCTACAAGTTTAGCTGCAGCCAATTCAATCTCTTTACGACTTTGTTTAGCAGTAGAATGTTGACCAGCAGTATATCCCATCATGAGAATAAAGCTAGTTGCAGCCACTGCTCCAACACTAATTAAGGCTTTAGTTTTGACTTTATTTAACATCTTAGACCTTCTTTCTATAAAAACTAGGTCAAGAATAACAAAAAGAACTTGTAAGTTTTATCACATCACAACGAAAGGTAATTCCTACATTTCAGGCGCAAAATCGTACAGTTCAGAGAAAAAAATAAAACTAGCTGTCTTTGAAGTATAATAGACTTATTGGAAAAAAATAAAATGCATACTGTACTATGCTATACTATAGTTAAGAAAACTATTTACAAAAGATCATGCAACTAACTTCTGAGAACTTTAAATTATTTATTAGTGTAAAAAAGGACACCTTCCCAACGAAGATATCCTGTCTAAATAAAGCTTATAAAACCAAACACTATAAAGGAGGACGTCCAAAAACGCTAAGTCTATAAAAACAGTTGATGCTAAACTTGCGTTATTTATTCTATTGACCAACTCTACGTCTCCTAGCTTTTGATTTTGGTCTTGGATTAGCGACAGTCACCGAACGATAATATTGGTAGAAGATACTCTTCGTTCTTCAGGTCTATTTGCCTTAGACAACTTAAAAGCAGCAAGTGTCACTATAGCTATTGATGTCATAGAAAGTCCTATTTCAACGTCCTAAAAGAAACCAAAGTAAAATTATTCAGGAAAAAAGAGACACACCATGAAGACACAAATCATACTCGATTTAACACCACTTCATGCCTGCTAATTAGTTTTTTAAGAAGGTCATACACATGATTTTACTCTTTTTAAGAAAGGATAGGTCAAGTTTGCCAGAGCAATCACTTGATTTTCTGTATTTGGATTATTTATGCATTATGAATATTCATAATATAACCTTCATTCCTGTTAAAAATTCTAAAAAGCATCTATTGACTGAAGAGGATAAGAAGTTTAATAGAGATACTTGTAATACGTATTAAAATTGAGCATTTTAATGCTAAGTATAAAACTTTTCAATTTATGGAATCATCAACTATGAGTTAAAATAATTTTCGAACAAAGGCTGTCCAAAAAACTTGATATAATGCGTTTTATTATGGGAATATTCATTTCATTTACTCCTGAAATTGAGTTTTTACCCAGACTCATTAATGTTATTGATATAATCCAATAATAATGATAATATCAAATAGTAATAAAAAAATTTGATAGTATTTTTTCATAATCTGTCACGCTTTCTAATGATTTTTTATGGTAAATGGAGATAAATATGATTATAGGTGAAACTTATAGAAAAATACGAGAAGGAAAAGGTATTTCTATTTCTTCATTAGCAGGTGCAGAAATTTCAAAGTCTCAAATATCTAGATTTGAATTAGGAGAGACAGAAATCTCATTTTTTAAATTATTATATCTACTTGAAAAAATAGGTGTAACACTAGAGGAGTTTTTGCTTTCATGTAATAATTATCAGCCTTCAGACTTCAATACCTTGATACGCTTAGTTCAACAGGCTGCATACAATCAAGAAATCAAATCATTACTTAATATGGTAAGCAAAGAGATGGAACTGTTTAGAGAAACCAAATCTCATTATCATAAGTTAAACGCTATTTTCATTGAAAGTATTATCTATGGAATTGATAATACTCATCAATTGAGTAATCAAGACACCTCTTATCTTACTAATTATTTATTTTCTGTTGAAAACTGGGGATATTACGAAATTCTTATTCTTGGAAATTGTTGTCGAGCAATATTACCAAATTTATTATTTAGATATGCCAAAGAGGCGCTTAAAAAAGGAAAGTTGTATAGTTCTATACCTAGAAATAAACAAGCTCTCGTTCAATTACTTCTTAATTCACTTCTTATTATGATTGAAAACAGCTTATATGAGGAAGCTTTATTTTTAGAACAAGCTACTAAGAATATATTATCTAATTCCACAGATTTTTTTGAACAAACTATTCTTTTGTATTTAGAAGGATTTTTTGAACTTAAATTTCATCATAATCAAAAATCAATTTTAAAAATAGAAGATGCTTTAAAAATTTTTGAATTATTCAATAAAACATTATACAAAAATTATAAAGATTACTACAAAAAAAATATTATCATTTTATTACAATGTGGTAATTCCTATTTTGAATAATTGCTTTTTTTGAAAAACTTTTTAATTCATCTAAAGAAATCAATTCCAGCTCTTCAGCAATACTATCCCAACTTGGAATATCAAATAATTTTTCTCTACAAATTGTTTTTAAATATTCATTTTTATTAACTTCACAATTTATGTACAATTCATTGATTACTCTTTTTTTAGCCTTATAAAATAATAGTTCATCAGATAAATCGGATTCATTAACAAGATTGTTCTCCAGTGTTTTAATCAATTTTTTCTTATAGATTGTAGGTGTTATAGTTACTATTTTTAGTAAAGTCATATTACTATAAAATATTGGGTATGATACAATACTATATATCCATTGCTTTTGTGTCCTTAACTTATGGCCTAATAATGAATCTTTAATACCAGTTAACATCGAGTTTAAGATACTTAACATTGCCATTTCATGAGATGATGCTACCATACCAGATATATCTAGATACATAGAAATTTCAGAAAGTTCTTGTTGTTTATCTAATTCCGTTAAACCAGTTGAAAAAGCCGGAGAGTTAATTTCTACAGATGATCCACTTAAAGGTAACATATTTTCAATACTTATGATTTCACTTTGTAGAAAACTTGGACCAGCAATAGCAATCTGGAATTCTCCTGCTTGAATATTTTTTATATAAAATTTATATATAGTTTCTAAACTAACATACTCAATATTACCTCTAGTACCAATAATATCTATTGACCAAGAACTATTTTTAAAAATTACTCGATTATCATTAATAGATTTTTTACTATTTTCATACTGATTTAATTCAATTAAGACTATTTTCTTTTCCCTCAATAGTTCATCTTCAGTAATAGAAAGATTGAAAATCCTACTTATCAGTATTTTAAAAATTTTATTGAAATCTTCAGCTAGACAGTAACCACTTAAATTAATATAATCTCTAGATGTCTCTCCTTTAATAGCTGCACCATTCATATCAAACAATTCATTTAGTGATTGTTCATTCCCTGCTCGTATTAGTAAATGTTCAATAAGATGTGAAAATCCTAATTCATTTACTTGCTCAATACTAGTACCTGCAACAAACATCAATGAAAAATATGCAAATTTACTTGCTTGATTTTTTTTAAATATAATTTTCTTATTCATCAATTTTTAGAATCTCCCAGAGTTTACTTTTATCGAAATCATGACCACATGTAGGACAATGAGATTGCTTAGAGAAGTGCTTGAATTCATCTTCCCTAAAACTATAAAAATCAAATCTAAATAAAGTATTCCAAACATTACTATTTTTCTCTGTTACACAATCTAACCATTTCTTCACAACCCATGATGACAATAATAGAATATTAGTTAAAATATTTGCAGTTATTAATTTTCCATCATAGTTTGAAAATTTTTTAACTAAATTTTGAAAGTTATCACTATCTTGTTCATAAAGTAAACAATCAACACAGCCTATATTTTGAATATTAGGATTACAAAATAAGAGTTTACCTGCGCTACGTTGGCTAAAACAGTATATACTAGGGATATTAAATAAATAGCATGCTCTATTTACTAATCTTTGTGCTATATAAGGAGGTTCATCCATACAACAAAATACCCAGTCACTTTCAGAAATTTCTTTTTTTACAGCATCAACAGTGCTCATTTTTAATTTTCTTTTTGTGACTACACACTGATAATTACGTTTTAGAATACAATCTTTTACACAGTCAACTTTATATTTACCAATATCGTTAAAGGTAAACATAGATTGCCTATTTATATTATTTTCTTTAACAATATCATCATCGACTAAATGAAGTCGCCCTACCCCTAATTGGGCTAATTGTAATGCGATATGAGAACCACCGGCTCCACATCCTAGTATGGTAACTTTTAAATTACTCAATTTTTCAAGTAATTTAATCCCACCAATACCTTCACTAGAATAATAAGTTTCTAGTGATTCATTAATTAAATAGTGATCAATTTGATTTACAGGTCTATCTAATATTTCTAATAAATTACGATCAGAAAATTTAGATATATATTTTTCTATAATATTTTCGGATATATCATATTTTTTTCTTAATAAATCTTTAATTTCTTCAAAGCTATTAATTCCATTGCAACAAGAAATTAAATCTGACCAAAAATCTGAGTATCCTGTAATTTCTAATACATCAACATCATCAGCTCCAATTCTTAATCTGTCGTTCTTCCATTGGTAAACGATTCTATCCTGGTTCCATTTTGGGAAATAATTATCCATTTTATATCCTCAACTATTTGATAAAAGCATGCAAGATGAACATGCATGCTTCTGTTATACACGAGAAGTCGATTAATATTATTGACTTCTTTTTTATTAATACAAACTAATTTAAACTCTCTTTTTAAGAGTTTAAATTAACTAAATCTAAAATTATCTTAGATAAAGTACCAATTAGTTGTATCTTCTTCACGAATTTCTTCAAATTCTAACTCCAAAATGTTGAAATCTTCCATAATCATGATCATCACCTCCTTTCTATTATAAAACAATAATCTGATCAAACTCTTCCAATATTTCTGGATTTTGATCATGAGTAATGACAATAACAATTGCATCTTTAATGGATAGAATGTAATCCATTATTTCTTTTGCTTTTATTGGATCAAGGTTACTTGTAGGTTCGTCAAATATATAAACTGAATATGTTTTGACTAAAAACCTAGCTAAATCAATTCGTTGCTTTTCTCCTTCTGAAATGATTTGGTTTGATTGAGCTAGGTTTTTACGAAGGAAGTCTTCATTAAAACCTAAGGATTTTCTTAATTTTTCAGTTAAATGAAGGTTTCTAGCCAATTTGATATTCTCTAGAATATTGCCTTCAATCAGAAAGTCATTTTTTTGCACAAACGCAATATCTTTATATAACTCCTCTGAGGAAATATCAATATTCTGTTTTCCGTTGATTTTTATTTCTCCATCATAAAGATTTTTTGGATAATAATTTAGTATTAATTTTACTAAAGTTGTTTTCCCAGCTCCTGAAGCACCTATAATTGCATAGCGCTTGCCTTTTTTAAATTCATAGGAAAAATGATCAAATAATATTTTATTTTCAATTTCATAATGTAATTGGCTAATAGAAATGGTCGAAATGTTATCACAATCAATTGTACTTGTTTTATGGGAAGTTCCTTGATTTGTCTCATATAGATTTTCCTGGATATTATCAATAATGGACTTGCTACTGCTGATTAAATTTTTATTGTAAAGAATAGATTGTAATGGAGCAAAAACACCGTTTAATAATTGAATACTTGCTACTAGTAATCCAATAGTCAGTAAGTTATTTCTTACAAAAAAGATACCAGCGACCATACAGGATAGTTGAGAGCCAAAACTTAGTAAAATCCCAGTAGTTGAAGCTAAGTCTTTTAAGAATTGATATGTTTTTCTGGACTCTTCAAATTCTAAACTGATTCCCTGAATTTTTTCTTGGGTCCAGCTTTGAATATTTAATAACTTAATTTGTTCAAAACCATTAATAAAGTTTGTCATTTTTGACAAATAGTGATTATTTTGTAGAGAATAATTATTTGTTGATTTAGTCATTAACTTTCCAGGAATTTGTGATAGGAAAACCGTTATACTCGACAATAAAAGGAAGACTAATGCTAATCGCCATTCTATATAAATAATAGCAACCACACTCATGATAAGGCTCCCTAAATTTGCAATTAGAGAGATTTTAGGGATTAATAAATTTTCTTGAATAAGGTCACTGTTTTTGGTGATATTATTTAAGAAATCTGAATGGTTACGGTTGTCAGTTTGGTTAAATTCACGCGATAAATAATGTAATAAGAGACGCCTTTTTAGATCTAAAATAACTTTTTTTACATATTCGTTTTTAAGATAGGAATAGGAAGAAGAAATCAAGAACCACAGTAAAATCGAACCTACAGAAATAGTGATATGAAAGAGTAATCCACTATTTGAATTAGATATACTATCAAGTATTCTTCCTAATTGCAGAGAGAAGAATGTCATTAAAAGAGCACTTGTCAAACTTAATAAAATAATCAAGAAATATAGTAATTTATATTGTTTCATAATCTGGTTCATATCTTACTCCTTAAGTAACTCTGATGAGAATATTATAATCCAAATATGAAAATCAGAAACAAACTTCCCGTATTGGGGACGCAATGAATAGTTTACACTAAATATAAAAAAAAATTATAAAATAATTATTTTTTAAAATAAGAGGAGAACTCATATTTTTATTTAACAATGAATATATCACACTAAACCAGATAGAATATACAAGTTAATTTGTACCGAAATTACTATATATTATAAGAAAAATAGAAACTCTAAAGCATTCTGTACACTTTAATTTTAATTCATCTCTTTTTGTTTCTAATACAGAGTATTGAGACTGGATTATAAGCACATCAACAAAAAACTCTATTCAAACCTACCTTTGAATAAAGTCTTTTAACTATCTAAAAAGTTCACATTTTATGCTTATTTATGGAGTTAATGAAGCGCCAACTAAATCCTAGAACCAACATCAGATTGATGAAAAAGTACACAGCCGTAAAACTAGTTAAACCATGTTGTCTGATATCATCAAAATATAAACTAGGTTCAGTAAAGAACAGATAAATTCCATAGACCTCCACGAAAATAAGAAAACTGATAAAACCAATAAGGAAAAGTCCACTGGCAATAAGAAAGAGTCTCCATAAAAGAATGAGAATTCCTCCTACTGCTAAAAAAATTACTGGGATAAGGAGTAAATCATTCATGACTTTCTCCTTTCTAATCAATCAACTGACGATAATGGGTGGCAAGAGAGGAATCAAACTCTTCTAATTTTTGAACTAAGTCCAAATACTCTTCTTTTTCATGTTCTTCAAAGTCCACACCTTGATGATTCTGAAGAGCGATTTCCAATTGACTAGTGAGCTCTCGTTTAGAAAAACTGTAATCCCCTGTCACTTCCTCATAATGTTCCTTTAACTCCTTGTAGGCTTGGTATTCTTCAGGTGTTTGAAATCCCTGTACCAAAGCCTCTTCTAATTGATAATAGGTATCTTCCATCATAATCGTTACCTCGTTTCTTTCTATCTTTATTCTACCGCGCTTTTCTTTTCTTGTCCGCTATTTATATCTATTTTTTAATCTAATTCAAAAGAAAGTTGTTCTTGCTTTTCTTTTCCTTTTTCGTGGAATTGTCGTAAGGCCTGATCAATAATATCTAAATCCGTTTCTGTTTCAATCAATGGCGCGAGTACATCGTATTCGGCCTTTTTAGTTTGATAATCCTCTTCCTTTGGAAAATTTTTCTCAATTTCTACCTTAGCAGTAGTCCATTTATCCTTTAATTCATCCAATAAGTTCTGAGTTTTCACTTGGTCATCTTTAATGTGGTCTATCGTATGCTGAAGCCTTTGAATTGTCCCCAAAGGAGAATACAAATCCAAACTGACAGAATACTGATTTTCTCCTACAATCTTAACAGAGAAGGTTTCAGGAAGAGGCTGATTCGTTGGTAGACTAAGCATTTTAATGTCAAATCCTCGATAACTTGCTAGGGTTCGAAATTCTTTGCTGTCAGATTGATTATGACGGATAAGACGGTGTAGGGATTCACCTGCTTCAGCTCGTTGCTCAAAAACTTGTTTACCTATCGTCATAGAAAATGATTGGTCTTTCGACATTTCAGACTGTTGAATGTCGCCTTCATACTTGCTTAATCGTTTCTCAAGAATGGGCATATTTTCTTCACAGTAAGAGATTGTATGACGATAGTGATCCTTGCTGCGTTGAAAGGCGCGTCTTTGATTTTCTAATAGAGTTAGATCATTCTCTAGTTCCATCTTATATTTGAGATAAGGATTACCTGTTGCTAGTGCCTTAAAATCAGAAGCTGTCATAGTCTGTTCATCAATATCTTCCGCAGCACGAATCGGCTCCTTAGAAGTCATAATCTGCTTAATATAACGGAGTTTGTTCTCCTGAGTTGCCCATAGATAATTATCAAACGAACCTTTGGTAATATAGTGGTAAATATCCACTTCCTTGTTTTCATTTCCCTGTCGGATAATACGTCCATTACGTTGCTGAATGTCACTTGGTCTCCACGGTACATCCAGATGGTGAACTGCTTTCATCTTGCTCTGAACATTTAAACCTGTTCCTCCTTTTTCAGTTGAGGCAAGAAGAACCCGAACCTCTCCTGCATTAACCTTTCGAGACAAGCTATTCTTCTTTTCATCACTATTGGCATCATGTACAAAGGCAATTTCCATACTAGGGATTCCTCTATCAACTAATAAAGCCTTAATCTCAGAATAAACATCAAAGCCATTATCTTTTTTCTTAGGTGTGCCAATATCTGAAAAAATCATCTGAGTAGCCTTATTTTCCATTCCCTCACGATAAATTCTTTCAACATTATCCACTACCTGAAGCAGTTTATGATTGTCTGCTAGACTATAACTAGAGTCCAATAAACGCATATCAATAGCTAGTTTCCGCGCCTCACCCGTAATCTTCAACATGTTATCCTGGCTCGGATCAACTGTTCCACATTTGACCATATCTGACCTCATAACTAATTCTTCTAAATAGAGTTTCTGGTTTTCAGTTAACTCACTCTCAATAGGGATAATATGAGCTTCTGGAACAGGTAAATCCAACATATCTTGTGTTTGAATGTCGGCTGTTTCTTTATAGATTTTCATCAACTCAGGTAGATTGACAAACTTTTTAAATCGTTTCTTAGGTTGGTACTTATCCCCTGTAGGAGCTAATTCCATAGAGTTTTGAATTTCTCCAAAAGCACCTACCCAAGAGTCAAAATAATCAACTTGATAGCGTTTTAAGATATCTGGTTGAATGTAGTTCATCATAGTATATAACTCACTAATAGAATTGGAAACAGGTGTTCCTGTCGCAAAGACAATGTTTTTAAAATCATGTTCTTCCTGAATCTGTCGAACCTTCATTTCCATATCCACATTCTTCTTAGACGTTGTATTGGTAATCCCTGCTACATTTCCAAGTCCAGTAATTGGACGTATATTTTTAAAGTGATGTGCTTCATCCACAAAGAGAAAATCAATTCCTAAGTTCTCAAAATCAATAAAACTATCACGATTAAAGCGTTGGAGTTCTTCCAATTGTCTCTCAAGACCACTTATTGATTGCTCTGCTTCTTTAACGGTGTACTTATTTTCAGAATGTGTTTTAATCTCTCGTAGTTCATTGAGTTTGTCCTCGATATAATTCATCTGTCTTTCCTTACTGACAGGGATTTTTTCAAATTGAGAATCCCCAATGACAATGGCATCGTAATCTCCTGTAATGATACGTGACACAAATTGTTTTCTTCTCGCCTTCACAAAATCTTTCTTAGTGGTCACAAAGACTTTTTTAGTAGGGAAAAATTTCATGATTTCTTGGCCAAACTGAGCAGACAAACTAGAGGGCACCACATACAAGGGCTTATGAACCATCCCCAACTCCTTTAATTTAAACCCAGCACCAAGCATGGTCAAGGTCTTTCCTGAACCTACCTCATGAGCTAATAAAGCTCTTTTTTCTTCTACGATTCTTTGAATAGCATTCTCTTGATGAGGACGAAGACTGATGTTTTGTGCCAAGCCATCAATGACTAGATGGCTACCATCATACTCTCGACTAACTGTTCGATTATAAAGACGATTATAGCTTTCCTCAATGACCTGTTGGACTTCTGGATACCGTGAGACAAATTCTTGAAAGAGCTCTTGTAAATGCTGCTCTTTTGCTCTTAGAACAGAGGTTTTTTCCAAATCTGTGATAGTCTTTTTCTTTTCCCCTTCCGTAACAGTCATGGTAATCGTCGGTTGGTTCGAATTAAGTAAATTCTCAAAAATCTTTCTTCCTGTATCATAACGTGACCCACTAACTCCAAGACTACTATCTTTGGCACTTGGATAGCGATAAACAAATGATGTCCTTAAATGAACCTGGCCATCGACAGGATTCACTTCAATGACTTGTTCAACATCTGGCGAAGACAATTCAAATTCACGATTGGTAAAACATTCAAAGGCAAATTTACCATAAACGGATTGAGGAATCCAACGTGACCCTATTTTGAACTCAATATCTGCCAGATGAATCCGTGGAGGGCGAACAGATTCTAACAAATCTAAAGCATGAGACCAGTCAAATTCTTGGTTGTTTTCATCTACTAATAGTTGAACTACTTCTATCTTATTGAGAATATCTCCTGACAAAAACTGGTTCTTAGAAAGATATTTTCTTTCCCCTCTTAAATAACTTTCTGGATCCATTAAAACCTGGTCACCTAACTCATCTAAAATAGCAGCTTGGCTATGTTCGGGATAAATTGATACCATATAGTCTAAATCAACTCCTCTACCATCCGATAAACTGGAGTTTAAGGCATCTAAAGCCGTTGATACTCTTGTAATCTCTCTCTCTGGTCTAACCAATGCTTTCTCAAAGGCTAAAGATTTTTTATATTTTACTTTCTGGTCTTTAGAATCGATGTATTCATCTTCTAAACTTGCTAGTAAAGAATACTTATCGTCACTATCAAATAAGTTCCGATTGACTGAGGCATTCAAGTATCCAAATTGACTTACAAAGCGGTCATAGTTATGATTGAGTTTACTAAGTAACACCTGAAATTCTGTCCGACTATAATCTTGATGACGTTGAATTTCAATTAAGGATTGATAGGTCTCTCTCAAATCAACCATGCCCTTAATGCGACTAATATCCTTATCCGATAAGGGACTTTCATAAAAGACAGTTTTTTTGAACAGTCCCTTATATTTCCCTCTTTTACTCGCTTCTTCTGACTTGTAAACATCTAGTGCTTCCTCTTCTGTCAAATGAAGTTGCACGAATCGGTCTATTTTATGTTCAGACAAAGAACTGTCCCAAGCTTTAAAATCTCCCTTCTCATCTACATAATAACTAATTTCGTCTACTTTTGAACTTTTCCGAATGCCATGCGTATCTCGGTAATAAATTTGATTTCCCTCATATCCAAAAGAATAGAGCGCTAAGTCCTCACGTATACGACTTGGGATCGAATTATCCACTTCTTCTTGGATAAAAACAGGTGCTTTCAAAGAATTGTCAATTTGTTTAGGTGCTTCCACATTCTCGAATGCTTTCATTATATCAGTAGATAATGTTTCTGATTCCCCCTTTACATTGAGGGTTCCTCCATTAAAATTACGTACTTCATATTCACCCAAAACTTGTGTGTTGTATTTCCCATCAAAATAAGGATTGATCCAGACACGCTTATCTTCCTCAAAGGGAATAGAGCCACTAAAGACAAGTTCCTCCTCATTAAGATTCTTTGCTTGATCCTTTTGAAAGAAGAGGAGATCTGTGGTCACTCGAGTACCTGCAATCGTTTTAAAAGCCGTATCCGGCAAACGAACACCCCCTAAAAAATGAGTGTTGGTTTTAATCTCTTGTAAGACATTATCTGTCCGCTTATCCATTGTCCCAATAGATGAGATAATCGACACTTGTCCTCCGTCTCTTACTAAATCAAGTGAGTGTTTGACAAAGTAATCATGAATCATATAAGGTTTATCGTAGTTTTTATCGGCAATGCGAAAATTTCCAAAAGGAACATTCGTTAAGACTAAATCAAAACTATTATTTTGATAGGGAACTTCTTCAAATCCTCGCACTTCAATATGGGTATTGGGGTGGAGTTGTTTTGCGATTGCGCCTGTCACACTGTCTAATTCAACCCCATAGAGCTCTGATTTATCTCGTATACTTCTAGGCATCGCCGCAAAGAAGTTCCCAGTCCCCATAGAAGGATCTAATATCCTTCCTCCCTCAAAACCATCATCCAGTAATTTTTGCCAAATCTGGCGAATAATCATTGGGTTTGTATAATAGGCTGTGAGAGAACTTTGTTTCATGGTGGAGTATTCTGATTTACTTACTAAACTCTTAAGAGTTAAACGTTCTGCTTCATACTTTTGATTGAGTTCATCGAAAAATTCATTAGCAAGACCACCCCATCCAACATACTTGGCTAGTAGTTCTTGTTCTTCTGGACTTGCTTGTCGTCTCTCTTTTTCTAATCTTTTAACAAGATCAATTGCGGCGATATTCGTTTCAATTTTTTCTCGATTTGTCTTAGGATAAAAGTCCTCTAAATCATCTGGAAAAACAAAATCTTGAACAGGGACATCCGTCTCTTCTATGCCTACAATAAGCGTTTCTGTTTCCTTATCCTTTTCATTTTCTTCTTCCAGGTAGGAAAACAGATCTATTTCCTGGCTTTCACTTGGTGATTCAATCTCAATCTCTGAATCTTCTTTTTCAAGTTCTAAATGAGACAATACTTGTTCAATCTCTTCCAAACTGTTCAAGTATAAGATAGGATTCTCTTCAAATAACTGGTTGGAATCATTGAATAGCTCTAGGCGAACTAAGTCATTTAACTGCGCATTTTCAATCGAAACCAACTGAAATACTTGTCCTTTATAACTTACTTGTGAACCGATTGGATATTCCCTCAAAGCTTCTTCTACAATTTTATCTACTTTAGATAGGGAATGAACTTCCACATTTTCTTCTACCTGGTCAATATTATCTAAAGGTAAGACTGCTTCCTCTACTTGCTTAGACTTTTCTCTTATAGCCTTTACTTCATCAAAATAAGTAATAATTTTCAGCTTTTGTGTCAGTGGGAGTTGTGTGTAGTTTTCTTCATGATGGACAAGATCCGTAACGATATCTAAAGTAGCCATCAATTCTGAACCCAAATAGGCTAGAACATCTCCTTCTTTTTCTTCAAAATGAATCTCAAGAACTTCTTTTTTTAGTTCTTTGGAATCAACCATTAGAAGAAACTCCTCTATATCTCTACTAATGCGGTCAGATAGATTATTCGCAACCCGATAGACATTGACTAAATTGACATCCTGATTCTGATGAAATACAAGCTCACTTAATGGTGTTAGCTTCTCTTTCTCAGATTGGATGTAAAATCGAGTGAAAAGATTATAGGTTGCGACTTCTAGCACCAAGTTTTTCTCAAAATTACTTAATTGAGATAATTTACTTAGACCTGCTTGTCCAAAATTTCTTGTGTAACTTTCTAAATCTTGGTCATTATTTTCAGAACTGGCCTCTAGGAAAGAGATAATATCTTGATGAAACGAATAGACATGAGGTATCTCCTCTATCTTGCCCTCTTCAGTCAAAAAACTCTCTACCAAATTCTGCCATTTCTCATCAAAATGTTGCGCTTGATAACGAAGAAATAAGTCCATTTTCTCTCTATCTTTTGGAATTGTTCCACGAAACATAGCCAATAATTGTATTACTTCCATACTCGCTCCTTTCATCTATACGAAAATAGGAGAATCACATGATTCCCCTACAACTCTATCTCCATTTCAACCTCTTGAGGACTGATTTCTAAATCACTAGATAAAAGAGAAACGGCATCCGTTCTCATGTAGTAAGTATATAAGTCTTCTAGGTCTTGTTGGTTTTCAATCCCTGTTTCAATACTAATCAGAGCCTGTATAAATTCCTTGTAGTGACTCTCCATCATATCTGAAATCTTTTGTTTCATTTCCATAAATACTGAGGACGGTTCAGTGATACTTGTTTGGTCTATGTCTTGTAAATCCTTTTCTAAGGGATTGGTTCCTTCTTCTATTTCCACTAAATCTGAACGACCATCACCATCAGAATCTGCGCTAAGAGGATTGGTTCCTAGCGCAAATTCTTGAGCGTCAGTCAGTCCATCTTGATCCGAATCACGTTGATAAATGGCTTCCATATACTTCCTTCTTTCTTAGTTAATCTTTTTTCACTCCAATCCTACCAAATATTCCTTGAAAGAAGTATCACAACAAAAAAGAGAACGAGCCAAAACTGCGTTCTCCTGAAAATGATAAAACATTACTATTAAAATAGATTACATGTAAAACTCTAATCAGGCAGAGCCTGCTAACTCATGACAGAAAAAGATGTTTAGCCTATAGTGCTGGCATTAAAAAATCCTCACACATCACGCAAGGAAATCGCTAAATAAAACAGGCTTTGACCATGTCGGGATTAATTGCAGCACATTCCAAGGATCCAGCTTTTTCTTTTTTTTATAATCGAATTTCCCAAAGAGTAAGCAAGATGAAGGCCGTCATTGCTTATGCTCATAAGATTCTCAGAATCATTTACAAACTACTTTCTGCCAAGCATACTTATCAAAAAGAGAAGGGGCTAGGACTGAGGAAACAGTTCTAACGCCAAAACTAAAAAATTTCAATTACACGCTAGTACAGGAATTGATTTTTTACGCTTTCTTACTGTTTTTTCAGTTCAAACAAAGTATAAATTTCTAATTATCTTTTTATATTTTCTTAAATGCTCGTAAAGCCTTATTCTATGTGCTTTCGAGTATTTTTACTGTAGGAAGATACTTCACGTTTCTTTGCATATTTCCTCATGTCTTAGCTGTCAGAAGTGGTAAATAAGTAGTAAATTCATTTGTACTA
Organism: Streptococcus infantis; assembly: GCF_047460685.1. Lineage (GTDB taxonomy): Bacteria > Bacillota > Bacilli > Lactobacillales > Streptococcaceae > Streptococcus > Streptococcus infantis_AD. The sequence continues at coordinate 53,880 of NZ_JASHFS010000014.1, read as the reverse complement.
CTAAGCAACAAGACGCTCCTGTTGCTTCTCTTTATTCAAGCGTTTCATTTCTGCCATTGCAGAATCGAATGTTGCATGTGCGTAATAGTTCAGCGTCATGGCTATATTAGCATGTCCCATAATGTACTGTAATGCCTTTGGATTCATTCCTGCATTTGCATAGTTGGTACAGAATGTATGTCGCAAACTATGTGGAGTGATGTGTGGCAATTTATCCTCGTTATACTTATTGTATTTCTTAACAAGACCTTTCATCATGCCGTTGTAATCACTTGCCACTTTTGGATAGTTCTTTCTATTAAGAAAGAGGAAATCACTATATCCATCAATCTCAACACGCTTATCATTCTTTCGATTCGCTAACACTCGCTTAAATGCTTGATAGGCTTCTTCAACCATAGGAACTTGACGTTCGCCACTTTTGGTCTTTGGTGTTTCAATGTAGTACCCAATTTCAGTATCTCTCAATAGCTGATGGTCTATATTGACAAGACGATTCTCAAAATCTAAATCTGGAAGTGTCAAACCACCAAACTCTGAAATACGAAGACCTGTTTTTAAGAGTATCAGAATTTCATCATAATTTTTGCTGTAGGTTTTATCAGCTTTTGCAAAGGCTAACAGTTTTTCTTCCTGTTCTTCTGTTAGTACGGTCTTAGGGACAGTATCATCATCAAGAACTGCTTTCAGTTGAAAGTCAAATGGATTCTTCCGAACACAATCATCTTGTATAGCAATATAGAATGAAGCCTTTAAAGAACGTTTGTAGTTATTGATGGTTTGATAAGCATAACCATTTTCACTCATTCTAATAGCCCATTCTTTAGCGTCTGATGGCTTAATACTGTCAATACTTCTTACACCTAACTTGTCTTTCTTCAAAATATCCATAAGATATTTGCGTCCAGTTTCAGTGTTTTTTCTAACCTTTGGTCTTTGAGCGTTCTGTTTTGCGTAAAGCTGGCAGAGTGTCATTTTCTTTCCTACAACATCAATACCATCATGAATGTCTTTCTGTAACTCTGCGATTTTCTCTCTAAGTGAGATACAATCACGCTTTCCTGCTGGTACTCGGTCTGTAGCCACAAGTTTCCACGAGTAAACAAATTGCGGTTCTCCAAATGAATCTATATATTTGTATAAGTATCTTCCGTCTTTTCGTTGGCTCTCTCCAGTCTTTAAGATTCGACCTTTATTGTCACGTCTTTTTTCTGACATGGCATTTGCTCCTTTCCTTTATGGAAAGAGCCTTGATACGACTTAATACTATTTTATCATATACAAGACCCTTTGGCGACGCTAGATTGCGTCCAATGTATCTATAATTTTTTCAAATTGTTTTCGTTTAATCTGAATACGATTGCCATTCATAATCAGCCAATTTGCATTTTTATTTTCCTCTGCCAAGCGTCGTAGCTTGTTTTCGCCAATACGAAAATATTTTGACGCTTCTTCAATGGTTAGGGTATAACGTTCCCAAATAGGAATGTCAGTCTGCTTCATAAAATCCTCCTTTCCAAATCACTTATTTGGATTTCATAAAAGTTGTTTTACCAGCAATCGAACAGCTTTAGCAAAGCTCACGGGAGTTCCACCCCTGCATGGTTCTCATGTAGCCATACTCATTGCCTGCGACGGTTTTATCACGCTCGGACTATTGACTGTATGGGAGTATCATTATCACGATAAGAATGTCGTTGCAGGCAATCCTGCTAAAGATTGCTTCTCGGATCACTAACATGAATCGCTCGCTATCTTTATAAGATAGGTCATGGCGGTTAGTTCCGTTGGCTCTTTTCTTATCGAAACGTATTCGATTACTTTTATTCAGTTTTCAAAGAACAATGGCTCGTTAGCCTATCAAAACACATTGAAAGCTCAATATGCTTTGGTGGAATAACAAACCTCCCTGTTCGGGAAGCGTGGAATGGTTTAGCACGCTTCCACGAAAGGAGAGAGGATATTACTTAATTTCAAATGACAAAATCTTTGTAATCAGTCTGGTTTCCATTCTTCCACGTAAGACTTCATCAACGACCATACTTTGATTGCCATATTCATCTTTCATAAGTCGTAGGGAACGCTTCGTTATGTACCCTCTGTAATGATGTAGAATCTGGTTAATCGCTTCGGTATCGCCATCTGTTGCCTTTACAATGAGAGGAAAGGGAATCATAGGATATTGTGTTTTCATTCTTCAAATTCCTCCATAAACTTTTTAATTAAGGCTAGTCCACTGGTTCTATGCCGATAGACAGTAGAACGGTTCAATTTCAACAGGTCTGCAATTTCTGAATCGCTCATGTCCATAAAGTAAAACAGCAGTAGAATTTCACGTTTCTTGTCTGGCAACTCACGTAATGCTTCACTCAACAAATCATTTTCAACGCCTACTGATAACCCATTGAGTGTAAAAATCTGAAAGTCAGTTGAATAGTTATCTGTTGTCGCAAACTGGCTAACAAGATAATCGCCAACATCCGAAAAGGACACCTCACGCTTTGCAATCCTTGAAAGATAAAGCATATAATTCTTTCGCTCGTCTTCCATAGCACGTTTACAGATATAGTCAAACTGATTTTCTATTGTGGTCTGAAAAGAAGATGGTTTCATGTTTCTCACCCCCTTTCTGTCTAGGAAAGGAAGTGAGCCTTGCTCGTTTATCTCCTTTCACTCTTAGTCCCAATGTGAAAGGGGGATTTGTTGCATTACTGATAAATAAACTTTGTAAAAAAGTTCTGAATAGCCAAAAAAGCATATAAACAGATTTATTTCTCTGTTTACATGCTTCTGTTATTCTATCTATATGATTTATAAAACCACATTGGTGGACGTACTTATCTATTGCAGATAGACGACTTTTTTTGACAAGAACCCAATGTAAGGAAATTTATTGTATATGATGTACTTCATGGCGACGTTGACCTCCAACAAACCGCCATTTGGAAGTAATATACAATATTTTAACAGCGTAAATAGCACTACCATATAACGGTTTTTTTTATTGGCGTTTAGTAGTGCTTTTTATTAAATATAAACCTATAAACCATATAACACGTTTTTCTATACCTGTTTTTAATTCAGTAGGAACAATAAAATGTATAGAGGTGGTCTACTATGCGTAAAAAAGAAGATAAATATGATTTTAGAGCCTTTGGTTTAGCCATTAAAGAAGCTCGATTGAAACGAGGTTTAACTCGTGAACAAGTGGGAGCATTGATTGAAATTGACCCACGGTACTTAACTAATATTGAAAATAAAGGGCAACACCCCAGCATACAAGTTCTTTATGACCTTGTATCGTTACTTCATGTTTCCGTTGATGAATTTTTCTTACCTGGGGTCCCGAGCGCTTAGTGGGAATTTGTATCGATAAGGGGTACAAATTCCCACTAAACCAATGTTTCAAGGCCTATTTATTTTTTATATTCAATTCTCTTAAGTGTTTAGGAATAGATAACAAGTCAAATTTATACTCTCCAAGAAAAGTGATATGCTCCCAATTAATAGGAGATACATGCTTCATATACTTAGTTACTTCGGGATCTATTTTGACGAGATAATTATAAGCTGCTTGTAAGTAGACGGCGTTCCATATACTTATTGCATTTATTAACACATTAAGCGCACTAGCACTTTGAAGTTGTCGGCGAATATCGCGCTCCATAAATTTTCCGCGTCGCCCAAAAAATAGTTCTCTAGCTAAAGCATTAATCGCTTCTGTCTTATTTAGTCCATGAGTGATCCTTCGCCGTAGCTCACTATCTGTAATATAATCTATCATAAAAATGCTCTTTTCAATGCGACCTAGTTCTCTCAGTGCAAGAGCTACTCTATTCTTACGTGCGTATGAGCCTAGCTTTCCTAATAGTAAAGAACTAGATACTTTTCCTGTTTGAATCGAATAGGCGATTCGTTTAATTTCATCATAGTTTTCTTCAATAATTTTTACATTGATTTTTCCGCTTATATCTTCTGATAAGTTAGGGTAGTAGGAAGGTGATTTGATAGAAAATAATTGTGATTTTTTTATATTTCTGATGCGAGGTTCAAAATCAAAGCCTAGTAATGCGGTCATTCCAAACACCTGATCAGAATACCCATTTGTATCAGTAAAATGTTCCTCAATATCTAGATCTGTTTCATGATAAAGTAGGCCATCAAGGGTATGAGTAGCTTCCCTTGTATTAGTTGAAGCAACCTCGATATGATGAGTCGTATGCCTATCATTTATTGATCGAATCATTGTAGCTCCTTTTTCCATACTTTTGTAATGTGGATTAACATCGGATTTTAGAGCTGAGACGCCCACTGGGACGCGCATTCCGTCTGAAGCAGTGGTTTTTCCTTCACCCCAAAAGTCTGCAACAGGAAGCTTTAACTGATAATTAACCAAAACAGATTGAGCACGAGTCAGAGCTTCTTTATAAAAGCGCCATTGTTTGGCATTGGCTAACTGAGAATAAGAAATTCCAGGAGTTGATTGGGCCATTTTTTCAAGACCAATATTCATCCCTAAACCCAGCAAAGCAGCAAAAATAATTTTTCTTTCTTGTTCACTCGGCGGTTTCCCTGTAGAATCATGACTAAATTCTTGTGAAAAGTTGGTCCAACTGTCCACCTCAATTAAAAGATCACTAAGCCTTATCTTAGGAATTATTGAATAAAGTTTTTTTCTATATATTTCTGCTTCGCTAGGTGTAACTTTTTCCAACTTTTTAAGGTTTGCTCTTGAAATTCTCTTATCAACTGTCGAATAAAATTGAAGCTGTAAATCTAAAATTATTTCCCGATCCTTTAAATAGTCCTCAAACGTGTCTGGAATAGTTTCTGAATCAATACAAGCAGATAAATCAACTAAGTAATCATCAATATTTCGATGGATCATACTTCCTTCAACTGAAATATCTCCTGATCGAATATTGTTCTTTAGCTCGGTGAAAGCTACTAACTCATAGTAAGACCGATCTATTTTCCCCTCTTCTGGCCGAACAAGGCTTTTCCATTTTTTACTCACAAAATCAGTAGAAGTATCTGCCGGTATTTTTCTTTTACCACTATTGTGTAAATCAGTTAGTTGAGTTAGGGCCATGAGGACTGGATTTGCTGCCGGAGTTGCTTTGAACGAAAGGGTCCTCAATAACATTGGCGTGTATCTTCGGAGGTAATTAGCTTTATTTCGAACCATTTCTAAATAGCCATGATTTTTATTACCTGTAATTTTTTTAGCTTCTTCTCCATCTTGTACTAAATCTTCCCAAGGCATGATTCGTTCAATTTCGTCAAAAGGATTACTATCATTATCTTTTGCAAAGTGAAGAGCATCAATTAAAGAAGCATAATGTTCCAATTTTTTAGTAGCCAATTTTCCTTTTTCTTTTAACTGTTCTTGTGAATCACGTGTCCCTTTGCGTTTAATACTTGCTAAAATGCGGTCATTAATCTCAATCAGTTGATCGATCAGATATTGATGATGATTGACTAAAAAAGCAATAAGTAAAGAGTATCTTTTTTCAAGCTCAAAACGGGAGAAGTCATATGCATCATAATTTTCCCCTAGTCTAGCTAGCTGAAGAAACCTGTTCCGATTAATATGGGAGACATTAATTGTCCCGAGTCCCATGGAAGCAATCACTTCCACTTTTTTACAAATACTCATAAAGCTTTCTGGATTTGCCTTACCTGGAATGTCTTTTAGCCAAGCGAGTTTAGTTATTTTCGTCTCTTCATAAATTTGAAACAAACTCTCTAGTTTTTCAATTTGTATATCTGTTAATGAACAGAGTAATATTGAAAATAAGTTGTTTTCTGCTTTATCTCGACAGCGGCTTATAATGTCTTCAAGTGTAGCTATAGATGGAAAAATAATTCTTTTTCGAGTTAAGAAATCAATTGTTTTTTTCATTAGATAGATAGAGTCATCATTTTCTAAAGCTAGTTCAATTAAATATTCTATTAACTGTTTTTGTGTATTAGCACTACCGAATCGATGATAGTTGAATACTTCTAAGATCTCGTTGAAGTGATTTGCACGTGTATTTCTATGATCATATGAATTTAAATCAATTGCATCAAGATGGAGCTGTCGACTCACATAAGAAGTTAGTCTGGTTGATTTAATCGGCCAATTACTTAAAGAACACCCAGGATACCGGGCCAAACAAAGTTGTATCGCAAATCCTAGTTTATTGACCTTTCCACGGTGTTGATTAATAACCTCCAGATCATAATCAGAAAAACTAAAATACGCTTTAAAATCCTCTTCTGATAAGTGGTCTACAGAAAGAAGTTGTTCACGCTGTGAAGTAGTTAAAATTCTTTTCATAGCCATATCTTAAGCATTCCTTTTATTGAGGTAACGGTAAAAGGTTGTTTTGCTTAATTTAGAGGCATCAAGAATTTGACGAATAGAATACTCTTTGCTGTCATACATTTTTAAAGCTAAATCAATTGATAGCTTACCTTTACTTGGACGGCCCCCTTTTTTTCCTCGGACTCTGGCTGCCTTAAGACCAGAGTTAGTTCGTTCAATAATAATATCCCGTTCCAGTTCTGCTAAACTAGCCATAACTCGGAAAAAGAATCTTCCCATAGACGTTGAAGTATCTACGTTATCTTGAATAGATATAAAATTGACACTAAGTTCTTCAAATAATTCAGAAAGTTCAATCAAATGTTTAGTTGATCGTGAAATTCGATCTAACTTGTAAATGACAACAGAATCTCCTTCACGTAGTAGGTTGATCATTTCTTCTAATTGCGGTCGGTCTTTTTTCGCACCAGTTACTTTTTCTTGAAATAATTTATCAATTCCATAATGAGTAAGTGCATCAATTTGTAAACTAAGATTTTGATCATCCGTACTCACTCGAGCATAGCCAAAAATCATAAAAAAACCTCCTTAATTTTATAATTTAAATGTACCATAACTCATTAAGTATAACTATATAGGAACTATGAAAAAGGAACGGATTTTGGTACTTGATTTACTTAAAAAACATTTAGAAAAAGCAGGAAAATGAAAAGGTACCATAAACGGTCGTTTATGGTACCATTCAAATTTATCCTTATTGTACAAAATAACAGCGAAATTTTTAAATCTATTCCTTATCGATACAAATTCCCCGTAGGCGCTAGGGACCTCTTTAGCTCCTTGGAAGCTGTCAGTAGTATACCTAATAATTTATCTACATTCCCTTTAGTAACGTGTAACTTTCCAAATTTACAAAAGCGACTCATAGAATTATTTCCTCCCGTTAAATAATAGATAACTATTAAAAATAGACAATACTTGCTCATAAGTAACGGTACTTAAATTGTTTACTTTGGCGTGTTTCATTGCTTGATGAAACTGATTTTTAGTAAACAGTTGACGATATTCTCGATTGACCCATTTTGAAACAAAGTACGTATATAGCTTCCAATATTTATCTGGAACATCTGTGGTATGGCGGGTAAGTTTTATTAAGACACTGTTTACTTTTGGTTTAGGATGAAAGCATTCCGCTGGCAGCTTAAGCAATTGCTGAATCGAGACTTGAGTGTGCAAGAGCAACCCTAGTGTTCGGTGAATATCCAAGGTACGCTTGTAGAATCCTTCTTCAACAATCAGATAGATGTCAGACGCATGGCTTTCAAAAACCACTTTTTTAATAATTTGTGTGCTTAAATGGTAAGGAATATTCCCAACAATTTTATACCTCTGTTTGTTAGGGAATTGAAACTGTAGAATATCTTGGTGAATTAAAGTGACACGAGTATTCAGTTTTAATTTTTCTGACGATAAGTTGAATAGATGACTGTCTAATTCAATAGACGTTACCTGTTTACTTATTTTAGCCAGTTTCGTCGTTAAATGCCCTTTACCTGTTCCAATTTCGTAAACGGTATCGGTTTCTTTTAAATTCAATTGTTTTATTATTTGGTTGAGTACTTTTTCACTCGTTAAAAAGTTTTGAGAATATTTTATATTTTTGTTCATGTAATCACTCCTGAAGTGATTACATCTATAAATAAATACAGAAGTTAAACGATTTGTTTGTAATTTTAGTTATCTGTTTAAAAAGTCATAAGATTAGTTACTGGTAGGAATTAATCTAACGTATTTATTTATCTGCGTAATCACTGTTTTTAGTCTGTTTCAAAACAATAGATGTTTTATCTAACAATAGATGTTTTATCTACATTACGCATTTGGAATACCAACATGACGAATCCCTCCTTCTTAATTACAAATTTTTAGCATCTAATTTAACTTCAATTCCTATTATACAAAATTTTAAGATAATGCACAATCAACACACTCTTAAGTTTGCTTCTAAGTCTTATTTCCATAACTTTAGGGTTAACCATACGCAAGACCAATCACTCTCGGACAATACTCATGATTTTAATGATAAAATCCATGTTAAACCCATAGATAAGAAATACACCTGCAATAACCGTTACCTGTTTGTGCCAATTTAAAAATGCACCACTTTTTTATAATTAAAACGGTTGAAAACTGTACCACTAATAACTCACAATAGAGAGATGTCACCGTCAAGTTAAATGTACAAAATAACAGCGAAATTTTTAAATCTATTTCTTATCGATACAAATTCCTCGTAGGCGCTCGGGACCCCTACCTGCTAATAACTTGGTAAAAAGCACCCGACGATTACAGATAGAGAAATACATGGATAGCTTTACAGACAAAGAACTATCCTTAATGGAATCTTTAGCCAGCGGTATCAACGAAGCAAGAAACATCGAAGACTAATTAAAAGAATCCATACATAACGGAAAGAGCCGATAAAATGAGATTGTATTAATCTCATTTTATCGGCTCTGCGTCTTTGCGTCTGGCTCTGTAATCACAGTTACTTTGAACTGCTTTATTTCAATTAAATTTTCTTGTCTGCATTTCGGACAATAGAGGGGGAATTTTTTTAATTCAGTATCTTCCCTTATCTTTAATCGTGTTTTATTTCCACATACAGGACACAATATCCACTTGTAGTTTATAATAACTATCTCCTCCTTTACACTTTAATTCAAATCTTTATTAAAAAATATTTCATCTTATTTAACAAGAAACCATATTTATATAACAACATAAAATACACTAAGTTATTTTATTGAACATATATCGTACTTTATCTATCCGACTATTTGGACGACGGGGCTGGCAAACAGGTTCACCGGTAGTAACATGGTACCCTTTTAACTCTGTTAAACAAACACTACGTCCATTTGTAAAGAAAGTTAAATCACTACGATATTCTTGAATACACCGAGCAGGGATTTCTCCACTAAGAATGACCTCATTATTTTTCAATTGAGTGTCTACGATGTTCGCACAATATTTAGGAGCATCGTTGTATGCTCGTGAAAGATATTCCTGTGGCGCATAAATTTTAAAACTAAGATATGGCTCTAACAATTCTGTTCCAGCTTTTTTTAAGACTTGTTCCAATACAATAGGAGCAAGCATCCGAAAATCTGCTGGGGTACTAACAGGGCTATAGTATAAGCCATACTTAAAACAGATTTTACAGTCCGTCACATTCCAACCATACAATCCTTGTTCACAGCCATAGCGTATCCCCTCCATAACTGCATTTTGAAACGATTGATTTAAGTATCCAAGAGAAACCGAGCTCTCATACTGTACTCCGCTCCCTAATGGAAGCTGTGCTACAGATAGACCAATGGAAGCCCAGAAAGGATTCGGTGGAACTTCGATGTGAATGGTATACTCTGCTTTTTTTAACGGTCTTTCCATATAAATGACTGTAGGCTCTTTTATTTCTATCTCCACATGATACTTTTCTTGCAGCAGAGCACAAGTCACTTCCATTTGTACTTTCCCTAAGAAAGAAAGTATGATTTCATGTGTCGCAGAATCCACATAATATCGCAGAAGCGGGTCACTGTCGGAGATTTCTAAAAGTGCATCAAGTAACATTTCCCTTTGTTGAGGTTTGCTCGGTTCAACAGTCGTTTGCAGCAGAGGGAGGGGATTTTCAATTCTCTCTCTCTGTGGCAATAGCTTTGTATCTCCAAGAACACTATTTAACTTCAAAAACTCATTCTGCAAAATAACAATTTCCCCGGAATAAGCCTTATCGATTTTACATAATTCACCATTTATTGAAGTATACATTTCTGTAATTTTTATTTTTTCCTTTTCCGATATTCTAACCGAATCTCGCAAATGCAGTACGCCACTATAAAGACGTATATATGCAAGACGCTGTCTTTTTTCCGAATACTCAATTTTGAAAACATTTCCGCAAAGTTCAGACGGACCTCGATGTGTTGATGAATAAAATTTATTAGTAATCACTTCTATAAGGTTATCAATCCCTATATTACTTTTTGCACTTCCATGATAAAGAGGGAACAGAGAACAATTCTGAAATCTTATGCTTTCCTCTTGTTCGAGTTCCAATGCTTCTAATGATTTACCGGACATATATTTCTCTAAAAGGTCATCGTTTCCCTCTATTACCGTATCCCATTGTTCAGATTCGGTAAAGTTCGTCACACACATATTAGGATACAGTTCTACCTTCTGTTTGATTACAATTTCGGCAGAAAGTTTCTCTTTAATATCCTGATAAACCGTTGATAAATCAATTCCATTTTGGTCAATCTTATTGATAAAAAAGATTGTGGGAATCCCCATTTTCCTAAGTGCATGAAATAATATACGAGTTTGTGCTTGTACGCCATCTTTTGCAGAAATCAGTAGAATTGCCCCATCTAAAACTGATAATGAACGATATACTTCTGCTAAGAAATCCATATGTCCTGGCGTGTCTATGATGTTCACCTTCGTATTTTCCCACTGAAAAGAGGTTATTCCTGTCTGAATTGTAATTCCTCTCTGACGTTCTAAAAGCGTATTATCCGTCCTCGTTGTACCTTTGTCCACGCTTCCTAATTCTGTAATCGCTCCACTGTTATATAATAAGCTTTCTGTTAAGGTAGTTTTTCCTGCATCAACATGAGCTAAAACTCCAATATTAATAATTTTCATGTGATTTTCCTCCATTCAAAAGCCCAAAAGGGCATAAAAATCCCAGTGATAAATACTCTTATCACTGGGATTTTTATGCATAACCATAGGCATACAAAGCATACAGATATTCTCCGGATACTTTAGAATCACATGATAAAGGTATTCTTAAACTGGGTACAAAAAACTAAGCCCTCCTAAAAAAGGACATCCAATTATTTGTTCCCACTATCAAATTGACAGTTTATTTAAGAATACCTTGCCGCATATTTATTAACTCCTTTTAAATAGATACTTAAATAATAGCACGTAAGAGCATATTTGTCAAGGAATCTCCAATTTTTTATCAAAGAGAGTACGTGATTACAAAATAGCTGTAATAATGTACCAATATTTGTTATTCTATAATCTTCCAATTACTCCCGTTCTTTTCAAGTACCAAATCAAATTGAGATACCTGCGTTGCTTTGGTCTGCTGGTCGATATACTCCACTGTCAGCGATACCGTGACTTGATTATCCTTACGATTGTGAATAGGATTTACCAGTTCTTGAAAGATGTACTCTTTTCCGATTGGTTTTAATATCCCGTCATTCACATAGTAGGAAAGTTCACTGGCTGTCGCTGTAGGATAGAGCTTGAAGAACGTCGTTAAAAACTCATTGATTTCATTGGTTGTAATGGAATCAACCGTCCCCTCACTTTCAATGGCTTTTGGTTTATAACTTGATTTCTTAGGTATGTTGGTAATGGTCGGATTCTTAACCAGTACCATATTCCCAGAACCATCTACATAGACACTCACTATATAAGCAGAGTGGACGGTCTTTGTATTTTCTCCCTCTGTAATGAGCTGGTCTACACTGTAGGTTACATTAAACTCATTGTCGCCAGTTGGCTCTACCGTCCATATCTGAAATCCTCTTACAGAAGACGATACAGGAATATCTTTGCGTACTGTATCAACATTGAGAGCTTGAAGTTCATCTGTCAGATAGCCTTTTAGACTTTCCATTCGATTATCAATGGACTTATCGGATTGCTCCCATGAATAGTAGACTTTCGCAAAGTTCTCTACAAAATTTTCTACATGATGAGTATCAACGTATTCCTTTTCTATGATAGTTGTTTCGTGAATAGTATGAGTATCTATAGCTGTAAAGTGCTTGAATATCGCAAAGCTGAAACTAAGCCCTAAAAGTACCCACAAGGCAATCACAACCTTTTTATGAGGATTGACCTTATAGTAGACACGAGGTTTCTTTTCCTTTGGTATCTGTTTTTCTTTATTCTGATTTTTTCTAAATTTCATCATTAAATCTTCCTTTCTCATTGTTTGATTCGTCCTGCTCCCACTAAATGCTGTTGCCAGTAGGGGCTTGTTAAGTCGGCATAACCGATTGGGTCGCCTGCATGAAACATACGGTTATTGCCAAGGTATATCCCAACATGAGTAATATAAGAGCCAGCGTTATAGGTAGAATGAAAGAAAACCAAATCGCCAGCTTGTGCTTCCGATAGTGGGATATGCTGGGTCACATCATATTGCTGTTGTGCGGTTCGTGGTAAGTTAATTCCAGCTTTTCCATACGTCCATTGTGTCAGTCCGCTACAATCAAAAGAAGTAGTCGGGGAAGCTCCACCGTAAACGTATCGCCAGCCCTCATATTTCAGTGCTTCGTCCATGATGGCTTGTACCGTATCATCATCAAACTCTGTTGTGACAAGATACTGCGTTACCAGTTGCACATAAAACATATTGCCATAGTTGTATCGCCAGCCCCCATTGATAGGTATGGCTATGGGATTGGGGTAAGACACTTTTTCGCCACCTGAATACTCTTTTGAGAAACTTTGAGCCAGTTCAAAGGTATATTTATTTCCACGATTAGCCACATACCCTAAGAAACCACCACCATAATTGTAGGACTGGATAACCGATTCTAAATCTACACTGAGCCTTTCGCTACTGGCTAATAATTCACTGAAATACTTCACACCTTGCTTAATGGATTCTTCTGTACTCAATGAATTAGGTGGAAGACCGAGGGATTCCGAGGACTGCATAACATCTTCCGCAGTACCGCCCGATTCCACCTGTATAATCGCAAGAAGTATGTTGACATATTCTTCAACGCCATATTCTTTGGCATATTTTTCTACCATAGGCTTATGAGCCAGCACTTCTGCGGAAACATTCACACCTCCATAATGAATATTGGAAATTCCGCTGTCCTGTTCATCTGAAAATAAAATGGCAACAAACAGAAGCAGTGAGAAGACCATCAAGAATAATCCAGAACCACCAATCACTAAAGTTTTCAACTTCATGGTTTCTTACCGACTTTCTTAATGGTGGCGGTTTTGATTGGTGGTCTACTTCTTGTATTTTGTAGTGGTACTCTTTGAACAGTAGACGGACGTTCTTTTGTGATTGGACGTTGTGAAGTTCTATCTGCTGTAGTGGTTGAAGTTGCTGGCTTTTGAACGGTTTTTTCTTGAACGGTATTGCCTTGGCGTTCCACTTTTGGACTTGAAAAATCGGACTTAACTGCTGGACGCTCTTGTTTGGCTTGTTGAGATTCCTTATATGAAGTCTGAATATTAGACTGTTTTGAGGTCTGTTCATCATGATATTGTTCTTGTCTTGTAGTCGGTCTTTCATGAACAGAAGAAGCAGGCTGTTTTTTCTGTTTGACCTGTTCCATTTCAGAGCGACGCTTCGCAATGGTTTTTCGCCTTTGTTCCTGCTGTTCCTTGCGTCCACTGGCTCTGTCCGCTTTGGTTTGAGAAATACTACTGGTTAAATCACGGACATTCTCTTTTACTTTGGATTTTCCTTGATATACTGCATATCTTGCATTGGTCGGCAAATCTTTAACCTGTTCTTTCAAACCACTAGCAGTGTCTACCATTCTGTCTTTGGTATCAGCTACTGTACCGATGGTTTGACCGATACGTTTTCCAAGTGTTGATTTTTCCTTTCCGTCTGGTCGGGAGTGATCTGCTTGTGTCCTTGCAGAACTCCCCGAACCCGACTGTCCTTTTTTACCTGTAACAATGGCAGACCCAGCCCCTAGAGTAGTCATGGAACGTCCAAGTTTCCGCTGTAGACGGTGCATGTGAGCGTGCATAAGCATACGAGGTTTTCTCATCACACGACTTCCCACACTTTGAGAATCGTTACTCTGTAGAGAAAACATACTCATTAAATCGCCCAGCTTGAAGTAGATTCCTGCAAAGGTCACAATCTGTAGAAAAGCAATCAAAAAGAACGGATAACCAGCCGATAAGGTATAGAGCATGGTTGAAATACTAAATGCTGTCGTAATAATCAATGTGATTCCAGCTCGTGTCAAAATGGTATTAAAGAGCTTTGTTATGGCTCGTTTTGACATACCATCAAATGATGGAATCATGCTTAAAATAAAGCTCACAGGCAGAAACATAGCATAGATGATAAAAAGTACCTACGAGAAAATCATGATTCCTGTTAATAGGAATACAAATATGGAAATCCCAATATTGAAGACAAATAGGAAGAAGACTGTACCTAAACGGTTAATGGTCTTTGTAATGGTTAGATTGGTATTGCTTCTGTCTTCAATTTCTTCCGCAACAATTTTTTCTCTGTCTTCGCCATTGTTGGAATCTGGGCTGGTGGAGAGCAGGCTTTCCACACGGTCAATACCGATACTTTCAATGTCTGAACTGTTGTATTGAAGCAGTAGCCACGGTTGCTGAACCTGTATGGAAAACAGGCTATCTCTGATTAAGTCCACGCTGTCCTTGCCTTGACTATCGGAATGGGGCATGACAATCTTCGTGCCAAGTGATAAACTGGCATTACTGATGTCTGATGAAAAGTCATTGATTTTTTTAATGTAGTCGGGAGCGTAGGCAATAAAGGAAGCCGATAGGATAAACACCAGCACAAAATTCATAATGGCATGAATTGCCTTTGTGGTTTCTCTCTTTATCAGTCCCGTATAGGCAACATAAACCCCAAGAACCAAAATCAAGAGTAAGAGGAATCCAACATAGAAACCCTCTGTTGAAAATCCGTTTGCACTCACACCAGCTAAGGTCTGCATATTCTTACCAATGGAATCTGCTGTAGCGGAAATGAAGTCTAAGGAATAGGCTTCCTGTACTAAGTAACCTGTCGCATTGGAAACATACAAACTGATTGTCCAAATAAAATTGGTAATGGCATATAGTCCATACATGACCTGTTTTCCAATCCCGTCCGACCAGTTCCACGGAAGCCAGCCCCAGCTATTATCCACATAAAAATCCAGTTGATAGTTTTCAAGTGGGTATCGGCTGTATTCATTTGCCACATTGACCGTATCATCTACCAAGCCCGCAGCTTGAACCACCGTTCCCAGCATGGCTAAAAGAAAAATGGCAATCACAAGTGTGAAAGCCACTGTCATTGCCACTTTACCTAGACGTTTCAGCGTCCAGTTTGATTTTATTCTGTTTACTATTGATGGTTTCACATTTACACCTCTTTTCGCACAGGTGGTCTGGTATCAAAGGCATGGAGCAGTTCTTCAAATACAGGG
Organism: Streptococcus infantis; assembly: GCF_047460685.1. Classification (GTDB taxonomy): domain Bacteria; phylum Bacillota; class Bacilli; order Lactobacillales; family Streptococcaceae; genus Streptococcus; species Streptococcus infantis_AD. Next base: position 38,304 of record NZ_JASHFS010000014.1, on the reverse strand, counting down.
TGGAACTGTATCACACCGACACGACCATATAAATCACTGATAAGGCATTGCCCGTTTTCCAAATCACGCAATCGCTTCTGATTGTTTTCGTCCTCTGGGTCTACACCAAAAAAGGCTAAGGTCTTTTTAATCTCGTTAAGGTCAGTGGAACGAAATGCAAATTTTAAGCCGAGGTTATTTTTCAGTTTTTCATCTAAGAGGTCGTCTGTATTTTGGGTCACGAAATATACCCCAGCGTTCATAGCACGACCAGCCCGAACCAGCTTCATAGATAGTGTTTTTCCTTGTGCTACCTGTAAAAAGCTCCATGCTTCGTCTAAATCTACAATCTTGAAAATGCTTCGGTCTGTATGGATAAAGTCTAAAGCAAAGGTACTAATGACAATCAGCATAGCAACGGATAAAAGCTCCATAGTGGTATATTCCTCAAAGGAAGTTTCCTTGTCGGGAAGTACCAAGTCCGCAACCTGTATAATGTTCAGTTGTTTTTCTAAGCTGATAGACTGCTCCACATAACCATTACTGAATAATAAATGTGCAAAGTCATAGTCTATAAAACTTTCGATATGGTCGGCTATACTGGTACTTAGTGGCGTATTCTCAACCCGTAATTCCTCAATCACTTTCATCAACCCTCGTACTTCACTATTGGTTACTGCACGAATGGCTTTTCTAAGGATTGGGAAGCGTTCCCCATCACGAGAGGAAATCCCCGTAAGGAATGTCAGAATATCAATAGCCAGTGATTCAGAATCTTTGGGATTTTTCATAATCACATAAGGGTCAAGTAAGCCTTTGTTTTTCTCATCAGAAGTCAGAGTGACGATATTGATTTCATGGGAAATCTCTGGCAAGGTTTCTTTCCATCTGCCTCGTTCTGCTTTTGGGTCTACAATCACTGCTTGTGCCCCATAAAGCACCGCATAATAGACGATAAGGTTATTCGCAAAGGATTTACCACCACCCAGCGAACCAACAAAAGCCGACGCTAACGCATTGGTTACTGAACCCTTAACCCCTTGACTGGCAAGAGCAGGTTTCAGATAGACATTGCGTCCAGTATCTAAGCTGTAGCCAACATAAATCCCCTCATTTTCCCCCAGCATTTGAGTAGCACCAAAACCTAAACCAGCGAGGAAATCAGAGGTCACGTATTGAATATAATCATTCATATAACGCTTGCTGGCAGGTAAAAATTCTTCATGTAAGCCGAGCATATCCCCAAATGGTCGTACCAGTTTTACGCTTAAATCGTCATAAAAATCTTTCACTTCATTACAACGACGTTTGAGTTCGTCAAGATCATTTGCTGATACCCTTACCACATAAGACAGCTTGTACATAGATTCCTTGCTTTGGTCTAAATTGGTTTCCAGCTCATTCACACTTTCCAGAGCTTCCGCCACATTGGAGCTGGTTTCATTATCACTTTGCCAAGCGTGGTTATCCAAGTCTTTCAGTTCTTTCTTTTTATTGCGGACAGTAGATAGGGCTTTACGATTCGCTACAATTTCCACATTCATTGACGTATCAATCGGGAATGTAAATTGCTGTTGCTGGTAGTAGAAGATTTCAGAGGACGGGAAGTCCAGTTCTCCGACAATGCTGTTAATGGTAAAGTAAGCTACATAGACGGTTTCATCTTCCTGCTGGATTTTCAAATATCGCTGTTTTTCTTCCACCAAACAGCGAGTAGGCTTAATCAAGTCATAGTATTTAATCAGCGTTTCATTATCCAGCTTTTTCTTTGATAGATGGTACTCATACTCTTCATAGGCAGTGCCTGTCTGTCCGTAAAGGTGTTCAATCAGATAGCCGAAGTCGTCCTTATCTAACCTGCGGATTTTGAAACGACGAGAGATTTTATTTTCTAAGAGCTTTTCCATCTTCTGAAAACGCAGGATTTCATCATTACTCATACTAACAAAATCGCCCATCAGCTTATGGTTCACATCATAGACAAAATCAGACAAAGCATTTTTTGCTTCAACGGTAAGACTTTTCATAGAAAACTCCTGATCGTTGAGAAGCAACTTAAAGCCGATAAAGAAACGGTAGTTCACTTGATTTTCGCCAATCATGGATATTAAAGCGTCTGTCTGTTGGTCGATTTTGTCATAGGCAACCGCTTTGAGCTTGCCAGTGACTTCATTTTTGGAACGCTCTTGTGCAGAACGTATGCTGGATTCTGTACTGATTTGTAAAGCATGAATTTTGCCATCACGATTTTGTGCGATAAGCTGTCTGAAAGAATCATGCACTTGTATTTTCTGTTCTGGACTTAGAAATGAGTAATTGTAAGGAACAAGCTCATAGTAAGCATAACATTCCCCGTCTTTATTCCAGACGAGATTGTTTTCAATGTATTTAATTGGATATGCCATAAAATTCACTCCTAACTGCTGTAATGGCTTCTTGTGGCTGGTTTCTGCCAAGCGTTACTTTTTTTCCTGCATAGGTCAGCTTTGGTCGCAGTGCATAAGCAATGACAGACTTCAAAAATCCATAAGGCTTTTTACCATCAAAAGTTTTTGTAGACATAAACCATGTGAAAGCCACAGGAATCCCAAAGTATTTGAGAAATGCTCCCTCTATCATGGAAAGAGGGGGCAAGTTGCCAAGTATCATCACTGCAAAGAGTGACACGACAAACCATGTCATTTGCGTAAAGGTTATGGGAAACGGAAGTCTAAAATCATTGATAGAATACAGTACCTTTTCCACAGACCAGATACTGGTATAGCTTCGTATTTTCTTCATGTAATCAATCCTTTCATAAAAAATAGGGGTAGCTGATTGAGCCACCCCGTAAAATAGAAAATCTGCCAGTAGTAATGTACCGACAGATTTAATAGACGATTTCAAAAATCCCATGATTGGTTGAGATAAACGTTCCTGAAAGGTCTAAATCCCGACCATAGGCTTGATAATCAATATAGTTTTGAAGACTAGCTGGTACTTCGCCTAAAGCACCCGTTTCTTCAATGTAGTAGCGTGCCACGTCATACATATCATCACAATCGGAATGAATGATAATATCCTCTTGATGTTCGCTTAGTTCTTCAATGCTTGAAAAATGAGTGAGCAGAGCAGATAGCTCCGATTGTAATTCTTCGGGTAATTCCGATACCATTTCCCATAGTCGATTGAGTTCGCCAATGGAAGTGTATTCGTCAACCGTAAAGGGTAACTCGTAGTCATGAATGGCGTATTCCTCATATTCATCATTCAAGCCGATTTTCTCTTTGACTTCCTCAAAGTCAATGGGAAAGGTAAACCACGCACCGACCAATTCGCCCTCATTGTATTTGCCTAAATTCGCAATATAGACTTGCATATCGTCCATATATTCACGTCCTTTCTTTGTAGAGATTCAAAAATCCCTACCGCACTTCGTTTGGTGTACCATTCCTTTGCGGAACATAAGAAAACCACTTATATTCCACAAAAGAACGGTTTTATTTAAGCACCAATAATGCGATTGAATAGCTCTAGTAAAATGTCTTTTACTCCAGCAGCGTTGAAGACTAAGCCAACCGCAATAATCGCAATAATTAAAAAGCCAATCAGTTTGCTAAACTCACGCTTGAAGCCAAGATACAAGCCAATCACAACGATTGCTAAAAGCACCAGTGATTGAGCGTTTGATAGAAACCAGTTATAAAGGTTTTGTCCAAAATTCATAAAAATGTTCTCCTCTCTATATTCAATGAATTTGTATTTGAGTTATTTTTTTGTTGTTATCACGTCCTGTTCTTTTACTGACTGTTGCTTCAAAATCTGCTTGTGTCGGTCTGTCAGTTTCGCATGGTCGAGAATGTCTTTTACAACCTGCGTCTGGTTGATTTCATCAAGTTTAATCGCAACCTTTAAGGTCGGGGCAACTTGATGAGATAGCCAGTTCAGCGTCCTTTGGAAGGAGTAAGGCTCTGGTTTTGTGGTTAGTTTTAATCGTTCACGATTGTTCCCAATAAACCAAGCCCATTCTTCATTCAGTTTCCAATCAGAACGAGGTTTGGAATCGTCTTTATCTACAAAACGGATATACCGATTGATAATTTTAAAGGCGGTATGCTCTGGATTGTCATAGACGAGTAAATCACGGACTGCATAATAGGCACGCTCATTTTTCAATCGAATCTCAAAACGGTTTTTTACTTCTGCGTCTTCAATGGGAACATCATTTTTCTTGTACTGCTCGTAGTCCTTTTCATAGATACAGAAATAAACTTCACTTTGTAATGAACCGATATAGAGGGTGTTTCCCATACATTCCTTTTCCTCTTTGCGTACCAGTTCGCCACTGCGATAGCTTTTAAAACTGCGGAAGACGGAGATACATTCTTCCTGTTGGCACTTTTCAGTGAGTACAGGGATATTTAAAATCCCTGTCTTATCGTTAATGGCAAGGTCAAGGCGTTTCATCACACCGCCAGCCACCAAAACGTCCATAAAGAACTCATACCAGCTTCTTTGTTGTGCCAGAAGATAGCTTTCAAATTGTCTGCACCCACGACCTTTCAATTCCACCAGAACTCCTTTGTCCAGTTCATGGGAGCAAAGGACGAATATGTCGCCTAAAGCATAATGCTCTGAATAAGAATAGAAACCATAGTCCTCATGAAGAAAATAGGACAGTTTCAGTTGTAAGATGTTTTCGACCACCTGCTGTACGTCTGTTGTCGGAAAGCGAATTCTTACATAATCAAACAGCATTTCAAGGGGAGCGTCGGGATTGAAGCGTTCCAGAGCTTCCCAAAGGGACTGCTGTAAATCCTCTGATGGCTTGACTTTTCCTGTTTCAATATCGCTTAGATACTGCCTTGTAATACCAGTCGCAACAGCTAAACGGTTTTGAGATAGTCCATAAGCCAAGCGTTTTTCTTTTAAATGCTGTAACCAAGTTTGTTCATTCAGTAAAAATCCCTCCAATCAAAAAGGCGTATGTCAACTTTTAAAGCCCATTTGACATACGCTGAAATTTTGTAAATCCCTTGTAACCAAAGGATTTTCTAATGTTTTTTTGACTGTTTCCTGTCGATTTGTACCCCCCTGTTAGATACGGGGGGTTAAGTGCTGGCGTGGCTATTGCCACACCAGCCAGCAAGATCAGTCCACACCTGCGACTTCCGCTTCGCACGTCGCCTGCGTGGACTGTCTGCTGTTGGATAACTTTTTAATTTCCTCCAAGAAATCATATCCTTTTGGTACAAGGGGAGTATAAAACTCTGATATGACACTTGTTCCTACATCAACATAGCCACGACCTTTGATTCGCTTTAAGAAGAAATCCTTTTGTACGTCACTGCCAAACATCATGCCATAGCCCATTTCAGACATACGACCTAAAGCCACTCTGAAATTAAACTGATCACGGATTCCGTCGCCTAAATATTTTGCGTCTGGACGTTGACAAGCCAGTATTAGAAAGAAGCCAGCTTGACGACCTAACATGACAATCTGTTTCAGCTTATTCATAACTGCGGTGTTTTCTTTTGTTCCCAGCATTTCCATGAAAGCGACGTATTCATCAAAGATTAAGAAGTGTGCCGGGAGACCTAAGTAAGCATAATTTTTGCCAGTCTTATAGTTCTTCATCTGCTTCATTTCCTCACTACGTTTCATCATTTCTTCATAGAATGTTTCAATGCAAGAAAGCAAGTCTTCTTTTCTATAGTAGACATTTGCCATCACAGAACCTAAGTCCGCAAGGTCAGCATTTTTCGGGTCAAGAATATACAGTTTTGAATCTGTATGAAGCAAGGCTTCAATCAGTGTCAGTATAAAGTAAGTTTTACCGCCACCTGTACCACCAGCAATCAACATATGAGGGAGCTTATCATATTCCCACCATACGTTTTTCATTAAGCGAAGTTTACCATCTTTAGCTTCTACTTCATCAATAGAAATACGACTGGCTATGGTGTCATAGAGCAAAGTATATTCCACATAGGAATCCTTTAACTCTTTATCCGTCAGCTCACAGTACAAGCCACTCTCTAATTTCTTTTCCAAGTGTAAGAGTTGGTCTTGATATTTTCCCAGCGTGATTTCCACCCGTATCTGTATCAAGCCATTTTTAAGTCGATAATACATTTTAGGGAAGTAGGTTATCTTTTCCTTTGTACGACCAGCACTATCTTTAAAGAAACCCTCTGTTTTGACCTGTTCAGATTCATACCACTTGTTTTCAAGTATCATCTTTGCCAGTTTTTGACGGTGGTAAAGTTGTTTAACCGTATCATAGCGAACCCGTTTGAATACAAACGCTACCAGCAAGCAGATAAGAATTGCGACACTGAAACTGATAATTAAATAGGGAATGTCAATCTTATCTGCTTGTGATAGGTTAAAATCCTGCCAGTTGATCTGCTGGATTGTCTTCACATGAAACAGTCCGACAACCAGCAGGAAAACAGGCAGGAGTGACGCTATCGTAAAATGAAAGACTAAATCTTTACCAGATGGGCGAATCCTTTTACCACGCTGTTTCATGCGAAAAAGTCTCCTTTCTACCTAGCGACTATTTGTCTTGTGTCGGTTCTTTCTTTGCTTGTGGTTGAGCTTTGAATGAACTAGAATCCTTTGTCAGCACAATATCGTCTGCCTTGATATACCAGTCAACATCTGCTCCTTGATAGGTGGCAGTAGCAACGGTGTCCGCAATGGGATTGATAAGTTCCACCCGTGCGTTATAATCAAACTCTTTCAAAGGCACGCTGGCAGGAATACTTACTTGAATCATGCGTCCTTGTCCTTTGGATTTTAAGTCATAGGTACGTTCCTTGATTTCATCTGAAACCGACCCGTCTTCATTTTGGATTCTCACTTCACGACGTAGAGCAGAGAATTTCAATTCTCCAAAAGTCGTGTCTTTATCTAATACAATGCCATTTGCTAATCTCATCATTTTTCCTCTCTTTCTTTATTCTTTTATCATGTCGTCAGCATGTAAAAGGTAATTTGTAAAACCACGAGTGCCGATTTTGTAGCCCTCTGCGGTAATACGTGGATTGACTAACTTCACACGTTCCTCAAAGCCGAAATGTTTTTCGCCAGCTTCAGCAGGAAGCACCACCACAATATCATCTGCTCTTTGAACATCAGAATAGAGATTATAGCTTCTTGATAAGACAGTTAGCCGTCCGTTGATTCTTCGCTGAACGACTTTATCCTCGCCAGCAAATTCTAAATTGCCGAATGTTTTTTCCATGTTGGGAATCACAAATTTAAGTTCCATATTTTTACCTATCCTTTCTTTTTTATTGGCTGAATGAATGTTTGATGGTCTTAAAGAGTGGGGAACGACCTTTTGATTCTTGATTTTTTGTTTTCATAAGTTCACTTCCTTTCAAAATCGGGTAAAAAAATAGACACCTCATTTTTTGAAGTGTCTACCTATTAAATATTCAAATTTTATTGGAAGTATCTTTATATCTTCACTTTTCAAGGATAAATCGTCGTATCAAAGCTCATTCATAAGTAGTAAATTAGTAGTAAATTGAGTGGTTTTGACCTTGATAAAGTGTGATAAGTCCAGTTTTTATGCGGATAACTAGATTTTTATGCTATTTTTCAAATAAAAAAGATGACTTACTGAACCTGTAAGCCACCTAATCAGTCGGTTTATTCTGGTGTCTGCCACCGCTTGGCCCGTACGTCCAAGATTGCTATCGGATTTTGTTCTGGTGTCCGCCACCGCTTGGCCCTTATGTCCAAGATTACTATCAGATTGACCATGAGCCGACCACTCATTTATAGACATATTGTATCTTTAAATAGCTACAATTTCAAGTGTAAACTCTTCTATTTGGTCGTATAAGCAAAACTGATGGCACTATCTGCTTGAGAGATTTTTCTAAAGGTATAGTTAGGATTGCCACCATAGTTGGTTTCAGACACAAGGAAAGAACCATCATCATAGACCTTCTCTACAAAAGCCACATGACCATAGCTGGCTGGTGTACCATGTGTACCTCCTACAAAAGAAACAATAGCACCTGCTCTTGGTGTAGAGCCCGTTTCCCCACCAAGACTTGAAGCTGTCGCAACCCAGTCTTGACCATTTCCCATGGTATTAATGATTGAAATCTTTTCTCCATTTCTACCTTTTAATTTTAAGCCTAACTGGTTCATACGAGCCGCAACACCCCATGTACATTGTCCATAAGCATAGGCCATACCATCTCCACCACCAGGAACAGAATGATCATACAAGTCCCCACGAACCCCTTCAAGGGATTGTGGATCACTTTTTGCCTGTCCTCCATTTGTTTGACTAAAGCCTTTTTCAATTTGGTAATACCATTCCGTTGCTCTGGTTTGTCTTTCCAGTAGTTTGTCACCAGAATTTCCCTCCCAATAGGTCAGAAAGAGTTGGGCCAGATTGGCTGCACTGCCTGTATTTTTAAAGAAATCCTTTAACCAACTTTGATAGTAAGGACTATCCCCATGAAGCATAAAATCAAGTTGTAGGTCTAAATCATACCATTTCTTATTTTGGGTGCGTGCATAATTTAACAAGGCTGTATGCCGTGTTGACCCATCTGCGGTATCTGTCCATTGCCCTAAACCTAGACCTCTATGAAGAATATTAGGATAAGCACCACTATAAATGGCTGGACCTCCAATCGCTAACCAGCTTTCATCATCCCATGAGGAATCGGTAGCGCCAACAGGAGGAGATAAATAATCTCCTTCAGCTCGTTTAGGATTAATAGAAGACTCTACCGACCAATTTCCTAAAATTGCCGCAATGGCTTGGGGACTTGCCCCTTGAGATTTCAAAAACTCATAAATATGTTTTGCTCGTTCAAACTCATCCCCACCAAACTGACCAATGGCTGGTAAGATAGTGGTCTGAAGTTGAATGACTTTTGGAAAATAAAATTGCGGATTGACATACACCAATTTTTCTTTCTTGTTTTTATACTTTTGATAGGAAACTTTCAAACCTGTATCGTCTGGTGTTTCACCAATAATATCACCCGTTAGGACTCTTGTCCCCTCAATCGCACGGCCATTATGAATAGAATACAAGGTCAATCGACTCTCATTCTCTCCTTTTCCGTTAGTGAGAATAACATCATCTCCGTCTAGAGATACAACACCATCCATTGGTGCGACAATTGTTTGGTGAGCCTTCGCTTCTAGTAGAATATACTCCTGAAGAGTAGGTTTTCCGTCTAAATCATAGTATCCATAACGATAAGTCATGGTTAGACTATCTTCGTTGCTTTTCCCCTCAAATGGATTGTCCAATTCCTGCATGGAAGCATAGACACCCTCTTCTTTTAGTTCCTTTATTTCCTCTTGATCGTCTCTCGATAGTTTATACTTAGGAGTTTCATAGAGGTCTTGCATGGATTTCAAATCATCCCCATCGTTTAAATCATGCCACAAAGTAGACAGATAATCCTTGTAAGATTCTGAACTAAATAAGTGAACTGGTTTGTGTAACTCATAGTCATGGAATTTAAAGTTCATATACCCCATCACATCATCAACTTTTGTGTAATAAGTAATTCCTTTGTCATTTGTGCGAGTATGTTCTGCATCTTCCCAAGTTAGGTGGGTATAAGCTTTTGTTAATTCAAATTCATCTTGTTGAATCAAACTAGCAGATGAAAATCCTAAAAAGAAGCTCATCATAAGTAAAAGAAGAAAGACTATTCCTCCAACTATCCAGGTTACAGGATTTCCAGCCACAAATGTAAAGAAGGAAAAGGCTGCTTTTAATTTTTGATAGATATTTCGGACACTTAAAAGACCTTGTTTCTTTAATTTTCGATACCGATTTTTAAAGGAACTTGGATTATCTTTAGTTAGTTTCCATCCTTTTCCATCCTTAAAATGATGGTATCGCTCTTTTGTGTTGGTCAGTCTTTTCTTGGTAAAACGACCTGTTGCTTGTCCTGTTTTGACACTAGCTTTTCCAAGATTATAAGAAAGCCGACTGTAGCGTTTCCCTTTTCTAATGGTCTCATGAAGTGTGCGATAACTTTCTAAATCTTCATTTTCTGAAGCTAACTCTCCACCTTCACGTCCAAGGACATAAAGAAAGGTTTTGGCTTTCCTACTGATTTTTTTGAACTTATAGGCTTGCTTAGTAGATTTTAGATTCTCTTTTGCGGCTTTGACTTCTTTCTTAGCTTTTAATTCTTCTAAACTCTTCCCTTGAAAGAAAAAATTAGATTTATGTTTCGATTCCTGACCGTAAAGAAATTTTTGATTGGTTTTTCTTTCTTTACGACTCTCTTTTCTTTCTTCTTTTGCTTCAACCTTAGCTTCCTTAAATTGTTTCTTGGCTATTTTCAATCGTTTCCTAGCATGAGGCAATCGTCTATCTCTTAATTCTTTCCGATTCAAAAGTGATGGAGGACTATTTTGAAGAATATGATTGTAGTCTTCATTTGCTTGTTTTACTCTAGCCTTTGAAGCTTCTCTCATATTCTCCAGCTTTTGCTTTATCTCATTTTTCCATGCTTTTTCATCCAGTACAGCGGAATCTTTTTTCTGTTTTCTCACCTCCTTCTTTCCTTGTTTTAAGAATTTCTTCTCATCTTTTAGACTTCTTCTAAATGCCTTTCGGGCACGTATGATTTCTCTCTTATCCTTCATTTACCTTCCCCTTAATTAGAAGCCATTTTATCAGGATCTGTACTCATGATATCAAACAATTGTGTACCTTGGGGAATCTTATTTTTAAAGGGAACGACAACTGAACCAGCTTTTATTAGTCCTGCCCCTTTTTCTGGATTGACTAGGTATTTTTCGAGTTCTTTTGACAAGCCTAAGAGTTGAACTAGTTCTTCTCGGTCATTTTTTGCTTGCTTGAGGAGAATCATAAATTCACTATTGGCAATAATCCGTCTACCATTTGGATCTAACAATAAGGTTTCGACATTTTGGGTTATCCCAGTCGGACTGGCTCCATATTTTCTGACACGACTCCACAATTTAAAGAAGAAATCACTGGCATATTTATCTAATAAAAGAAGCTGCATTTCATCAAAATAAATCCAGGTCTTCTTCCCTAATTTTTGGTTCCGAACGACACGATTCCATATCTGATCAAAAACAACCATAAGAGCGATTTGTTTCAGCTCATCTCCTAACTTTTTAACGTTATAGATTAAGAAGTTAGATCCTGTCTGAATATTGGTCTTATGAGAAAAAATATCAAGAGAACCTTCAACATACAGTTCCATATCAAGTGCCAAATTCTGCGCTTCTTCTTCTGGTTGTTGGCTCAAGACAAAGACCCATTCTTCCAAAGAAGGCTCTTTAAATGACTGATAGGTGAGTCTAGTGACTCGGTCTATAATCGATTTTTCTCTCCCATCCATTTTTCTATCCAATAACTTGCCAATAAAAGATAAAAGAAATTCTGATTTTACCTTTACAGGATCCTCATCCATATTTTCCTCAGACAAGTCAAGGACATTGAGATAAGTTTGGGAATCGGGCGCAATATCAATCATTTCTCCCCCAAAAGCTCGTCCAATGACACTGTATTCTGCTTCTGGATCCACGATGATAATTTCAGTATTTTCACCAGATTCCTTGATTTTGGTCGTGATAATTTCATGCTTAGTTGCCATCCCTTTCCCAGCTCCAGATGTTCCTAAAATCAGACCAGACGGTGTATTTAATAGGCTGCGATCAATGGTAATAATATTGCTTGAGATTTGATTGATACCGTAATATTTCCCACTACGGTCTTGTAAATCTACTGAAGTCCAAGGTGAGTTTACTGCTACATTAGATGTTAATAAACTCCGTGATACTCCCTCTAAAAAATCACAACCAAATGGCAGCAAACTATTAAAGGCTGCTTCTTGCATATATGGAAGTTTATCAATCATTAGGTCATTTGAGCCGGCCACTTGTTGGATAGTGTCTAGGGCTTGTTTGAGTTCTTCTTCATCCTGACCAAAGACCCCAATCAAGAAGACCGTTTGAAATAGTTTATCTCCTGTCTCGGTCATGGTTTTTAAGAGTTCCTCAGCTTCATCGATATTGCTTTCTAATACATGACCTACTTTTTCCAAATAGATACCTGTACGAGCTAGTTTTTGTTGTTCCCCAATCTTTTGGGATTCCATTAAGGTTTTCTTTGTTCGTAGTTTCTTCATGGCATCTGCCTTGGTCGAACTTTGAGCATGAAGGCTTACAATCAATTCCAGATCTCCTTGCATGAGGTCTCGGATAAACTGATCCCCTAATTCCATACCGTAGTCTCTCACATAGACAATCTGTAATAAGCGGTCATTGATTTGTAGGTAATTCTTATTTTTAAAATCCAAGAGATTAGGTGCTATGAAGTGACGAGTTGTCTGACCAGATCTCGTTAAATCACGGTAAGAAAAAGGAAGATGATGTTCTCCTCTAAGCATATCTGCCAACAAGTTCACCCGTTCTTCTCCAGCCAAGGATTCAAATCGAGCATCAATTTCTGAGAAACCACTCTTGAAATATTCTCCAATTTGAGACAAGGAACGATAGGCTTGTTTGGGATTAGAATCCTTTCTACCAAAGCTAATCAGTTTCACAGCTGAAAAGTTATTTTCCCCACTGTCTAAATTTTGATTCATCATCCGATTCAATTCTTTACGATAGCTATCGTACCCATCTTCTTTTTCCTCATACAAAACACTCTGTCTAAACTTTTCTAAATTCAATCTTTTATTAAAGATGGTCAATTGGAAGTTGGTTTGGTCATCTAAAGAGTTAATCAAATCAGAATACTTCTCAATGATTGCGCCCTTATCTTCTAAACCAACGGTCTGGTAATTGACATCACCAAGTAAATAGCTTTGTGAAAAATAATCTTCTTTTACCTGCATCAGACCATTTTGATACAAGGCTTGATAGGAAAGAGTATTAGCCGTTGATGGTAACACTTCCTCTTTTTTATCTTTAACTTCTTCCTTTTTATTAGTCGTTGAAGTTTTTTGTTTCTTTAATGTATTTGATTTTCTTTTCATGTTCAAGTCCTTTCTTTCCTGAAATTGTGCGTAGGGGTATCGTTAGTTCAAAATGAAGACGGTATTTCAAATAATGTTCAAAATATAAATCATTGGGTTTATAGACTCCAAAAAGCATGAGGGGGATGGTAAAGGCAAACACAAAACCGTAAACAAACCAATCTCCAAATTGCCAGAAAAAGAGATTCAAGCCCAAAACAATAATTGTGACAATAAAGGCTGGTAAAACAAAGATGATTTGTCTTGTGGTGAAACCTAACCAAGCCCTGTGTTGGTATTTTGAGATGTCTTTAAAGACACGTGTATTCATGACTTTCCTTTCTAAAAAGGCTAAGAAGCAATCACTTCCTAGCCTTTATCTAATTACATACCTAAAATTGAGCGAGCCGTACGTTGAGAACCAACGAGGGCAATAATCAGTAAGATAGCTTGTACCAAACTACCAAACATAATCGCAAGTGATTGCAAGACTCCTGCACCATTTGAAACAGCTATTTTCCCAGCAGATTCAAACAAAGGAACAAGAGAAACAATCAGAAAAATGAGAACCCCTTGTACCGCATAAACCATAATATTTTTTAAATAACCAATACCAATAGACTTCCATTCATCACTTAAAAATGTTGGAATCGTAAGAGGGGCAAATGGAATCATAAGGTAGAGTTGAATAAATCGAATAGATACCAAAAGATTAACCATGGCTGCACTTACTATCCGAACAAGCCAAATGAGGAGGGCGAAAAAGCCCACAATCATCCGGCCAATAAATCCTGAACCTTTTAATCCAGAGAGTGTATCATACTTTGCCCCACCGTGAGCCACAATCGAGGCCACTTGTTCAATGGCGTGACTCGCAATCCCGATGATAGCTTCTACAATAACGGTAGTATTGGTAATTACAACTGCGACCATAATATAACTAATCAACATCGGCGCTAATGCTTCAAAGGTCATCGCTCCACCTGAGTTAGCAATTTTCTTTGCCATCTTCGAAAATTCTAAGATGAGAACAACTGATAAAATCGCAACTCCAAGAGGTTGCATGACACTTTTAGTAATACTAGACATATAAGTCCAAACTGTTGGATTGTAGCTAGATAGAGATTTAATCAGATCTACCGTAGATTGTAAATCCACATTAAATCCTTCAAATAAATTTTCAGCTGATATTTTTTCAGATGCAAGGTAAACAAAGGGTGAGACTAAACTAAGATTCATGTCATTGTTTATCCTCCTAAATTGAAATTTGAGTTACAAAGGCTCCAGCAGCCCCTACCATTACTCCACCGACAATTTCCAGAATGGCATTCCGAACACCTGGTCCACCATCTTTAATGTTGGTTGCAAGATTGACAATCCCCACAACAACGAGAAAGGCACCAACCGCAATCAATCCCTTCTGTAACAAAGACATAGCTTGTGCAAACATAGCACTTGCGTCTACTCCATAAACAAAACCTTTAAAATGCGTAATCATCTATTTCCTCTTTTCTATTTTTATTTTAAACTAGATTCAAAAGTTAAATCACGAATTCTGAGGCCTTCAAGATGGTTTTCTTGACTTTGATTCAAAGGATTGATTTGATAGTTCCACCACCGTTCATCGCTTTCTTGATTGGCTAGGTATTTCCAGTTTGGATGCTTAGTGGAATTGTATTTTTTGCTTTTAAAGACAGGCATATTGGCAATTCGAACCAAGCATTCATGCCGTTTCATATTTCCGACTTCATCAGGTGTCATTAAATCACGAGCAATCTTTTGATGAGAAAGGGATCCTGAACCTGTCTGGCCAAAGGAACGACTAGTATTTCGAACATCAATGGTTTGTTTACCGAGTAAGCCACTCATAAATTTAAAGGTATCTTCATCATTACCACCTAAGTAGACTAAGCTATCACAGTTCCCAAGAATGGTTTTCCAAGCTTCTTTTTCTTTATAGAGCCCTTGAAGTTGGGCAATATTTTGTAGAATAGGAACGAGACTCATATTTCGAGAACGGACTGTTGAGGTTTGTTCAGCAAAATCTGGGATTTCTCCGATATTTGCGAACTCATCTAAGTAAACTCTCACATGAAGAGGCAATTGACCCTTAAAATCAATATCTGCTTGTCTTGTTAGGGTTTGAAATACGGTTGAAAAAAAGAGGGCTGAAAGAAAACGAAAGGTACTATCGTTATCTGGGATAACTAAGTAAACCATTGATTTTTCCTGGCCCCATGTCTTCATATCAAGGGTATCTCTTTTGGTCAAATCCATGACACTTTGAATATTGAAAAGGGCAAATTTAGCAGTGGTTACAGCTATAACAGAATCCAGAGTCTTATCCTTATAATTTTGGAAATCTGCCCAATTTCGCATGGTAAAATTTTCAGTTCCATACTTTTTAGCATAATTTTCAAATAGAATTTCTAAGACACTTTTTTCTTGGTTTTCACCCTTGGATAAGTGTTTAATGAGTTTTGATATTTCAGCAAAACTTGGATAACGCCCTCGTTTTTTTCGCTCCTCCACTTCTTTTTTTTGACGTTTCAACAAGTTTTTGTATTCTTTTTGACTTAAACGACTTTCTTCTATGAGCTGTTCTCTTGTTTTGGGTGGATTATAGAAATCGACCAAGTAGGAGGCTAAAGCTCGGACCAAAGTCATAGAAGCTTCATCCCAAAATGGATCACTACGAGAGCCAGAGCCTTTGGTGTTATTGAAATAAACCGTCAGCATGCGATTCAAATCATTTTCTGTCTCTATATAGCGAAAAGGATTGAAGCCATCTGAGTTCTTCATATTGACTAAATCTAACACCTTTACTTGGTAGCCATGTTCTAAAAAGAGTTTTCCTGTTTTCTCGGCCAAGTGATCTTTAGGATCCACTACAATATTAGAACTATTCATCTGAATTAGATTGGGTTTCACAAAGCGAAATGTCTTCCCACTTCCTGAACCTCCGATCACTGCAATATTCTTATTTCTATCATATTGGGGTGGTTTTTTATCTAATAATGTCAAACGAACATCTTGTGCTAAGATCGTATCATGTAAAAATTCCTTACCGTAAAAGAGCTTCTTTTCTTTTAGAGTTCCAAAACGGGCGCTCCCGTATTCTACCCCTTCTCGGTATTGTTTTTTACCAGTCTCTAGATAGAGATAAACCAGCAACATCATCACAAAGCCTAGTAGAAAAAAAGCACTTGATTTTCCAGTAAAGGAAACATTCCATGGCGACTGAAGAACTTCATCTTGACCTTCCATCAGAAGATGAATCCATTTATCTAATGTATTTCCAGTATAGGAATCATACAAAAGCGTCAAACGATGAAAAAGATAGCCTAGTAAGATACCTAACAGTGAGAATAGTAGGAATTTCTTTCCACTGTACATCATCTCACCATCTCTTTCTGTTTGACGGCACCTTCTTGTCTAAAGGTAATTTGGGATTTAGCCTCATCAATTGCATCGTCTAATGACTTATCCATGATAAAATCAGCTAATTTCTCCGGATCATTAACCATTTTTTCTAACAGATGGTCTAAATGATTGTCTAGAATCGAACGGTCTTTCGTGTAGAAATGCAGAGAATCCCCTTGCCAAGCGATGGCTAAAGGAATCTCTTCTTTTTCTAAAAAAGCTTTAAATTTCTCTATATCAATTGGTTTGTCTAAAAAATCTTTCTTCAGATTAATCGTATCAATCGAATAAGGAGATTGTAGCAATTCTTCTAATTTCTGCACTCCTACCTTATAGGCGGAATCCTGTGCTAAAGCCTGACGTCTAGACCATTCTAGAATCTTTAAGAGACTTTTTACAGTAAATAAAAGACTACGCTCAGCATATTGAACTGCCATTCGTTCCTGTTGTTCAGAGGACATCTGATGCCTCCTCCTTAACAAATAGCAGCTTTCCTTCTTTATAACGATAAGCTATCAATTTCTGACGTTGCTTAATCGACTTGACAACCTGCAGTAGATCTCTAGAATAAGATTCTCGAAGAGTAACTTCTACTGCTTTCCCATCAACGATACCAACACGTTTAAATTCAATGTAGTCTTTTTTGAGATGTCCTAAGCCCATACCAAAAGGAAAGTGATGAATCAATTGGATGGTACAACCACCTTTATTTCCCATTTGTTTCAAATCATACAAGTTTACTACCTTCATGATTAACTCCTTTATCTAGTTTGTCGCATCGTTTAAGTCTGGTAACGATAAACTCCGTGTCTGTTAGAAAATTCTCACACACGTCTTGTGCCAGTTGCCCTTCACAGGGAAATACTCTCAGTCCCTACTTACACAGGCACGCTAATCAAGACGGAGTGGATTCAATTTTCAAAGAACAGGTAGCTTTATTATAGATAAGAGTAGTTGAAATTTTTATCACATTTTTGGGGTTGTTGGAATAAAAAAAGCAACTCACTGCTTTACGAATGAGTTGCTTTTGTACTAAAATATTTGTTGCATAATTTCCCTAATGACCTGAACAGAGTTATCAAATGAGATATCTTTAGCATACTTAAATTGGCGTTGATAACGAATCCATAGCTCTTTCTGATAATCAGAAATTTCAATTCCTCTCACTTGTTCTTCCCAATTATAAATAGTATCTTTACTTTTACGTTTTTCTGCCGTATTCTCAAGTGCATTTTTTAATACTTCTAGATTAATCTCTTCTTTTCTAAGTTTATACAAGGTGAAAAGATCATATCGATCACGTGGGCGTGTCGAAGCTAATCCCCTACTGATGATTGTTTCTAACTTTTCAGCAAGTACAGTCTCTAGATTATATGTCCATATCTTGATACTTTCATTAGTAAAGATAGAAGTCATTGAATAAGTAATTTCTCTTGGTGTAATCTTATCACCAGTAGTAATATCAATAAAAACAACCTCCTTTAATGTATCAAAAGTTGCATTTAATTTTAATGAAAATCCTCCATATTCATCATCTTGGCGAATAGGTTCTAGCTTATCTACTGAAAATGAAAATCCATCAGTTTTAGAACAAAGAATCTCTTCAAAGATATGAATCAAATTTTCTCTGCTCATTTCGGTTCCCTTCAGAGTGACATCTAAATCCATTGTGGTTCGCTTATCTAGTCCAATCATTTGACCTATTAGATACCCTCCTTTTACAATGAAGGAATCTCTATAAGAACTAGTAGAAATCAGCTTTAATACTTGCTCAATTAAATAATGTTGTTGTACTTGTTGAGCTGGAATTCCCTTATCTTTTGAAATGTTTTTGATTTTTGCTTTAAAGCTATTCGCATTTGAAAACATTAAGATAGTACCTCCGTATAAGATTGTAACTTATCAGTTACTTTAAATAGCTGGGCATAATAAAATAATTTGTGTAAATGAATTTTATTTTGTTGAAAATATTTTTTAAACGCTGGTGCAATAATTTGAAGATCCACCTGATGAACTGGTCTTAGACATTCAACCAAAACTCGTTCAACTTCATAAACTTTAATAAATTGACCAGGAAGGCGCTCTATTTCAATAATTCCTTCACTATAGTGAGAGCGTAAAATAATAGGACATATATCTGCTTCCTTAATGTTTTTGGTATTCGTACCATAAGGAAAACTCATCGTCATATTAAAAGGGATAGTCAAAGATAAACCATGTAACCAAAGTGCTGTCTCCAAAGAAAAGATTCCCTTTGGAAATCGATACTGAAGGACAAACCACTCATCTAAATAAATATCAGGTAAGCGATATAACCCTTTTTCTTCAGCATCGATTTTTCCTTCTGCAACCATTTTTAATAAGGTTTTGTAGTGTAAATTTTCATCTATTACTTGTTTAAAAGTTAAAAAACCATACTGATTGAAAGAGTTCATCAGTTTCTCTCTTTTATCAACCATATCATTCTCCTTTCTTAGAAATAAAATGCTAACACCTACTATATATGTTAGCATTTTATTTCTTTAAAATCAATTCATTTAGTTTTTTTATTTCAAAATTGATCCATGCTTAAGACAGACCAGCTATTATTAAAGAAAAAATAAGACATAGACTGATAGGTTCCACACCAAATGTAGCCCCATACTGCCCCATAAGTCCGATTTGTAGCGCACAAGCCCTAAAAACATCCCAAGTGAAACATACAAACACCAAGCTAAAATGGTTCCTGGATGATGAGCTAAGGCAAATAAAATACTTGTCAAAGCAACTCGAATATCTAATTTTCTAACCAAGTTCCATAAAATTTCTCGATACAGAAATTCTTCAACCATACTCGCATTGATTAATAACAATAAAAATGAAAACCAAGGGACTTGATGTTGAAGGCCAATTAAGTTTGCTTGATTCGTAGTTCCTTGAGCATGGATTAGGCTAAAACATAGATTTATAATCAGTAGGCTAACGAATACAATACCAAGCCATTTCATCCTAGTTTTCATATTGACCTTGACAACTTGTTTTCGTTGACCATACATCCATAAAAAAGAAATGAGCGACGCACAATAGAGAATCTGTAGTATGGTTAACTCACTAATACAAAGCAATTTCAGTAAGTATAGGGATACCAATAAGACATTTACTTGTTGGAATATATAAACTGGAATTATTCTTTTCATAGTTACCTCCGAAATAAATCTTCATAATCTAAATCTAATACCTGCACAATCCTTTCTACCCATGGACTTTGAGGCATTCGTTGTTCCATCTTGTAGTGGCGTATCTTTTGATACAAACGATTCAATTCACTTGGATAGTGAAACTCTCTCGCAAACATTTTTCTGGTTAACTCAATCCAGCTGATATTTCTTTCAGCCAAAATAATGGACAAGTTCTCCCAAAATCGTTCAGCCATATTGATTCTCCTTTAGTTAGATAAATAATGTGTTTGTGCCATGTAAATCAATTGTTTCGTATCTCTTGGCAATAAAGCTCTAGCCTCTTCCAAATTCAGATTTGGATAAACTCTCTTATTTGAAACCGCAAGAGGAAGTCTGATGGTTAGTTCAGGATTTTTTAAGATCATCTCAATGAAATCCGTTAATCTTAAATTGTCACGGTTCTTAAATCGTAATAAATTTGGAGATAAAAACTCAAAACAATCTGAAGAATAGCTCATCATCTCAATTAATTTATCCCTTGTCATTTCAGAAATCGAATGACAAGATACCTCAATGCCATAGTTTTTGAAGAAGTCTAAAAGAAGTTGATTTCTTTGGCTATTTTTACTTAGATAGAGATCAATCATGGGAGACCTCCCAAAGATTCGGTTCCATTTGATATTCTGAGACTATTAAGGAATCTAATAAATTTGCGAAGTTAATCGGTTTCTTGTCTTCATCATGAGCTTTTACAGTTACTTGGGTTGTAAGTATTCCCTCTTTTCCCTCGGCTTGATAGCCTTGCCCATATAAAACAAAAACAAGATTATGATTATCATCTACAAAGGCATCAACCCCATTCTTTATGTCTTGACTTTCAAGGAATTCCATAACGTTTTGAAGATAGGACTCGTAAAATAGTGGGTAGTTGTGTTTTTTATGGTAATCATCTAAAAATGTTACTTCAAACTCACATGGATAATTGGGTATCAAAAATAATTGTTCATCCAGCTGTTTGATTTCTGCATCATGTAATTCTGTTTCTAATTCATCACAATCTAGTATTGATTCTTTATTTAATGCTTTCATCTTTTTCCTCTATTTCTTTTAATTTCTTTGCGATTGCGGCAATCACAGGAACGGTTACACTATTACCAGCTTGTTTATAGAGCTGACTATTACTAGAGACTTTTCTAGCAGCTTCAAAAGCCCAATCAGGAAAGCCCTGCAGGCGAAAACACTCTTTAGGAGTGATTCGTCGTATTCTAAAACGGTAAAATTGTCCATCTATTAATACACCGGCTACATGATAAACTTGTTTATCTTCTCCTTCATAACTAGCAACTACTACTCCCATTTGACCACTAGTTGTTAACGTATTCGCTATACCTTTTCCAACTCTACCACGACGATACTGAGAACTTGGTCTTTCCAAATTGATTGAATCTCCTATTTCTGCTTGAGCGTATCCTTTTTTCGTTGCTTCCCGGACTTTTAGAAATTGGATTGGTTCTGGAATCAGTATTTTGGGGATTTTATCTCCACCTTGCATCGTAGTCAGTGTTGGAGATAAGCCCTCACTTCCATAGACGCGACCAGTTTCCTTAAAGCTAGTTGGTAAATCTCCAACAACGACAATACCATGGCGATCCTGAGTATTTAAAGTAAACATTGGCTCTTGATTATCCTTGAAACGTCTACCATTTTGTCTTTTTTCTAATCTGTCTGGTGTCATACAAGGAAGCGCAACTTTAAATCCTTCTCCTTTTCCACGAACTAAGGTTGGCGCAAGACCTTCTGAATAATAGACTTTACCACTCATTCCACTTCTTGATGGATTCAAATTTCCTAGTGCTTTCAAAGTCTCAGAGTTAGTTGCTTGACCTTCTCGTCTGAAAGGAAATAAGAGTCTGGTACCTTTCTTTCTAGAATGTCCGATAATAAACACCCTCTCTCTGTTTTGGGCAACGCCAAAATCCTTACTGTTAAGCACCTGCCACTCAACATCAAACCCCAACTCATCAAGTGTGGTAAGGATTGTGGTGAACGTCCGTCCCTTATCGTGATTGAGTAGGCCTTTAACATTTTCAAGAAAAAGAAAACGTGGTTGGATTTGTTTGGCCGCCCGAGCAATTTCAAAGAACAAAGTTCCTCTAGTATCTTCAAATCCCAATCGTCTTCCTGCGATTGAAAATGCTTGACAAGGGAATCCCCCACAGATGATATCGACTTTCCCTCTAAGTTTTTTAAATTCGTCATCTGAAACATCTCGTATGTCATGAAATTCAATTTCTCCTTCCGTTTGAAAAATGGACTTATAAGATTTCCTAGCAAATTTATCAATCTCACAAAATCCAATACACTCGTGTCCGACACTTTCCATTCCAAGTCGAAAACCACCGATACCTGAAAATAAATCAATAAATCTCATTTCTTGATTACCCCTTTCTGATCGACTATCAATGTCCAAAGTGTCACACCACTTGAAATTAAAATGAGCATAACTAATATCCACTCGATTGGCGACATTTTAACCACCTCCTTTTCTAACACGGTTATTCCAAACAGAATACAAGCCGTTAAATACAAATTCAGCAAGCACTTCCGCGCGTCTAACAAAGCGAACATTGTCAAGAGCATATTGATAGATTCTTTCAAAATCAGTCATAGCAATTTCACTGGCTGTTTCAGAAAAACCTTCTCGTCTAAATTGATCTTGTACCAATCCCCAAATATAATCTCGATCATATTTTGTGACCTTTTCTACTTTTCTTTTCAAGATAGGTTGAGTATTCCTATCCTCCTCATCCTCAATAAATAAAGAATCAGTCTCACTATATTTAGTCTCACTAACTTCAGTCTCACTAGGGGCTGAATGTGAGACGGGGGCTGTTTCATTTTCAACCTGCCCTAGTCTTTTTTTAACACTAGGCCTGTTTGAATTACCTACTGGGGTAGTAGACAACTCCCCTAAATAAATCTTATTAGCTAGTCTCCCTTTCTCACTTGAAGACTGTTGGACTTCATCAATTAGGTCATATTCTTTTAGAATTTTTTTGATTGATAGTAATTTTGACTTCGAACAACCTAACAGCCTCATCAGTTTAGAATTAGAAAATACTAAATAAACCGCTCCTTCTTCATCTATCCAACCACGACTAAGAGATAATTCTAAACGATCTTTTAAAATAGAATAAGCCACCTTTACTTCTAGTTTCATATCCATATATTTCTCATCCTCAAAAAGAATTTTAGGTAATTTGTAATACCGTTCTGAAGTTTGGTATTGATTTGCGGTAATTCGTTTCATAGCGCACCTCCAAGTTCTTTGAGTATTAAATCTCCACTTGATTCCAAGCGAACCAAGCCACTTTTTTCTAATTCAGCCATAAGAGATATGGCTTCAACAATGTCAATTTCCATTTCACGTACTAAAAATGAAATGACAATATAGCGTGATGATTGTAATTCTTTTGTCATTTTCCCTCCAGAAAATAAAAAAAGGAGAACAATATTCAACTGTTCTCCAAAATAATTTTATTAAAAAGAAAAACCCTGCCAAATTAATTTTTGGTAGGGTTTTTGGCAGGAAACTAAATTAATTTATCAGTTTCTAAAATGTGTTCACGATTCTAAAAGGCTGATACTATAGTATTCCGAATTCTAATTGGTATATGCCTCTTATTTAAGAGTAACTGAAGCTCCAGCTTCTTCCAATTTAGCTTTGATTTCTTCAGCTTCTGCAGCTGCAACGCCTTCTTTGATGACACCTGGTGCACCATCAACAAGTTCTTTAGCTTCTTTAAGACCAAGACCTGTGATTTCACGTACAACTTTGATAACGCCGACTTTCTTGTCGCCTGCAGCTGTCAATTCAACGTCAAATGAATCTTTAGCAGCTTCTTCAGCACCACCAGCAGCAGCTACAGCTACAGGAGCAGCTGCAGTTACACCAAATTCTTCTTCGATAGCTTTTACAAGGTCGTTCAATTCAAGGATTGAAGCTTCTTTAATTTCAGCAATAATGTTTTCAATGTTCAATGCCATTGTTATTTCCTCCAAATAAGTTTATATTTTATGTTTATATTTTTGTAGCTAGGCTACGCTGCGTAGCTTAAGATTAAGCTGCGTCTTCTTTGTTGTCTGCAACCGCTTTGACTGCAAGAGCAACGTTGCGCACTGGCGCTTGAAGTACAGAAAGGAGCATAGAAAGAAGTCCTTCGCGGTTTGGAAGAGTTGCAAGAGCAACGATTTCTTCTTTTGATGCGACAGCGCCTTCGATTGCACCACCTTTGATTTCAAGTGCGTCAGCGTTTTTAGCAAAGTCGTTCAAGATTTTCGCTGGAGCGATAACATCTTCGTTAGAAAATGCTACAGCAGATGGTCCAACAAATACAGATGCAAGTTCTGCAAGGCCAGCTTTTTCAGCTGCACGACGTAAGATTGAGTTTTTAATAACTTTATACTCAACTTCGCTTCCACGAAGCTCACGACGAAGAACTGTATCTTGTTCAACTGTCAAACCACGAGCGTCTACAACGACGATTGATGCAGCAGCTTTCATTTTTTCAGCTACTACGTCAACTAGTTCCGCTTTTTTAGCAATAATTGCTTCACTCATTAGTGTGTTCACCTCCGTAATTATTTTGCTTGGGGAATTTTTCCAAAAGAAAAACGCGCCCAAACCTAGACACGAAAGTACAATACGCTTCTTTTTACATGATACGTTTTGTCCTCGGTAGGATATTTATGAGTCGAGCTCCCCTACTGTCTTAGGCAGTTTTTTCAAACCGTATATAAGTATACCATACTACTTTGTTTAGTGCAAGAGTTTTTTTCTTATTTTTTAAAAAATTTATTTATTTTTTAACCTTATTTCAAGATAATCTCCTCAAAAATCAATTTTGCTTCTTGACTTGTTTGATTTTTTATTGTACTATACAACTGTATATACAGAAAAAGGAGTTATTATGAATACACAAAAGAAAACACAATTCATGACCTTGACCGCATTGCTGACAGCTATCGCTATTTTGATTCCTTTGGTCATGCCCTTTAAAATTGTCATTCCTCCCGCTTCCTACACTTTAGGAAGTCACGTTGCTATTTTTATCGCTATGTTTCTCTCGCCATGGATGGCTATCTTTGTTATTATAGCTTCTAGTTTAGGATTTCTCATGGCTGGGTATCCGATTGTCATTGTACTTCGCGCCTTTTCCCACATATTCTTTGGAAGTCTAGGTGCTTTCTATCTTCAAAAACATCCTCAAACCTTGGACAATAAGAAATCTTCATTGATTTTTAACTTTGTACTTGGTTTGGTTCATGCTATTGCTGAAGTTTTGGCTTGTATGATCTTTTATGCTAGTACTGGAACTGACTTAAAAAATATGTTCTATGTCTTGTTTGTATTAGTTGGATTTGGTACTATTATCCATAGTATGGTAGACTATTACTTAGCCTTGGCTGTTTATAAAGCATTGAGAAAACGCCGTTAAGCGTTAAGAGAGAAGAACATGACAAAAAATCGAAAAGAAGCACTTTTACAACTGTTAAAGGAGTCTCAAAAACCTCTAAATGGTCAAACTTTAGCAGACCGTTTTCATGTAACCCGTCAGATTATCGTTCAGGACATTGCTGTTCTACGTGCTGATGGTGCTCCGATCTTATCAACCAATCGTGGCTATATTTATAAAGAGAATAAAACCAATCCTTATGTTCACAAACTGTTTAAAGTTAAGCACGAGATGGAAGAAATTGGTCAAGAACTTCTAGCTATCGTCGATAATGGGGGACGTGTTCAGAATACCTTGATTGATCATCCTGTCTACGGTGAAATTGAAACCTTGCTCAAACTCTCTTGTCGCCGTGACGTTCAGCATTTTTTAGAGCAAGTCGAAAGATCTGACTTTAGACCACTTTCTGAATTAACAGATGGCGTCCATTATCACCTAGTCGAAGCTGAAAACGAACAAGACCTTCTCTATATCGAGAAGGCCTTGGACCAGCTAGGTTATTTAGTAAAGGATTAGAATATTTTCTTTTCCCATCCATCTTCTGTACGGTGACGATAGAAAAATTCTGACTTATCAGGAGCTTCCATCATCTCCATCAAGGGTAACATATCATAGGCCAGATCCAAGTTTGGAATCTGGTCTTTTTGCACCCAGGAGACTTCTCCTTCATCCGAAGAACGAAGCCTTCCAGAAAACTCAGTCGCCTTATAACAAAAGACAATATAGCGTTCACCCGAATCTAAAGGCCAATTTTTAATGCCGACAAGTTGAGGATTTTGAATCGTCAGACCTGTTTCCTCGTAAATTTCACGAATAACAGATTCAGCGAATGCTTCTCCATTTTCAACATGACCTCCTGGAAAGGCATAGCCAGACCAGCGGTTGGTTTCAGGCGATCGATACTGCATAACCACGCGCTGATTTTCAAGGTCTTCAATCAGGCAAATATTAGTTAAAATGGTTAATTGTGCTCTAGACATAGAACTCACTTTCTAATGTTTAATTTTTTTCTACATACTTAACTTTAGATTTCATAATCAAAGGATTAACTAAGTCATGATATTCATGAATTTCATGGAGTAAGAATCCTCTGATGATTCTTATTTCATTTTTTTCCCTAATCACATAGTAGTCTAAATTGATAGGCATAGATGAATCTGGAACCGTGGAGAAAAATAAAAATATCATAAACCAGATTATGAGAGCAACGAATCCACTGAGAGCTTGAAAAATCAGATGATGCCATTGAAAGATTCTAGATTTATAAAAGATAGTCCACGGATGGATAAATAGGGTTAAACAAAGACCAAAGAACCAGAAATTCCACAAGACCGGTGTAAAGGCTAAACCAAAAAGCCCTAAGATAAAATGAAGCAGTACAAATACCAGGCACAAAAGATAAATAAACCTAAATACAGTTAGATGTTTCATCATGATTGACTCCTTTTCTTTTCAATATATTTCATCGCTAGAGTTATAATAGATGCCAAACTGAAAAAGATCAGATAAGTTGCAATAGGAAACCAGATGTAGCGGTGATCTAGGGATAAGAGGGGAGGTAAAACGTAGTGAGTCCGTGTTTTAATTCCCATGTCAAGTGAATTATAAAACCGAAACTATTGATATAAAGAAACGGTTCTAAATAATCTTTAAAATTTTTCTTAGTTGAACAAATTTCTCGCAGATAATAAGCATAGAACCTAGCAAATATCAAAAGTATATTACAGTAGAGCGGAAACATGTAGTCCTTATGGTTATATGGGCTTGGTATAAGGATAATTACTTGAAAAACAATACCTATTAGTCCAGTTATTGATAATAAAACTATAAAATCCACTAAGAAGGCCAACAGCTTATGAGAATCTAACCACAGATTGAACTTCTCTACCCTGGATAATTTCTTTTTCCTTTTTAATTTTCTTTTATGATTTTTCATTTGAGTGAATTTTCCCCATTTCCTTTTGTCCTCTTTTCAATATACTTGGAAAGAAAACCTATCAAAATCGCTACTAAAAAGAATATTAAGTAAGTAACGATTGGAAACCAAATGTAACGGTGATCTAGGGATAAGAGGGACGGCAAAATTCCTTTACTATTTTTCCCGCCAATACCAATAAAGAGATGAACTATTAAACCAATACTATTAAGATAGATAAATAAATCTGCATATCTTTTTATTGTCATCCTTGTCTTAGACATGTCTAGGAACCAATAGTCAAATAATCGATACACCAGACAAAAAATATTTATATATATTGGAAAACTATAGTTGAATTCTCTGTATGGTGATGGAATAGGAAGGAATTTAAAAACAAGAGTGACACCTAGCCCTATTCCTAATATTAGGCCAAATACCAAGAAGAAACCTACTAATTTATGAGAATCCATCCAAAGCTGAAAACTTTCTTTTCTTGTGTGATTCCTTTTTTTATTTGAATTACTCTTATTATTTTTCATTTTTTACTCAAGAGTGGAATTACTCATTCTTCAACAAAATTTAAAAAAAATGTGAATCTCTAAACTCAACGATAAGGGATTTTCGAACTTTCTATCTCTATATCTGGATTAGCAAGTTTGAGGTAAGGAGCAATATAGTCTGCATCAGTAACCTTTGGACCCAGAATTACTTTTGAGTACTTCAAAGGAGCCAAATTGATGTATACAAATAAATCATATCTGCCATTGTCTTTTGAGCTTAATACAATATACTTCCTAAAATCATTATAGTTAACTTTATCAAAAATTTCTAACCCAATTTCTTCTTTCTTAAAGTATTTCTCATTTGTCGAATCATTGATATCTCTTTTAATAATATTTTGTATAGCTGTATCATCTAAATTAATTAAAATACGATACTCCATTTCATACTCATAGTCTTTAACCTTGAAAAGGTAAGAAATCTTCTTCAATTTCTCAGCAAAACTTATCAATTCTTTTTCAGCTTTCAGCTCTTGCAATTTTTCAAATAGCTGTTTTAAATTATCAAGAGATTTACCAACATCTGTTTCATCTTTATTCGCTGACATTAAATCCAAATAATGAACTTTAACAAACTCTATCGATTTATGAGCAACTATATCTTCAAGATAAGACAGATCATATTCAAGGAATGCTCCCTGAGATGAATCTGCATATTCCTTCCACATAGGTAAACTATCAGATACCGTGGTTAGAGAAGATATAAAAACATTGGAAGTTTGATATTGTTTGAAAAACGTATTATCTATACCCAAATAATCATATACTGCTCTTCCTTCCATCGGATCATTTAACTGTTTTAGATTAGTCAGTCGTAAAAAGGGAGATTTTACTTTAGGATCATTTTCATTTTTATTGTCATTTTTCCAGTCAGCTTTTATAAGATAATTTGTTAATGTGTCAATCTTAGTATAATGTCCAAAGGAACCTATTTCTTTCAACTCATTTGCATCAACAGTCAATTTAGAACGTATATAGTATATAATCTTGTCCGCTTGTTCTAAAAGTTGATTAGCATCAAATGACAGGATAAATTCTGAATCACTTTTCTCATTCAAAATATCATGATTATACTCCTCAATTAACTTAATAGCTTGGTTGCGAATTATATCCGAATCATTTTCTTCTGCTATCTTTCGAACAACATCAATCGAATCTTCAATTATATCATCAAAATGCCTTGATACAAAATCTAAGTATTCCTCAACATAATTAGATTGAGGGTTATTGAAATAATAGTTATTAATTTTTTCGAGATGTTCATTTTTAAAAATAGATACCATCTCATCTAATTCAAAATACCAATAGTCAATTCTCTCAAAATCAATATCTTGGAATATAAAACTTATAAATGATTCTAATTCCCTCTTTAACAAAATTCTTTTTTCTTCTGGTAAAGTATTCTGATTAAATAATTGATAAAAAACTGAAAGTATTGGAGGAGCTAGTAATTCAGGTTCCTCTAAATCACCATATAATACTAATTCAAGAATTCTTAAAAAACAACTTCCATCTTCAAACAATATAGAATATTCTTCATATTCTTTTGGTTCAAATAAATAATAATAAAGAATAAATAAATAATTAGAAAAATCATACCAATTATATAATAGTAAATTATTTGATAGTATTTTATTTAAGGTCTCTAAAATCTTTTTTCTAACAGTTTTATCAATTTGCACAACAAAAGTTACACAAACTGCAAGAAAAGATTTAACATATTTTAATTGTTCTTCTTTAGATAAGTCTAAATATTGATTAATAAAGTTTTCAAGTTCGGATTTCTGTTCTCTTCCATCCAAAGAATAAAAATAATTCTTTAATTCAGATTCACTAAATTTACCTGTAAAATAATGTAAATTTGCCATTTCATCTCCTACTAACACCCTAATCCAACGCCTTCACTTCCAGCATCATATCGCGAATCTGTGCTGCTAGTTCAAAGTCAAGCACTTCAACGGCTTCTTGCATTTGTTTTTCTAGTTTCTTGACGAGTTCTTTGCGCTCTTGTTTGTTGAGACTGTTGATGTCAACTTCCTTGTCCTCTTCCTTAGCAACTGCCTTGGTCACAGCAATCAGATCACGGATTTCTTTCTTAATGGTTTGTGGAACGATACCATGTTCTTCATTATAGGCCATCTGGATTTTCCGACGGCGAGCAGTTTCATCAATGGCACGTTGCATAGACTGAGTCACAGTGTCCGCATACATAATGACATGCCCTTCACTGTTACGAGCGGCACGTCCAATAGTCTGGATGAGTCCACGCTCGTTACGAAGGAAACCTTCCTTGTCAGCATCGAGAATGGCAACCAAGCTTACCTCAGGAACATCAATTCCTTCACGGAGGAGGTTGATTCCGACCAAGACATCAAAGACACCCAAACGTAGGTCACGGATAATCTCCGTCCGCTCTAAAGTCTTGATATCCGAGTGCATATACTTGACCTTGATGCCCATTTCTTTGAAGTAGTCGGTCAAATCTTCTGCCATTTTCTTGGTCAAGGTGGTGATAAAGGTTCGCTCGTTCTTTTCAACACGGGCATTGATTTCACCCAAGAGGTCATCAATCTGTCCCATAGTCGGACGGACCTCCACCTCAGGATCCAAAAGACCTGTCGGACGAATGATTTGCTCAATCACTGTCTCAGTCTGTTCATTTTCATAGTCACCAGGTGTCGCTGAAACGTAAACAATCTGATGCACATGACTTTCAAACTCTTCACGACGGAGAGGACGATTGTCCAAGGCTGACGGCAAACGGAAACCATAATTAACCAGCATTTCTTTACGAGAGCGGTCTCCATTGTACATTCCCTTGATTTGTCCCATAGTCATATGACTCTCGTCAATCATAATCAAGAAATCATCTGGAAAGAAGTCGAGAAGCGTATAAGGAGGCTCTCCTTCGCTACGTCCATCCATATGGCGTGAATAGTTCTCAACCCCGTTAGTATAGCCCATCTCACGCAGCATTTCGATATCATACTCTGTCCTCTGTTTCAAACGTTGGGCTTCAAGCAGTTTACCTTCCTTCTCAAAGACAGCTAGTTGTTCTTCTAATTCTGCCTGAATCTTTGCAATGGCAACTTCCATGTAGTCCTCATTGGTCACAAAGTGAGTCGCAGGGAAAATCGCCAAATGATCCACTTCTCCCAACACCTGACCTGTAAGCGCTTCAACTTCACGGATACGGTCAATTTCGTCTCCAAAAAATTCCACTCGAAAGGCGTGTTCATCACGGGAAGCTGGGAAAATCTCTACCACATCCCCACGAACGCGAAATCTTCCCCGTTGGAAATCAATATCGTTGCGCTCAAACTGGATATCCACCAAATCATTCAAGAGTTTATCACGAGAAATCTCTAGACCAGGACGGAGACTCACGACACTATTAGCGTATTCCTTTGGCGAACCCAAACCATAGATACAAGAGACTGAAGCTACTACAATGACATCATTGCGCTCCAGAAGGGCTGAAGTCGCTGAGTGGCGGAGCTTGTCAATCTCGTCATTGACAGAACTATCCTTCTCAATATAGGTATCACTAGAAGGGACATAGGCTTCTGGCTGGTAATAGTCATAGTAAGACACAAAATACTCAACAGCATTTTCAGGGAAAAATTCCTTAAACTCCCCATAGAGCTGTCCTGCTAGAGTTTTATTGTGGGCAATAACCAGAGTTGGTTTATTGACTTTGGAAATGACCTGACTCATGGTATAGGTCTTCCCTGTTCCAGTCGCCCCCATCAGAATCTGAGCTTTTTCTCCACCCTCGATATTATCAACCAACTGTTCAATGGCCTGCGGTTGGTCACCAGACGGTTGGTATTTAGATACGAGTTTAAATTTGTTGTCTGTAATTCTATTGATCATAATTGCCTCATACACATTTTCTATCCTTCTATTTTACCATAAAAAGGATCGACTTACTGATTCTCAACTTCTTGCCATTTAGCATCTTATGTCACATCTTCTCACATGAAAACACTAAATATTTGCCAACTTTTTTAGTTTCTGATATAATGGGAAAATATTCGGAAAAGGAGACTAAAAATGAAGAAAAAATTTCTAGCATTTTTGCTAATTTTATTCCCAATTTTCTCATTAGGTATTGCGAAAGCAGAGACGATTAAGATTGTGTCTGATACCGCCTATGCACCTTTTGAGTTTAAAGATTCAGATCAAACTTATAAAGGAATTGATGTTGACATTATTAACAAAGTCGCTGAGATTAAAGGATGGAACATTCAGATGTCCTATCCTGGATTTGACGCAGCGGTAAATGCGGTTCAAGCTGGTCAAGCTGACGCAATTATGGCAGGAATGACAAAAACTGCAGAACGTGAAAAAGTTTTCACCATGTCTGATACTTACTATGATACAAAAGTTGTCATTGCAACTACAAAGTCACACAAGATTAGCCAGTATGACCAATTAAAAGGTAAAACTGTTGGTGTTAAAAACGGTACTGCCGCTCAACGTTTCCTTGAAAGTATCAAGGACAAATATGGCTTTAGCATTAAAACATTTGACACTGGTGATTTGATGAACAACAGCTTGAGTGCTGGTGCCATCGATGCCATGATGGATGACAAACCTGTTATCGAATATGCCATTAACCAAGGTCAAGACCTCCATATTGAAATGGATGGTGAAGCTGTAGGTAGCTTTGCTTTCGGTGTTAAAAAAGGTAGCAAATACGAGCACTTAGTCACTGAATTTAACCAAGCCTTGGCTGAGATGAAAAAAGATGGTAGTCTTGATAAAATCATCAAGAAATGGACTGCTTCATCGTCTTCAGCAGTGCCAACTACAACTACTCTAGCGGGCTTAAAAGCTATTCCTGTTAAAGCTAAATATATCATTGCCAGCGATTCTTCTTTTGCACCTTTTGTTTTCCAAAATTCAAGCAACCAATTTACTGGTATTGATATGGACTTGATTAAGGCCATCGCTAAAGACCAAGGTTTTGAAATTGAAATTACCAATCCTGGTTTCGATGCAGCTATCAGTGCTGTCCAAGCTGGTCAAGCTGATGGTATCATTGCTGGTATGTCTGTCACAGATGCTCGTAAGGCAACTTTTGACTTCTCAGAATCCTACTACACTGCCAATACTATCCTTGGTGTCAAAGAATCAAGTACCATTGCTTCTTATGAAGATTTGAAAGGAAAGACAGTCGGTGTTAAAAACGGAACTGCTTCTCAAACCTTCCTAACTGAAAACCAAAGCAAATACGGTTACAAAATCAAAACCTTCGCTGATGGTTCATCAATGTATGACAGTTTAAACACTGGTGCCATCGATGCCGTTATGGATGATGAGCCTGTTCTCAAATATTCTATCAGCCAAGGTCAAAAATTGAAAACACCAATCCCTGGAACTCCAATCGGAGAAACAGCCTTTGCTGTTAAAAAAGGAGCAAATCCAGAATTGATTGAAATGTTCAATAACGGACTTGCAAACCTTAAAGCAAACGGTGAATTCCAAAAGATTCTTGACAAATACCTAGCTAGCGAATCATCAACTACATCAACAAGCACTGTTGATGAGACAACTATCTGGGGCTTGCTCCAAAACAACTACAAACAACTCCTTAGCGGTCTTGGCATCACTCTTGCTCTAGCTCTTATCTCGTTTGCTATTGCCATTGTCATCGGGATTATCTTCGGTATGTTTAGCGTTAGCCCATACAAATCTCTTCGTGTGATCTCTGAGATTTTCGTTGACGTTATCCGTGGTATTCCATTGATGATTCTTGCAGCCTTCATCTTCTGGGGAATTCCAAACTTTATCGAGTCCATTACAGGCCAACAAAGCCCCATTAACGACTTTGTAGCTGGTACTATTGCCCTATCGCTCAATGCAGCTGCTTATATCGCTGAAATCGTTCGTGGTGGTATTCAGGCCGTTCCAGTTGGTCAAATGGAAGCCAGCCGAAGCTTGGGTATCTCTTATGGAAAAACCATGCGTAAGATTATCTTGCCACAAGCAACTAAATTAATGTTGCCAAACTTCGTTAACCAATTCGTTATCGCTCTTAAAGATACAACTATCGTATCTGCTATCGGTTTGGTTGAACTTTTCCAAACTGGTAAGATCATCATCGCCCGTAACTACCAAAGTTTCAAGATGTATGCAATCCTTGCCATCTTCTATCTTGTAATTATCACACTTTTGACTAGACTAGCGAAACGCTTAGAAAAGAGGATTCGTTAATGGCAAAACTAAAAATTGATGTAAATGATTTACACAAAAACTACGGAAAAAATGAAGTCCTAAAAGGAATTACGACTAAGTTCTATGAAGGAGATGTTGTTTGTATCATCGGTCCTTCAGGTTCTGGTAAGTCAACCTTCCTCCGTAGCCTCAATCTTCTAGAAGAAGTCACTAGCGGTCACATCACTGTGAACGGCTATGATTTAACTGAAAAAACAACCAACGTTGACCACGTCCGTGAAAATATTGGAATGGTGTTCCAACACTTCAACCTCTTCCCACACATGTCTGTATTGGACAACATTACTTTTGCTCCAATTGAGCACAAGTTGATGACTAAAGAAGAAGCTGAGAAATTGGGAATGGAGTTGCTTGAAAAGGTTGGACTAGCAGATAAAGCTAATGCTAACCCAGATAGCCTATCCGGTGGTCAAAAACAACGTGTGGCTATCGCTCGTGGACTAGCAATGAATCCTGATATCATGCTCTTTGATGAACCAACTTCTGCCCTTGACCCTGAGATGGTTGGAGACGTACTAAACGTTATGAAAGAATTGGCTGAGCAAGGCATGACCATGATTATCGTAACCCATGAGATGGGATTTGCTCGTCAGGTTGCTAACCGCGTTATCTTTACTGCAGATGGCGAGTTCCTAGAAGACGGAACACCTGATCAAATCTTTGACAACCCACAACATCCGCGACTTAAAGAATTTTTAGACAAGGTTCTAAACGCCTAGAGGCAGGGCTAAAAGTCTTTATAATCAAAAAAACGCATTGTATCAGGTATAAAAAACTTGATATTATGCGTTTTATTGTGGAAAGATTTACTTCGGTTTCTCCTAATACTCAATGAAAATCAAAGAGCAAACTAGGAAGCTAGCCGAAAGCTGTACTTGAGTACGGTAAGGCGACGCTGACGTGGTTTGAAGAGATTTTCGAAGAGTATGAAATTGAGTTTTGCCTAACCTCTTAGTATAGCCGTATTGGATTTTTGGATTTTTTAGAAAATTATGATAAAATAAAGGATATGAAAAATGGGGACTCCTCATGCCTAGTTTAACTAGGAAACAAAATAGAAATTAGGTAGCTAGATGTCATCAAAAGTTATTGTTACAATTTTCGGTGCAAGTGGGGATTTGGCCAAACGTAAGCTCTACCCTTCACTTTTTAGACTTTATAAATCAGGTAATCTTTCTGATCATTTTGCTGTTATTGGAACTGCTCGTAGACCTTGGAGTAAGGAGTATTTCGAATCTGTTGTTGTCGAATCAATTCTTGACTTGGCTGATAGCGTTGAAGAGGCTCAAGCATTTGCGAGTCATTTTTACTATCAAAGCCACGATGTTAATGACACTGAGCACTACATCGAATTACGTAAACTTCAGGCTGAATTAAATGAAAAATATCAGACTGAACACAACAAACTCTTCTTCCTCTCAATGGCACCTCAGTTCT
Organism: Streptococcus infantis; assembly: GCF_047460685.1. Classification (GTDB taxonomy): domain Bacteria; phylum Bacillota; class Bacilli; order Lactobacillales; family Streptococcaceae; genus Streptococcus; species Streptococcus infantis_AD. The sequence continues at coordinate 3,081 of NZ_JASHFS010000014.1, read as the reverse complement.
TTGGTACCATCGCTAAACACCTCAAATCAGAGCAAATTGTTGATGGTAAAGGCTTTGAACGTTTGATCGTTGAGAAACCTTTTGGAACCGACTATGAGACTGCAAGCAAATTAAACGAAGAACTCCTAGCTACTTTTAACGAAGAGCAAATCTATCGTATCGACCACTATCTCGGTAAAGAAATGATTCAAAGCATTTTTGCTATCCGATTTGCTAATATGATTTTTGAAAATGTTTGGAATCGTGAACACATCGATAATGTTCAGATTACCTTTGCAGAACGTCTAGGTGTTGAAGAGCGTGGTGGCTACTATGATGAGTCTGGTGCCCTTCGTGATATGGTTCAAAACCATACACTCCAACTCCTGTCACTCCTTGCTATGGACAAGCCTGCTAGCTTTACCAAGGATGACATTCGCGCAGAGAAAATCAAGGTCTTCAAGAACCTCTACCACTCTACAGATGAGGAACTTAAAGAGCACTTCATCCGTGGTCAATATCGTTCTGGTAAAGTTGATGGCATGAAATATATTTCATACCGTAGTGAACCAAATGTTAACCCTGAATCTATGACAGAAACCTTTGCTTCAGGTGCCTTCTTTGTAGATACCGACCGCTTCCGTGATGTACCTTTCTTCTTCCGTACAGGTAAACGCCTAACTGAAAAAGGAACACACGTGAACATTGTCTTCAAACAAATGGATTCAATCTTTGATCAACCTCTAGCACCAAATATTTTGACAATCTACATCCAACCAACAGAAGGATTCTCTCTCAGTCTTAACGGTAAAAAGGTGGGGGAAGAGTTTAGCCTTGCGCCAAACTCGCTTGACTATCGAACAGATGCGACTGCAACAGGTGCTTCACCAGACCCATATGAAAAACTCATCTATGATGTTTTGAACAATAATTCAACTAACTTTAGCCACTGGGATGAAGTGAGTGCATCATGGAAATTGATTGACCGTATCGAGAAGCTTTGGGCTGAAAACGGAGCTCCACTTCATGACTACAAGGCTGGTAGCATGGGACCTCAAGCTAGCTTTGATCTCCTTGAGAAATACGGTGCCAAATGGACATGGCAACCAGATATCGCCTATCGTAAAGATGGTCGTTTAGAATAATCATAACCACCCGTCTAACGGGTGGTTTGCCCCAGGGCTATAAGCCCAAATTACGGCTCTTTGTCAACTGTAGTGGGTTGATGAAAAGTTATAACCTGGAGAGGACCAACTTGGTTCTCTCCTTTTTGATATTCAAAGCAATGAGGATTCTAGTTTTAAAGTTTTCAAAGTTCCGGAAGCCAAAAGCATTGCGCTTGATGACCTTAATGAGGTTATTAGTAGCCTCTAGTTTTGCGTTTGAGTAGGGCAGTTCCAGTGAGTTCATGATTTTGTCCTTGTATTTCAAAAAGGTCTTGAAAACAGTTTGAAAAATAGGATTTACACAAGAACTCGTTTCTTCAATCAGTTCAAAGAAATGGTCTGTTTGTTTCTCTTGGAAATGAAACAGTAATAGTTGATAGAGGTCATAGTGCTCTCTAAGTTCTTGAGAGTATGCAAGAAGGTTTTCGAGAATCTCTTTATTGGTCAGGTGTGAGCGAAAAGTCGGGCGATAAAATCGTTTATCGCTGAGTTTACGGCTATCCTGTTGAATGAGTTTCCAGTAACGTTTCAATGCCTTATATTCGTGCGATTTTCTATCAAAACGATTCATGATTTGGATGCGAAGACGGTTCATAGCACGACTGAGATGTTGGACAATGTGAAAGCGGTCGAGAACGATTTTAGCGTTAGGAAAAATTTTTCTGGCTATATCGTAGTAGGGGTTAAACATATCCATGGTAATGACTTTCACGCGACTTCTCACCTTTCTAGAATAACGAAGAAAATGATTGCGAATGGTCACTTGAGTCCGCCCATCCAGGATAGCTACGATCTTTCTGGAATCAAAATCCTGTGCAATGAAGCTCATCTTACCTTTCTTGAAGCTGTATTCATCCCAAGACATGTGAGTTGGAAGGAAAGATAAATCTGTCTTGAATTTGAATTCTTTCAATTTACGAATGACTGTCGAAGTAGAGACAGATAGACTTTCTGCGATAGCCGTCATAGGGACTTTCTCGATTAATTTTTGAGTGATTTTCTGGTTGACGATGGTCGCGATTTGGTGATTCTTTTTGACTAAAGAAGTCTCTGCAACAGCTATTTTCCCGCAGACTTTACAACGGAAACGGCGTTTTCTCAATCGAATGAGTGTCTTATAGCCTGCACACTCTAGATAAGGGATTTTAGATTCTTTCTGGAAGTCATATTTAGTCATTTGCCCTAGGCAGCGAGGGCACACAGGTGCAGTATAATCTAGCTTAGCGATGATTTCTTTATGCGTTCCAGCATCAAGATAATCCAAGATTATGATGTTCTTATCTTTAATTTCGAGTAAGTTTGTGATAAAATTTAATTGTTCCATAAGATTCTTTCTAATGATGGTTTGGTCACTTTTCATTATAGGTCTTATGGGACTTTTTTTCTACAACAAAATAGGCTCCATAATTCCTATGGTGGTTCTACCCACTACAGAAATTATAGAGCCCAAATTACCAGCCAGCGCCTAAAGACGCTGGCTTTCACGTTGTTCAAGCCTCATTGCTCTTGACTCGTCACTTGCCTCTCAAAGAGGCGTTAGTATTACTTACCACTATCCCTAAAGGGATCCTCATATTCTTTGACACTCAATTTATCTAGTGCTATATCATGCTTTTCCTGTTCTTGGATATATTTCTTAATTGTGGCTTCATTGAGTCCCACCGTACTTACATAATAACCTTCCGCCCAGAAATGCCGATTCCCAAACTTGTACTTTAGATTGGCGTGTTTGTCAAACATCATGAGTGCACTTTTTCCTTTTAAATAACCCATGAAACTCGAAACACTTATCCTCGGTGGAATACTTACTATAGTAAAATGAACCTAAAACAGTACATAATGTGGTATAATCTTCTTATGGCATATTCAATAGATTTTCGTAAAAAAGTTCTCTCCTATTGTGAGCGAACAGGTAGTATAACAGAAGCATCACACA
>NZ_JASHFS010000013.1:0-84051 GCF_047460685.1 Streptococcus infantis | reverse complement strand
CTCACCTGAGTACAATCCTATTGAGAAAACATGGGCCCATATCAAAAAGCATCTCAAAAAGGTATTGCCAAGTTGTAGTACTTTTTTCGAGGCTCTTTTGTCTTGTTCTTGTTTCAATTGACTATAAAAGGAGGATTTTATGAACGCGATTCAAGAATCATTTACTGATAAATTATTTGCCAACTATGAAGCAAATGTCAAATACCAAGCTATCGAAAATGCAGCTAGCCACAATGGAATTTTTGCAGCCCTAGAGCGTCGCCAAAGCCATGTAGACAACACACCAGTTTTCTCACTTGATCTGACAAAGGATAAGGTTACTAACCAGAAGGCTTCTGGTCGTTGCTGGATGTTTGCGGCCCTCAACACTTTTCGTCACAAACTCATCTCTCAATACAAACTTGAAAACTTTGAATTGTCACAAGCCCACACCTTCTTCTGGGACAAGTATGAAAAATCTAACTGGTTCTTGGAACAAGTGATTGCGACTGCTGACCAAGACTTGACAAGCCGCAAGGTTAGCTTCCTGCTCCAAACTCCTCAACAAGATGGTGGACAATGGGATATGGTTGTGGCTCTCTTTGAGAAATACGGTGTCGTTCCTAAGTCTGTTTATCCAGAGTCTGTTTCATCTAGCAACAGTCGTGAGCTCAATGCCATCCTTAACAAATTGCTCCGTCAAGATGCTCAAATCTTGCGCGACCTATTAGCTTCAGGTGCGGATCAAGCAAGTGTTCAAGCTAAGAAAGAAGACCTCTTGCAAGAAATCTTTAACTTCCTTGCAATGTCACTAGGTCTCCCACCACGTCAGTTTGACTTTGCTTATCGTGACAAGGATAATAACTACCAAAGCGAAAAAAACATCACTCCACAAGAGTTTTACAAGAAATATGTCGATCTTCCACTAGAAGATTATGTTTCTGTGATCAATGCTCCAACTGCTGATAAACCTTACGGTAAATCTTACACAGTTGAGATGTTGGGCAATGTCGTTGGTAGCCGTGCAGTTCGCTACATTAACGTACCTATGGAACGCTTGAAAGAATTGGCCATTGCTCAAATGCAGACAGGAGAAACTGTTTGGTTTGGTTCAGATGTCGGCCAGCTCAGCAACCGTAAAGCAGGAATCCTTGCGACAGATGTTTATGATTTTGAATCAAGCATGGACATTCAACTCACTCAAGACAAGGCTAGACGCTTGGACTACAGCGAAAGCTTGATGACTCATGCTATGGTCTTGACAGGTGTTGATTTGGACGAAAATGGTAAATCAATCAAGTGGAAAGTTGAAAACTCATGGGGAGACAAGGTCGGTACAGATGGTTACTTTGTTGCCTCAGATGCTTGGATGGACGAATACACTTACCAAATCGTTGTTCGCAAAGAATTGCTAACAGCAGAAGAACGAGCTGCTTATGAAGCAGAACCAACCGTCCTTGCACCATGGGATCCAATGGGTGCCTTGGCAGAATAAATGAGATATAAAAAGAACGGTTCTATAATTTTTAGGGTTGATGGAAATTTTCCACCAACCCTATTTTAGTGTATACAAAAAGGCCAACATCCATTATATTAAAAGCGCTGAAACCTAAAACAAAAGGATGATGACCATATGAACAATATACTAGAAGCTACACTACAAATCAAAGATAAAAACATTATTTGGGATAATAAAGTTCAAGAGAAGATATTTAAAAAGAGAAAATCTTTATTTTATGCAGCTACTTATACGCATAAACCAGAATTTTGTACCGTTTGTGGGTGTGTTAGCCGAAATAATAATATCGTTAAAAACGGCACGAAAACATCTCGTATCACTCTCTGTTCTGTTTCAGACCTAGCGGCCTACTTAAATCTACGCAAGCAGAGATTTCTCTGTAGAGAATGCGTCTCTTCATTTACCGCAGACACTAGTCGAATCGTAGAAAAACACTGTCATATCTCTAAACGCTTAAAAAACGAAATTAAATCAAAAATAAGTGAAACAGTATCTGAAACCTATATCGCAAAAGAAACAAATGTTTCAGTTCATACGGTAAGACGTATCATAGATGATACAACACGTTTACTAAAGATTAAACCATTACACGATTTACCTGAGCATTTGTGTTTTGATGAATTTAAATCCGTCAAATCTTCCGATAGTAATATGAGCTTCATTATTTGTGATAGCACTACACACAAGCTGGTCGATGTTGTACGAGATAGAAAATCTTACAGCTTGAAAAAGTATTTTCATCGTTTTGAGCCTAAGACTAGATTAAAGGTAAAAACTATCTCCATCGACATGTACTTACCGTACATTCAATTAATAAAAGAAATGTTTCCTAACGCTAAAATTATCATTGATCCTTTTCATATCGTACAAGCCTTAAATAGAGAATTAAATCGAACTCGGGTACGTGTCATGAATAAGCATCGCTATAAAGACTCTAAATTATATCGAAAGTTAAAACATTATTGGAAGTTAATTTTAAAGAACTCTAATGAACTTCAGAACTATAAATATAATCGTTATAAGCTTTTTGAAAGCTTCATAACAAGTAAAGGAATCGTAGATTATATCTTAGAAAAAAATCCATCTCTTAAAAATGATTATGAGGTTGTACATTCACTTCGTGAATGTATACAGGATAGAGATTATATAGAATTCAAGGAAACGATTGAAGCAGCTACGCAATTAGACCTATCTCCTGGTTTAAAAAGAGTATTAAAGACTCTTATGACTTACTTGCCATATATTCAAAATACTTGTGAGTATCCAACTAGAACAAATGGCCCTATTGAAGGAATAAACAATAAAATAAAAGTGCTTAAAAGAAATGCCTACGGCTTTAGAAACTATTACCATTTTAGAAATAGGATTATTTTAATAACAAAAATGTTTGGCCCAAAACAAAAAGGAATTAAGCAACAATTAGTTGCTTAATCCCTTCCTAAATTTCTTCATCAACACTATTTGACAAAGAGCCCTTTTTTAGTGCTCAAAATAGCACTCAATTTTAAATGGATTTGGTGTTCAAAAAATATAATCAAATGCAACAAACTAATTTCATTTTTAATAGGCACAATTAATTTTAGAAGATAGTACGAAAAAATATTGACTATTTTCTTTAGAATGTGTAAAATTTAGATAGATTATTTAAAGTGAGGTTTTTTTATCTTGTCTATATTAAAGAAGAAAGTTAATATGTTTAGTGTACTATTGAATGTGGTATTAATAGCTATTATAGCTATTGGAGTGCTATTTTTCTTACCTAAGGAACATAAATCAGAAGTCAAATCGTCAATTAATATCGAAAGTATTGAAAAAGTGAATGAAGTTGTATTTTTGAATGCGGGAATTAATGAAATTATTTCTGAAACAAAAACAACTCAAGTTTTTGGGTTTGATGTGCCGTTCTCTAAAAAAGCAGCATTAGTAATTTTAAATTATAAAGCTAAATTTGGAATTAAAAGTAGTGTAAAGGTTGAACAAATAAGCGAAAAAGAATATAAGGTTATTGTTCCAAAATTGGAAGTAATTGGTGTTGAACTTTCAAAAGATAATCCTTATGATTTATATGATAGTCATGGAGAGTTATTAAGTGGAACTACAGAAGATATTGATACTGGGAAATTGGTCGCTAACCAACTTTCTAGTGATAAACAAGCAGAGTATTTAGATAAATTTAAGAGTGAAATTAAAGAATCTGCAATCAATTATTATAAAACAATATTTTCTTCAATGGATTCTGAAGTAAAAGTAACTATAGAATTTACAGAATAATTTTTGAAATACAAAACCCTGGCTATCTCTGGTCAGGGTTTTGTGTGGTTCTATAATTTTTAGGGTTGATGGAAATTTTCCACCAACCCTATTTTAGTGTATACAAAAAGGCCAACATTCATTATATTAAAAGCGCTGAAACCTAAAACAAAAGAATGATGACCATATGAACAATATACTAGAAGCTACACTACAAATCAAAGATGCACACAATGAAGGTGTTACATTCCATTTCTTAGAGAATATTAAAGAAGTATTGCGTGATGAGAGTGGGAAAGTAACTGGTGTAAAGGTTATTACAATGGAACTTGGTGAATCAGATGAAAGTGGAAGAAGATCAACGCATGAAGTGGCAGGTAGTGAACATATTATTCCATGTGACCTTGTCGTTGCAGCAATTGAACAAAAGTAGACTTTAGTGTTCTAGATGAAAGGTAAAAATTTGACTTTCGGTCAACATCAGAATACAATAGAAATGAACTAATAACAGGGGATGCATATTTAGGTCCTCAATCTATCGCAACCGCAATTAAAGGCGGGTGAGAAGTTGCGACAGAAGTACATGAATCGTTTAAAGAAAACACATAAATAACTTGTGGTGCCTTTCGTTTTTTTACTGGGAAAATTAAGGAACTATAGTTATAAATTCTTAAAGATATTAATATATCAACGTGCGTATATTTATAGGAAGAAGGTTATGTCATCTATAGTTGTACTTCTGACGATAAGGTTGTTCGTGTACCAAAGGAAATTAAAGGTAAACCTGTTATCGCAATTGGAGAACGTGGTCTTGCGAACTTGAAACATTGTGAGGCAATCGTTTTACCAGATACAGTACGATATATTGGAAAAGGTGCGTTTGCGATTGACAATAAGTTAAAGTATGTCCACTTTGGTAAGTCAATAGAAACAGTAGAAGATGATGTTTTCAACTCTGACAGTTCATTAGAATCAGTTGTATTCCCAGAAGGAACAAAGAGTATTGGAACATTAGTATTCTGGGGGACATCATCAATTAAATCTATTACAATTCCAGCAAGTGTAACAGAAATTACAGAATACTTCTATTTTGTGGATAACTGTAACCCAGATGTAGAAATCCATACACCTAAGGGATCAAAGGCAGAAGAAGTAGCTAAAGCAATGCAACTTAAAGTAGTAAATGACTAAAGGGGAATAGTATGAACAAAAAATTACTATCAGGCTTAGGGACTGACCCCAAAAAGTGAGAATTTAATAAAAACACCCTAGGGCTACCGTCTTCGGTATTCAACCGGAGACAGGTAGTCCAATTTTTGTTGGATTCTTTTTTCATTAGGTTCTTCATCAACACTATTTGACAAAGAGCCAAAAGAATCAGGTGATAAACCTGATTCTTTTTTTGTTTATACATTCTCGTCGAGATTACATGATACCGAAGAAACGAGCTGCGATACCAACTACAAAGAGGGCAAGAATGATTGTGATTGGAGATACTTTTTTCTTAAGCAACCACATGCAAAGGAAAGTAAGGAGAAGTCCCATCAATCCTGGGATCAATGAGTTCAACTGTCCTTGAAGGGTTTGTGGTTGAACGCTATCCAAGCTCAATCCGCTAAGTGCTTGGCCGAGGATTCCCTTCAATTCTCCACCTGTAACAGGACCTTCTGGGAAGACGATGTAGGCACCTTCTGACAATTGTTTACCTGGAAGGTTGATAGTGAAGTTGATTGATACCCAACGTTGTACAAGAACGGCAAGGATGAACATACCAAGGATAGAAGCTCCTTTAGTGATGTCTTTCAAGATACCACCTGACATATCTTTAGTGATTTCAGATCCAGCCTTGTAACCAAACTCTTGTGTATACCATAGGAAAGACATACGGATTGCATTCCATCCAAAGAAGAAGAGAAGTGGACCAACGATGTTACCAGTTGCAGCAAGTGATGCACCAAGGGCACCAAGGATAGGACGAACTGTAAACCAGAAGACTGGGTCACCGATACCAGCAAGAGGTCCCATCATACCGATCTTAACACCTTGGATAGCAGCGTCATCGATTTCAGTACCGTTTGCGCGTTCTTCTTCAAGTGCAAGAGTAACCCCCATGATTGGGGCAGCTACGTATGGGTGAGTGTTGAAGAACTCGAGGTGACGCTCAAGAGCAGCAGCTTGGTCTTCTTTTTTAGTGTAAAGTTTCTTGATAGCTGGGATCAAAGAGTAAGCCCAACCCAAGTTTTGCATACGTTCGTAGTTCCAAGAACCTTGAAGGAATTGTGAACGCCACCAAACTTTTTGGCGATCTGATTTTGATAATTGAATTTTTTCAGCCATGATTGTTCCCCTTTCTAGTAGTCTTCTAGGATATCACCGATTGGATCGTTAGAAGTTGCAGCTCCTCCTCCGCCGTTTCCACCTTGTTTAGAAAGGTTGAGGTAGATGAAGGCAAGGGCAACACCGATGACACCAAGGGCAATCAAAGTCAATTGAGAGATTGCTGCAAGAGCAAAACCGATAGCGAAGAATGGCCATACTTCACGAGTAGCCATCATGTTGATAACCAATGCGTAACCAACGGCAACGACCATAGCACCACCGACAGCCATACCACCTTTAAGCCATTCTGGCATAAGGTTCAATACGCTTTGAACGGCTTCAGTTGGCATTGCAAGCAAGAGTGCAGCTGGGATAGCAATACGTAGACCTTGAAGAGCGAGGGCAAAGTAGTGAGCTCGTTCAACAGCTGTAATGTTTCCTTCTTTAGCAGCAGCGTCAGCAGTGTGAACCAAACCAACTGAGATGGTACGAACGATCATAGTCAAGAAAAGACCAGCTACGGCAAGAGGAATAGCAGTTGCAGTTGCGACTGCGATACCTTCAGTAGTAAAGTTACCACCCTTAATCATGATGATTGCAGCTGCAACAGAAGCAAGAGCCGCGTCAGGAGCTACGGCAGCTCCGATGTTAGCCCAACCAAGGGCGATCATTTGAAGTGATCCACCAAGCATAACCCCTGCTTCGAGGTTACCAGTTACAAGACCGATAAGGGTACATGCTACGATTGGTTGATGGAATTGGAATTGGTCGAGGATACCTTCAAGACCTGCGAAGAAGGCAACAACTACAACCAAGATAGCAGAAATGAATGAAATATCTGACATGGTTTTATTCCTTTTCTATTTAATGTTAATTATTGAACGTTAGCTTTGCTAATCAAGTCAAACAAATCTTTTTTAGTGTCGTTTGGTACTTTACGTACGTCAAATTCAACGCCAAGGTCGCGCATTTTTTCAAATGTAGCAACGTCGTCTTTGTCCATTGACAATACGTTATTGACCATTGTTTTACCAGTTGAGTGAGCCATTGATCCAACGTTAAGAGTCTTGATTGGCACACCGCCTTCGATAGCACGAAGAGCATCTTGAGGTGTTTCAAACAAGATAAGGGCGTGTGTCTCACCAAAACGAGGGTCTTTTGCAACCTCAATCAATTTTTTGATTGGTACAACGTTAGCCTTCACTCCGTTAGGAGCTGCTTGTTTGATCAATTCTTTACGAAGATCGTCGTTAGCTACGTTATCTGAAGCAACGATGATACGGTTAGCTTTTGAATCTGGTGTCCAAGCAGTTGCGACTTGTCCGTGAAGAAGACGTGTGTCAAGACGAGCAAGATTGATTTTCAATTTACCGTCTCCAATGACAGTTCCTTCTGGAATAGCAGCTTGGGCTACAGGCGCAGTTGCAGCAGTAGCAACTTCCTCAGCTGGATTTAGTTCTTCTGGAAGAGCCTTGATGCCATCCTTAGATTCTTTGATGATATTTGCAGCGACTTTATCAACACCTGCAGTAGCGTCCATGAGGCGCTCTGTATAGGCTTGGATCAACATCGGCAAGTTAAGTCCTGTGATGATGGCAAATTTACGCTCAGGATTTTCTCCCATTACGCGACTAGCTTGGTTAAATGGAGACCCACTCCAAAGGTCAGCCAAGACTAGAACCTCATCTTCTGCGTCAAATGCAGCCACAGCATTATTGAACTTGGCGTATAAATCGTCTGGACCTTCGTTTGGCATAAAGGTTACAACTTGAACCTTTTCTTGTTCACCAAAGATCATAGATCCTGACTGATGAATACCCGCAGCAAATTCACCGTGGCTCGCAATAATGATTCCGATACTCATTATTGTCATTCCTCCTTACAAAATGTTTGACTCGTGGTTTAAGAAAACTTTAAGACTCCTTAAGTATAAATCGTTTTCAGAAAAAAAGCAACTAATTATAATAAAGAGTGAAAAAAATCTAAAAGCCCTATCTTTTAAATGTTGATATATCAACCTTTTATAAAATAGTCTATAGAATGGTAAAAAAAATTTAATATAAAAAAGTCATAGTACAGAAATCGACGAACCAGAACTCTGTATCTTAGTTCCAGACCCTTATACTTCAACCATTGGATGCTTAAAGAATGTGGATAGAAAATGACGTTTTCGTCAATAGTGTTCTTGAGCGTTAAAAAAAGAACTTTAAGTTCAATAAATTGCTATGTCAAAATTTTATTGCTAAAAAACGAGGCGGGATCTTTTGTCCCTACCTCGTTTTGCTATTTATTATCTATCTTAATGAGTAAAGTCTAGAACCATGCGACCTTGGATGGTACCAGCAGCCATTTCATCAAAGACAGCAATGGCATCTTCGACAGGCCGTTTTTGAACGACTGGAACAACGAGACCTTCAGCACCAAATTGGAAAGCTTCTTCCAAATCTTTACGTGTACCAACAAGGGAACCGATGACCTGAATACCGTCAAGAACTGTTTTAACGATACTTAGATCCATCATTTCTGAAGGGAGTCCGACAGCTACTACACGACCACCTGCACGAACAGAGTCAACTGCTTGGTTGAAGGCAACTTTTGATACAGCTGTTACGACAGCTGAGTGAGCCCCACCGTTTGTTTTTTCTTTGATAAGACCTGGAACGTCTTCGACTTCAAGACCGTTAATCACGATATCTGCACCAACTTCTTTAGCTAGGGCAAGTTTATCATTGTTAATATCAACTGCGATAACGTGAGCGTTGAATACTTTTTTAGCGTATTGGACAGCTAAGTTACCAAGTCCTCCAGCACCATAGAGTACAACCCATTGGCCTGGTTCAACTTTTGCTTCTTTGATAGCCTTGTATGTGGTAACACCGGCACAAGTGATAGAAGAAGCTTGGGCTGGATCGAGCCCTTCTGGTACCTTAACAGCATAATCTGCAGTTACGATACATTGTTCAGCCATACCGCCGTCAACTGAGTAGCCTGCATTTTTTACGGAACGGCAAAGAGTTTCGCGTCCGGTTGTACAGTATTCACACATACCACAACCTTCAAAGAACCAAGCTACGCTGACACGGTCGCCAACTTTGAGGCTTTTAACATCAGGAGCGACTTCTTTGACGATACCAATCCCTTCGTGACCGAGAACACGTCCTGGAACTTTACCAAAGTCACCATGGGCAACGTGGAGGTCAGTGTGGCAGACACCACAGTACTCAACTTCTACAAGAGCTTCCCCAGTTTCGAGTGGACGGAGAACTTTTTCTTCAATAGCAACACCAGTGCCTTCTGGATTTACAACAACAGCTTTCATAGCTATCCTCCTTGATTAGTCGTTGAGGTGCAGTGGAAAAGGGGCTTGGCTTGAGAGGTTTTCAAGTGAAGTCGAATTTGAACTGCCCTCTTTTTGTTTATATGTGAATTATATCACTATATTTAATATAGTACAAGGGATTTGATGCAAAAACATATGTAATCGCTTAACCAGTTGATCAGACTGTGAAAATTGAACAAATAAGATTGATGCATTGGCGAGTAAATACCTATAAACGCTAGAAAAGTTGACTTTATATCGCCTCTTGAAGGTTTTCAGCAATTTTTCTGAGTTCTTTCTCGAGGGGATTTTGGTATAATATAGAAAGCAATTGATCTTTCTAGTAAGAGAATTTAGAGTGAGAGGTATCTATGTCCCCTTCTATTCAGATATTGAAAAGCCGTTATTTAAAAAATATCAAAGAAAATCCAGACCTCTATATTGGGATTGAGTTGGAGTTTCCTATCGTTCAAGTAAATGGGCAAGCTACCGATATTGAAGTCAGCAAAGAATTGATGCACTTTTTGGTTGGTGTTCTCGGTCTGGAAGTTGAAAAGGAAGACCAGGATGGCAATCCAATTCAACTTGTAGAACCAAAGAGTCAGGATCGGATTCTGTTTGAGGTTTCCTACACGACCTTGGAGTTTGCCTTTGGCAGAGCCCAGAAAATCCAAGAGGTCCAAGGACGATTTCAAGCTTATATGAAGGTTATTCAGGAAAAACTAGGCGAAAAGGATCATGCTATCCAGGGCTGGGGGATTCATCCAAGCTGGGATCAGAATGACAATCGCCCTGTGGCTTATCCACGCTACCAGATGCTGATGGCTTATCTGCAGATGGGAAGTCGCCAAGAGAGTGCTGATTTGTATGACTTTCCCCAATATGGAGCCTTTATCTGTGGGAGTCAAGTTCAGTTGGACGTATCGACTGCTAACTACCTACGTGTCATCAATGCTTTCACTCAGCTTGAGGCAGCCAAAGCTTTCTTATTTGCCAATTCTGAGTTTTCAGGAGCAGACTGGGATACTCAGATTTCACGAGATATCTTTTGGGAAGACTCCATGCATGGGATTTATCCAGAGAATGTTGGTGTCAATGCCAGACTCTTCAAAGATGAGGATGATTTCTTTGATTATCTCGACCGCTCTGCGATTTTTACAGCAGAACGAGATGGGGAAACCTACTATTTTTCTCCGATTCGGGCTAGAGATTACCTAGCTACTGAGGAAGTTTCGGCCTATACTCTAAATGGAAAAGAAACTCTGCTTGTTCCTCAAGAGAAGGATTTTCAAACGCACCGTAGTTACCAATATCAAGACTTAACAACTCGAGGGACGGTCGAATTTCGTAGTGTTTGTACGCAACCACTAGACCGCACTTTTGCGTCGGCTGCCTTTCATCTAGGTTTGCTGGTGAATCTAGACAAGCTTGAAACATACCTAGAAACAGCACCTTTCTTTGAGAGATTTGGTCGTGACTACAAATCTTTGAGACGCCAGTTTTCTAAGAAACAGCTTTCAGATGAGGAAACAGCTGGAATTGTTCAATTCTCAAAAGACTTACTAGCTATAGCAGAGCAAGGTCTTGAAATGAGAGGTCAGCAAGAAATGACCTATTTAGAGCCTTTGAAAGAAAAAATGACTCTATAATTTTCTTATAAAGGAAGAATTTTCTGAAAAATCATGTTATAATGGATGAGACTATAGATAAAGGATAGAGATTTATGACATTAGTTTATCAATCAACGCGAGACGCAAAAAATACCGTAACAGCCAGCCAAGCGATTTTGCAAGGTTTGGCAACAGATGGAGGTTTGTTTACTCCGGTTAGTTATCCAAAGGTAGATTTGGATTTTGACACATTAAAGGACGCTTCTTACCAAGAAGTAGCCAAGCTTGTTTTGTCAGCCTTCTTGGATGACTTTACAGCAGAGGAGTTGGACTACTGTATTACCAACGCCTACGATAGCAAGTTTGATACTCCAGCCATTGCTCCTCTTGTCAAACTTGATGGTCAATACAACTTGGAACTCTTCCATGGTTCAACCATTGCTTTTAAAGACATGGCCTTGTCTATCTTGCCATACTTTATGACAACGGCAGCTAAGAAACATGGCTTGGAAAACAAGATTGTCATTTTGACAGCGACATCTGGGGACACTGGGAAAGCTGCTATGGCAGGATTTGCGGATGTTCCTGGAACTGAAATTATCGTCTTTTATCCAAAAGATGGTGTCAGCAAGGTACAAGAGTTGCAAATGACCACTCAAACTGGTGACAACACTCATGTTATCGCTATTGATGGAAACTTTGACGATGCTCAGACTAATGTGAAGCATATGTTCAATGATGTGGCCCTTCGTGAAAAATTAGCAGCTAACAAGTTGCAATTTTCATCAGCCAACTCTATGAACATTGGCCGTTTGGTACCACAGATTGTCTATTATGTGTATGCTTACGCTCAGCTTGTTAAAACTGGCGAGATTAAGGCTGGTGACAAGGTCAACTTCACCGTTCCGACAGGAAACTTTGGAAATATCTTGGCTGCCTTTTACGCTAAGCAAATCGGTCTACCAGTTGGTAAGTTGATCTGTGCTTCAAATGACAACAATGTTTTGACAGACTTCTTTAAAACTCGTGTTTATGACAAGAAGCGTGAGTTTAAGGTAACCACTAGCCCATCTATGGATATCTTGGTCTCTTCAAACTTGGAGCGCTTGATTTTCCACCTTTTGGGTAATGATGCGGTTAAGACAGCTGAACTCATGAATGCTTTGAATAACCAAGGTCAATATGAGTTGACTGATTTTGATGCAGAGATTTTGGACCTCTTTGCAGCTGAGTATGCGACTGAAGCGGAAACAGCAGCAGAAATCAAGCGTGTTTATCAAACAGATGCCTACATTGAGGATCCACATACAGCGGTTGCCTCAGCTGTTTATAAAAAATACCAAGCTGCTACAGGTGATGTGACTAAGACCGTGATTGCATCAACTGCTAGTCCATACAAGTTCCCAGTGGTTGCAGTAGAAGCTGTAACAGGGAAATCAGGTTTGAGCGATTTTGAAGCCTTGGCTCAATTACACGAAATCTCAGGAGTAGCAGTGCCACCAGCAGTTGATGGCCTCGAAACAGCTCCAGTTCGTCACAAGACAACTGTTGCAGCAGCAGAGATGCAGACTGCAGTAGAATCTTATCTAGGACTTTAAAACAGAGGAAGTAAACTCGGTTGGGCAACTAACTGAGTTTCTTTTCATCAGGAGGAAGGATTGTTTAAGAAAAATAAAGACATTCTCAACATAGCTCTGCCAGCCATGGGTGAAAATTTCTTGCAGATGCTCATGGGAATGGTGGACAGCTATCTGGTAGCCCATCTAGGTTTGATAGCCATTTCGGGTGTATCTGTAGCGGGCAATATTATCACCATTTACCAGGCAATTTTTATTGCTCTAGGAGCTGCGATTTCCAGTGTCATTTCCAAAAGTTTGGGGCAGAAGGACCAGTCTAGACTAGCCTACCATGTGACAGAAGCGCTCAAGATAACCTTGCTTTTGAGCTTGATTTTAGGGTTCTTGTCCATCTTTGCTGGTCAAGAGATGATTGGTCTTTTGGGGACAGAAGCGGCTGTGGCCGAGAGTGGTGGACTATACCTAGCTTTGGTCGGTGGGACAATTGTCCTCTTGGGCTTGATGACTAGTTTGGGTGTCTTGATTCGCGCCACCCATAATCCGCGCCTTCCCCTTTATGTGAGTCTTTTATCCAATGCCTTGAATATTCTCTTTTCAAGTCTAGCTATTTTTGTTCTTGATATGGGCATAGCTGGTGTTGCTTGGGGGACCATCCTATCTCGTTTAATCGGGGTTGTGATTTTGTGGTCACAATTAAAACTTCCATATACGAGACCAAGGTTTGGACTGGACAAAGACTTACTGACTTTGGCTTTACCTGCAGCGGGAGAGCGTCTCATGATGCGAGCTGGAGATGTGGTTATTATTGCTTTGGTTGTTTCTTTCGGAACTGAAGCCGTCGCAGGGAATGCTATTGGTGAAGTCTTGACTCAGTTTAACTATATGCCCGCCTTTGGAGTCGCAACGGCAACAGTTATGCAGGTGGCTCGAGCAGTTGGAGAAAATGATTGGGCAAGGGTTGACAAGCTCAGTAAGCAAACTTTTTACTTGTCTCTCTTTCTCATGTTGCCCTTAACACTTAGTATCTATGCTCTGGGAACGCCACTGAGTTATCTCTATACCAGTGATCCTGTGGCTATTGAAGCCAGTGTTTTGGTGACGCTGTTCTCTCTACTGGGAACTCCGATGACGACGGGAACAGTCATTTATACTGCTGTCTGGCAGGGTTTGGGAAATGCACGCCTCCCCTTTTATGCGACAAGTATCGGGATGTGGTGTATCCGTATCGGAACAGGGTATCTGATGGGAATTTTTCTTGGTTGGGGCTTGCCTGGTATTTGGGCAGGAACACTTTTGGATAATGGTTTCCGTTGGATTTTCCTACGCTATCGTTATAAGCAATATATCTCTTTGAAAGGATGACATATGAAAAAAATTGGATTTATCTGGGATTTAGATGGAACTTTATTGGACTCTTATGAGGCTATTTTATCAGGAATCGAAGAGACTTTTGCCCAGTTTGACATTCCTTATGATAAGGCTGAGGTTCGTGCCTTTATTCTACAAACTTCCGTTCAAGATCTGTTGGAAAAGGTGGGAGAAGAAAGAGGCTTGGATGCTGATATGCTCAATCAGGTTCGTGCTCAGAGTTTGGCTGAGAAGAATGCTCAAGTGGTTCTGATGCAAGGGGCGCGTGAAATCTTAGCTTGGGCAGACCAGCAAGGAATTGAGCAGTTTGTTTATACCCATAAAGGGGACAATGCTTTTACAATTTTGGAAAATTTGGGTTTGGCCCACTATTTCACAGAAATTTTAACCAATCAAAGTGGCTTTTCTCGGAAGCCTAGTCCAGAAGCTGCGATTTATCTTCTAGATAAGTATGAACTAGATCCTCAGCAAACTTATTATATCGGTGATCGGACTTTGGATATCGAATTTGCTCAAAATAGTGGGATTCAGAGTATCAATTTTCTTGCCTCACCTGTACCTTGTAATCAACAGATAGAGCATTTAGAAGACATTAGCTCGCTTTCCTTCTAGAATTTTCTTCAAGAAGAATGTGTCAGCCTGATGACAAGAAACTAACAAACTATTTCAAGTAATGTAATTTGTTACAACGAATGTACAGTTCTGTTAAATAGCCCCAAAAGGGCTTTTTTTCTATTTTCTTTGTGTTATGATAGACAGGTACTACATTTGAAAAGGAGTTTGATAGTATGAAGAAAAGAATTATTTTAGCATCAACAGTAGCCTTGTCCCTTGCCCCTGTATTGGCAACTCAAGCAGAAGAACTAGTATGGACAGCGCGTAGTGTTGAGCAAATTCAAAACGATGTTACCAAGAGTGAGAATAAAACAAGCTATACGATTCAGTATGGTGATACCTTAAGTACCATTGCCGAAGCTTTGGGAGTGGATGTGACCGTTCTTGCTAACTTGAACAAGATCAGCAATATTGATTTGATCTTCCCTGAGACAGTCCTTACAACAACTGTCAATGAAAAAGAAGAAGTGACAGAGGTTGAAATTCAAACCCCTGATACAGTTCAAGGTGGCGAAGTTACAACTGCAACAGCAGATTTGACAACCAACCAAGTCACTGTAGACGACCAAACTGTACAGGTTGAAGATTTAACTCAACCAGTTGCAGAAACAACTGTAGCTGAGCCAGTGGCAGAAGCAACAACAGAAGCTGTTACAGAAGTTGTAGCACCGGTAGAAGAGTCAGTAGTAGAAGCCACTACTGAAGTTGCAACACCAGCAGAAGGATCTGCAGCAGAAACAACAACAGGAGCCGTTGCAGAAGTTTCAGCACCAGTGGAAGAGCCGGTCGCAGAAACACCTGTAGTGGAAGAAACGACTACAACAGAAGCACCAGTTACAGAGACTGTAACAGAGACTCAATCAGCACCATCAACTTATCAAGCTGAAGCAAGCCAAGGTTCATCAGCAACTTATGCAGCACCAGTAGCACCTGATTATGCAAGTATTGCAGCTTCAAAATCAGAAAATGCAGGTCTTCAACCACAAACTGCGGCCTTTAAAGAAGAAATTGCCAACTTATTCGGCATTACATCCTTTAGTGGCTACCGTCCAGGAGATAGCGGAGACCACGGAAAAGGCCTTGCTATTGACTTTATGGTTCCAGTAAGCTCAGCTCTTGGAGACCAAATTGCAGATTATGCGATCCAGAACATGGCGACTCGTGGAATTAACTATATCATCTGGAAACAACGTTTCTACGCACCATACCCAAGTAAATATGGACCGGCTTACACTTGGAATCCAATGCCAGATCGTGGAAGCATTACAGAAAACCACTATGACCACGTTCACGTATCGATGAACTAATACAAAGAGAAGTTGAAACTAATCTAGTTTCGGCTTCTTTTTTTGTTATGCCCCACTTTATAAGTGAAATAAAATCTAAAACATGCTAGAATGTAAGCGAATACAAAATCGTGCTAACGATTTTAAGCATAGAAAGAAAGGATGATAAGGATGACAAACCGATTAAAAACTCCATTTGAGAAAACAAGAGATGATTTTGAAGAGGAATTTTGCGGAGAAATTGTTGAGCTCTTGATTTTTACCCTCCAAAATGTAAATGGGGCTGCTTCTTTAAAAGATGGTTGTCTCATGCCGTCCGTTCATTTTAAAGCTAGTGTCAATGTTGAAACTCAGGAGTTCTCTGAACGTGAGGGACGTTTGGAATGGCTCTTGACTCCAGAAGAATTTGAAGAAAAGCATTGGGGATTTAGTTTTGAACCCTACAAAATTCATCGTATTAAATGTCAAAAACGCCCCTTCATGGAGCTAGAGCCTTATATGTCAGAAGTGGCTAACAACTGCTACCGCTTGCTAGAATACCTAGATGACCAATCTACGGATGCTAGGTTAGAGACCTTGATTGAAAGCTATCAAAAACCAGTTATTATTCAAGACGTTATTGGAGAATTTACCTTAAACAGAGCTTATTCTTGGTTTGAAGGCTTCATCACTCATGAGGGCGTTAAGCTTCATGCTATGTTTGATGCGGGTGCAGATGAAAGTCTTCCTCCAAGTTCTTTCGATGATTTAAAGAAATTTATGGGATCTTTCCAAGTCCATGATGCTCAGATTAAAAACTATATCGTCAAAGAACTGTGGGAAATAGCTCAAGACTGGATTGATTCAGATGAAAATGATGTGGAGTTAACAGAAGAGTATTTTACCAACTCACTTTCCTTGAGTGAACTATCAATCAACGAAGATGGGGAATTGACTCTCTACTATGATGATAGCGAGGAAATTTTTGCGGGCCATGCCATCGAAGTTGTCATCGATAAAGAGGGGGAAATCCTTCGAGCGGACTTGGTAGGCTAATGGCTTGATTTTATTTAGAATGTAGAAGTAATAGTCTTTTGGAATTGAAACCAAGAGGCTATTTTTTCGGCGTGAGCAAAATAGTTGCGTTTTTACTCTGCTTGTAATATACTTGACGAGTCAATAATTGATAAATCAAACGCTTACAAAAGGAGAAAAATACTAAAAATGCATGAATTGCTTTACCAGCTCCATTTAACAGATCAGACCATCACTCAACTTTTTGAGAAACAATTGGGAATTAGTTTGACCCGCTATCAAATCCTGCAGTTTTTACTGCAACAGTCACCATGTAACCAAATTGCCGTTCAGGAGAAATTACAGATTGACCAGGCAGCTTTGACCCGTCATTTCAAGATTTTAGAGACAGAAGGCTATGTCAGTCGCAAACGTAATCGGCTTAATCAACGAGAAGTCTTAGTTGAATTAACCCAAGAAGCCAAGAATCAACTCTTGGTCAATCCGCCTAAACATCACTTGAAAGTGAAGGAACAGATGGAGAGCATCTTATCGCCTGCTGAGCAGAAAGAGCTGACGACTTTACTGACCAACCTAGTGTCAGGTCTAGAAAAAATAGAATTTTAAGGAGAAAACGATGTCAATTATTACTACCATTTTAGCAACACTTGTTGCTCTAGAGCATTTTTATATCTTTTATTTGGAAAGTATCGCAACTCAATCAGACGCAACCAGCCGAGTCTTTAATATGGACAAGGAAGAGTTGACTCGCTCCTCTGTCACCTCACTGTTTAAAAACCAAGGAATTTATAATGCCTTGATTGGGGTATTTCTTATTTACGGAATTTATTTCTCACATAGCTTAGAAATCGTAACAATCTTTGTTTTATTTGTCATAGGAGCAGCGACTTATGGTGCCTTAACAGCAGATAAAAAAATCATTCTCAAGCAAGGTGGGCCAGCAATCCTAGCACTCTTGAGTATCCTTTTCTTGAAATAAAAAGCGGAGGTGGAAAAAATATTGGATTTAAGAATCCATTATTATAAATCCTTATGCTTGATAAATTAAATAAAAAAGCGGACAAGATAGAATTCTGAGTATCAGAAACGAGTATGGTTCGCTTTTTTATTTACGATTAGATTTTTATACGAATTTTGTTTTTAAGTTGGTTCACTTCAGTGTGATTAAGGAAGTGCTATTTGTAAATCTTTAAAAACTTATGGAAATGCGTGGTCATGTTATTCAAGACTACTTCTTTACTATTAAAGTTTATTTGGATAATACTTGACAAAAGCGATTGTTCATACTATAATCTTTTTTAAACAATCATTGAACAAAAAGAGGTTATCAATATGATTTCAGAAAAACAATTTAAACTACTGTCTTTTTTGCAAGAGCATCCACAAGAGGAGTTTACACAAAGACAGTTAGCGGAACAATTGGAAGTTTCTTTAGGAACAATTAATTCCCTACTTAAAGAAATGAAAGAAGCTAATTGGATTGATCAAGAAGGTCACCTATCTGAGTTAGGAAAAGAAGCTTTAGAGCCTTATCGAGTACAAAATGCAGTGATTATGGCTGCAGGAATGAGTAGTCGATTTGCACCATTGTCTTACGAAGTACCAAAAGGATTGTTAAAAGTCAAAGGGGAGCGCCTGATTGAAAGGGAAATTGAACAACTACAGGAAGCAGGTATAGAAGATATTACGGTCATTGTAGGGTATATGCAGGAAAAAATGTTTTACCTTGCAGATAAATATGGTGTAAAAATCGTTGTCAATAATGATTACTATAAATACAATAACTGTTCTTCATTAATGTTGGTTAGAGATCAACTATCAAATACTTATATTTGTTCATCGGACAATTATTTTGCCGAAAATCCATTTGAGAAGTATATTTATAGGGGCTACTATTCAACAATATTTGTGGAAGGCGAGACAGACGAATATTGTGCTACCGAAGACTCCAACAACATGATTGTTGACATACAGATTGGTGGTAAAGACACTTGGGCTATGGTGGGACATGTGTATTTTGACCGTGCCTTTAGTGAAAAATTTGTAAAAATTTTAGAAACTGAGTTTAAACACGAGCCCTATAAAGAACAGCTCTGGGAAGATTACTATACCCGCAATGTTCATGAATTGCATCTAGAAGCTCGTCATTATTCAGCGGATATTGTTAAAGAATTTGATTCCTTAGATGAGTTGCGTCAATTTGATGACCGCTACTTGATGAATTCTAATTCTGAGATTATTGATAACATCTGCAAGACCTTGAATTGTGATGCTTCGGATATTGTTCATATTAAACCACTCAAAGATGGTTTGACCAATACATCCTTTAGCTTTGATTGTCTTGATAAAAAATATGTTTATCGTCATCCTGGTAGAGGAACTGAAAAATATATCAACAGATCAAGTGAAGCGGCTTCTATGGAAATTGCAGCAAAACTGCAAATAGACAGAACATTTGTTGCAATGGATAAAAACGAAGGATGGAAGATTTCAGAATTTATCCCTAACGCTAGACCGCTTGATTATGATAATTGGGATCATGTAGAAAAAGCTATGGGGCTCTTGAGAAAACTACATCAGTCTGGAGAGAAGACAACTCATAATTTTGATTTATTTGTAGGAATTGATGATTTTAGAGAAAAATTGAAGGCTAGTAATCGTTTTGAGTTTGATGGACTTGATGAACTCGATAAAAACATTTCAACTATTAGAGAATTTTTAAAACAGGATGACACTGAGAGAGTTTTATGTCATGGAGATTCCTATAGCCCTAATTTTCTCCTAAACGAACAAGAGGAGATGAGTCTGATTGATTGGGAGTATTCTGGTATGGGGGACCCTGCAGGGGATTTAGGTACCTTCATTGGTTGTTCGAATTATACTGTTGAACAAGCTGAGAAAGTGCTTGAGATTTACTTGCAAGAAGTTCCAGATACAAAAACAAGACGTCATTATTTAGCCTATGTGGCAGTGACATCTTATTATTGGTTCTTGTGGGCCTTATTCCAAGAGAGTGTTGGAAAACCTGTGGGAGAATTTCTTTATACTTGGTATCGATTTACCAGACAATACGGACAACTTTCATTAGAGTTATATCTAGGAGAAAAATAAGATGAAATCTGTATCTGAAATTGAACAATTGGTAGCAGATGAAACGAAGCGAAGACTGGAAGAAATGGAATCTCCAGACTATGATTTTGCGCAACCATTCTTAAAAAAAGATTTTGCTTTGATTGGTGTCATCATTGGAATTAATCTAATCTTGATTATCTTAGCTATGACAGGAGGAATTAAATAATGTCGAAAACGACCGACTTTATTCAACAAGAAACCATAACTGGGATTGTTCCAATGACTAGTAAGGATCGGCAATATTCCTTCTGGGATTTATTCTTATCAACAAGTGGTTTTGCGATTGCAACTTGGTGTTACACACAAGGAGCGTATGTTGCTCAATATTTGACCTTTAGCCAGATGTTAATCAATATTTTTAGCTTTAATATTATTTGGGTCTTTATCGAGTGTCTTCCCACCTTGTTTGCAGTGAGATACGGAATTGATTTATGGATTTGGCTTCGAGCGGTTTTAGGGAAGCGTGGAGTGGCATTTTTGTCAACAACTATCAGTTTAGCAAATTTTGGTTGGTATGCAGTTACTGCAAATCTTTTTGCCAGTTCTATGATTCATCTAGCTAATAATTTCGGCCTTGGACTGGAGAAGGGGATTTGGGCACCAATTCTTGGGACACTTTGTGTCTTATTAGGGACCTTGATTGCCCTTGGTGGACCGGAGGTTATAAAAGGTATTAATCGGTTTATGGTAATTGCTTTGCTAGTTGTTGGATTGATTATCGTTGGAATTTGTTTTGTAGCAGTTCCGATTACTGACATTATGAACGTTCAACCAGCAGTACAAGGAGATTTGAGCCCACTAGAACGATTTATGATTTCAGGAGAGGGGAATGTAGCGACTGCCTTTTCTTGGTCAACGCAAGCATTAATTTTACCACGTTTAGCAAAATCAGAACGTAGTGGGTATTGGGCTACTTCTTTATCTTATGGCGTGGTGGCACCATTCTTTGCTGCGACGGGGGGTGTTATGGCTCTAGCTATGTTTGTAAGAACAGGAGTTTACGAGAGTGATCCAACTGCGATGCTTTCAACCTTGAGTACTCCTACCTTTGCTCTTCTTAGTTTATTGCTAGTAGCTTTTGCAAATATTGGAACTCAAGGGACAGGATCCTATGTGAACTGTATGATTGTTAAAAGTGGTATGCCTAAGGTGAGCTATAAACTAATGGTTTGGATTGCCATGATTTATGTGAGTGCGTTAACAATTTGGGGTGGCGTAGAAGAATATTTTGGTTCTTTTATCTCGCTTGCAGCTTATATTCAAGGGCCTATTATTGGAATGATTGTTGTTGATTATTTCTTGATAAGAAAACGGAAATTAGATTTACGATCAGCTTATTTCTTAGATGGACATCAGGCTTATGAGTTTACTAAGGGATTTAATTTAGTTGGTTTGTCTTGTGTATTCGTATCTCTGTTAGTTGCGGTACTCTTTGTTTACAATCCCCTAACTAAACAAATTCAAAGTTCGATCTTCTTAATCACAACAGGTAGTGGCTTTACGGCGATTTTTGGTGGCTTCCTATATTGGTTGGCAAGCCTAACTCCATTAAAACACTACATGATTAAAGACAGAGATCAAGTAACCATTTAAATAAAAACAACCAGCACTTTCTATTGAGGTGCTGGTTTTAATCATTCACATTAAACTTTTCTCCGCTTGATTTCGAGTAATCTTTGATAAAAGAAGAATTGACTACTATAGATATAAGGGAAAGTAGGGATGCTCGCAATTCCGAAGCTGATCCAGATAAGGAGATACCAAGGAAGTAGCTGTAAATCAAGGACGAAGCGTTGGAACTTATAGCCTTTCATAAGGAAGCGACTGGTTTTGAGTACGCGGCTTGGCTTGGCAATTCCAATTGCAAGGGTATCGCAAAGGAGAAGCTCTACTTGGGAATAAGCGTAGTATTGTGGCAGATAGGCAATGGTTCCCAAAATCATCAGAAAGACGCTACCAAAGAAGTAGAGTGCAAAAGTGAGCAGAAAATGTTCGATATCTGAATTGGTGACGTCTACGGCTGGAAATTCGGGATGAAGTTCTACAAATTTACGAGCCATGGCACTGCTATAAAAGAGCAAGTAGACACCAAAAAGATTAGGGATGCTCCACAAAAAGAGATAGAAACGCTTGAGCAAGAGAGTCAGAAAGGTCTGGGTGAAGAAGCGGTTGTCAAGTAAGGACAGACTATCTTTAAAGGAAAGCTCTATCTCGGAAATTCTGTAAAGATTAATGGTTGTAAACAGAGCACCAGCTAGGATAATAGAACTTGTAAATCCTATTGCTAGAGGAAAGAGTGAGGACTGGATCAAGCTCATCAAAAAAGTAAAGAAGGATTGCTCAAGAATCCCCTCATCAAGTAAGGATAATGGGCTTATAAAGCTGGATAGAATCAGAAAAATGCTTGGTAATAAAAAGACAAGCAATAGACGTGGATGTTCAGCTTGAAACTGTTTAGCTTGTTGACGAACTTCTTTTAAATCAATTTTTGGGTATTTCATTCTTTCATTATACCATAAATAGTACATAGCTTGCTAATCCTTTGAAAACAGTGGACTTCTAGCGTGTTAACCAAAAGTGAATACGATATTGAATACGACTTTACTTTTAGCTGGAGCGGATGAAATCCATGAGCTGATCAACTACTTCAACACGTTGATTATCATTGATGTGGGTATACATATCAAGAGTGATTTGAACATTATTGTGACCGAGTCTATCTGAAATAATTTTTGCTGCAACACCAGCTTCAAAAAGGAGAGAAGCATGTGTGTGCCTAAATCCGTGAGGCGAAATTTTTTTAAGTTTATTGTGTTTACGAAAGAATCTGCTAAGCTTCACTTTCATAGTTGCAGCTAAAAGCCATCCACCGCTATTATTCGTAAAGATATAATTCGAATCATGTTGGTATGCTTTACCAACTTGGAAATATTCTTTTATTTGCTGTCGTTTCCAGAGTTTCAAAACATTCAGAGTTTCATCATCTAAGGTGATAACCCTCTTACTCCTTTTAGTTTTAGGATCCTGGACAGTTTGTTTTTTGCCAATCACGACAGCCGTGCGAGAAATGCTTAACCGTTTATTTTCAAAGTCAACATCTGACCACATGAGGCCGATTGCTTCTCCAGTTCTCAAGCCAGAAAAAGCGAGTAAGTGAAAAAAGGTATAGTCTACAGGCTTAAAATTTGCTTTGGAAACTTTAAGAAAATCCGTTAGTTCCTGTTTTGTATAGTAGTTTTCTTTGCCCTTTAAGGGTTTATTTTTAGGCTTGATAATCTTGTCTAAGGGATTTGACTTAATGATATCAATAGAAGTGGCATACTTGAAAATACGGCTGATGACAGAGTAGTAATTAGCATATAGGATATAGCGATTACTTAACTTGATAGCAACCTTTTGACAATAAGCTACACTGATTTGCTGAATCTTCATATCTGTAAAATATGAGTCAATCATAACATTAAGTTTTTTCTTAACGTTCTGATATGTTGTTGGTTTTACAGTGCTCTTGTAGCTTTCAAGCCATAGCTCAGCAACTTCAGCGAATGTAGGGTTCTGGAAATCCTCATTGTTTGAAAAACCATTTTCTTCAACATCTAAGAGAAGATCACGTTCGGCTGCCTTGGCCTCTTTGATGGTCTTAAAACCACGGCGTGTTGTGCGTTTTTCTTTTCCAGTTGCTGGGTCAATGCCCAGGTAAGTTTGAAAGAGGTATCTAGTCTCTCCTTTTTTTGTAATGTATTTTTTTATCATAAAATGTCCTTTCTTTTCGATTGCTTGCCCGCATAGTTGAAAAGGTGTAGAACTTATGATAAACTATAGTTGTATTTTTTTATCATCCTTTCGATTGCTTGTCACATGGAAGGTTGAAACCTCACACTCAAAAACTTGGCGGTCGGAGAGTGTGGGGATTTTTTAATTTTTAATTCAACAAAAAAACGGTAACTAAGTTTATAGTTACCGTTTCTGCGTGGCAGCTTGTGCCAACCAGATTATTTGCACTAGGATTTCTCCTAGGTTAGTAACTATATATTATCAAATATATTTCATTTTGTCAAAAATGGAAAGTTGAATCCTTATATTCAAAGATTGCTGTTGGAGAGTGTGGTTTTTTTATTTTTTGTTAATTATTCCTCAAGCAATCTTATAAAATCATTTTCTGTCATGATTTCAATATCTTGACCTTTTTCTAACAAGGTTTGTGCTTTTTTCATTTTACTGCTTAATCCATCTGTGCCAACAACTCTCCAATCTTGTTCTCCAACAACTAATATATTGGTGTGTTTGGTTACACCTTTTTCAGGGATACCACCAACTAACGCAGCAGCTTTGTTAGCTTCTTTTCTAGTCATTCGCTCGAGTTTTCCAGTAAAGCAAAAGTATAAACCGTAAAAGTAATGGTCTGGGTTCATTGCTGCTTTTTCTTCTTCTGTAGGAGTATAGATGAGATTATCTTTGTACTTAGCGTCTTTTTTTCTCTTAAATCCATACTGGCCAAGTAAGCCGGTTTTATTGTATCTATATTCTTTTAAAAAAGTATCAAGGTCGGAAAATGAATTAGCAGATAGTAAATATTCTAAAATCAATCCACTCGCTCGTGCATCTGATAGAGCATTGTGATGGTCTAGCTCAATATTCAAATGTTTAGCTAGTCTTTTTAATTTGTAACTCAGTTGTCCAGGAAGAGCAACCTTGGCCAATCGATACGAACAAATATACTCTATATTATCAAAATCCAGTTCATATTTTTGGTATACGTCTTTAAGAGCACCCATATCAAACTGTGCAAAGTGGGCTACAACTATATCAGAACCAATAAAATCAACAATATTTTGCCGTACTTCCGGAAATGTAGGAGCATCAGCAACATCTTCAGGTTTAATACCGTGAATAGAAATGTTGAAGGTGTCAAACCTTGTTTCGGGATTTATTAAAGTGTAAAAAGTATCAACAATATTCCCATCTTTAAATTTTACTAATCCGATAGAACAAACGCTACCGCGAAAGTCATTCGCAGTTTCAACATCTAAAGCAACATATGAGTAAGACATATAAGTTTCCTTTCATTCCAACAATGCTAAGCATTCCTCTTTAACCATGATCTCACTTGTCATGGTTTTTAGATTGTAGTATTTAAGTAATCAAACTCTGTAGGAACGTCAAGTCTCTTCAGAGCGTCTTTATAGAGTCTTTTGTTATTCGGATTTTTTTGATAAGTGTTGTTGAATAATTAAGGCTACGTTAGCTTTTTCTTCTTCGGTCATAGGAGGTTCGTTTGGATCGTCTACCGAAAATTCGATAGCATGCCACTTATCATTGACTCTAATCCACTCTCTTCGTCTATGACATTGACAATCTAGGTTGTGTATAATCACTTCCATGGGTCTGCTTTCACTACTCATATTATCTCTCTATACAAATCCACGACTTCGCCGATAATTCGGAAGTCAGTCTCTGGTGTAATTGGCATATCTTTATAGGCCGGATTCAAGCTGTGTAAATAAGCTTGGTCTTCATCAATAACGAGCTGCTTGATATAAGCATCGCCGTTATAGTTGAATACGCCGATAACTCCGTCACTCAAGTCTACGCTTGTCTGAATGAATACCAGGTCGCCATCGTGATAGTCAGGTTCCATGGAGTCCCCTTTGATAGGGATAACAAAGTCAGCGTCTACATCTACTGGCAACTCAATCTGTTCCACTCGTACATCATTCAAATACTGCCCTGTACCTGCAGAAGCTGGGTGGTCGTAGTAGTCGTAACTGTAGAGCTGAATGACTTCTGATACTTCGTTTTCCTTCGTTTCTTCTTCGTTTTTCTGCTCGTTCAGTTGCCTCTTTGCATAATTCAGGACTTTTACTTGTCTTGTAGAGTTTAGTTCATCGTAGATGGTTTGGATGGAGGAAGTGGGAGAAGAAGAGTCTTTTTGAATCGGAGGGAAAAGGTCATCAATCGAAATGTTAAAAGCATTCGCCAAGTCAAACATTGTATCCTTTTTAGGAGATCTAAAACCTTTCTCATAATTCCCGATAGCATTTTTACTTATCCCTATCTTAGTCCCTAATTCTTGTTGAGTCCAACCATTTTGAAGCCTATATTGCTTTATATTTTTGCCTATTACAATGGCAATTTCTTCTTTATTCATGATTGAGTCCTTTTTATTTTTCTATAAGTAAAGTATAACACAAAACCCACGAAAAGAAAACTTTTTTTACTTTTTCGTAAAAAAAATGTTGACAGCCCACGAAACGTGTGCTATAATTAAATCAAGCTTAAGGAAATAACAAAACAAACCGGAGGGAAACACCATGAACACATTAAACGAGAAAGCCATCAACATCTTCAAAGCAGTGGTTGCAGAAACCTTGCTTCAAAACACATACGAGGAACGCTTCCTCTATGGTCAGCTTGAATCATTCTGGAACAACTGCCGTCAGTTCGCTTTCGGATGGACAGAGTTGGCAGAAGAGATCGAACGCCAAGAGTGTTACCTTCTTGATGCTGGTTTCACTCAAGACGAAATCGATGACATTCGTTTCGATGCAGCATTCGCAGGAATGATGGACAAAATGAATGTAGCCTGATCGGTAGCACAAGGGTTCGACTCCCTGGCAGGCTGTTGCTCACAGAGCGAAAAAAGGAGAAAGGAGGAAAAGAGATGGAAAGTGTTGAAATTGTTGAATTAATAAAAATTACATTTAAACGAGGGAAAGGAACAGAAGATGACCCGGTTAGAGTTGTAACTCAGTATTGGGACAAAGAAAATGTATTAATCTTTGAGAAAGATTAATTGTCTCTTCTTTCAATAGAATTTCGGTAGGAATCAGGTAATAGGTTATATATGTCTAGAATTTTTTTAGGTTGGGTGATTCGATTATCTACAATCAAGTTGATAAAACTTAACAATGATAAAGCTAACTCTTTGTTATCTTTTATGTCTATTTGACCTGGATGTACAGCATTATTCCCTATTACTCTAACACTGTCTAGCATTTGTTGGATTTCTATTGGCATTCCTTTAGAGACAAGACTTCCAATTTGGGTGTTTAAATCTTTACCTTGTGCGTTTAAATGAGCAACAAGCTTTTCAATAGCTAGACGGGATAGAGCTGCAGAAGCTCTAGGAGATATATTTAGAACTTCGCCAGCTTCAATATAGATTTCTTTCACATCATCAGGCATATCATTATTAGGTTTAGGTACTCCTTCGGCAACATTTGGGAAAATTAATGTCAACGTTGCATCGCTTGTGTTTAATACGAGCCTGGAGATATTTATTTGGATTTCATTTGTTATCCAAATAGAAAATTGATTACAAGCCTGACATTGTGCAATTATAATAAATTTGATAGATTCGTTGTAATCTCCATTGATGTCAATAGGATTATAAGTCCATAAATGGGAAGAGAAACCTGAACATACAGGGCATTGAAAGGCTTTTGAATTGCCTGCGAAGCCACCGCCTAGGCTTAATTTAGAAAGATCAAATGACATATTATTTCTCCAATCATTTTATTTTGATTATACCACATTTGAAAGGGGGTGAGGAAATGAGACCAAGACGGTATCCATATAGCGGGAAAATAAAAGCCTCAACTACAGAAATAGTCAAGGCTTGGAAAGATGCTTACTCAGACTTTATTGCCAAAACCCAAAATAAGCAAGAAAGCTCTAAGCAGGAATTAGATAATGCTATTTTGAGAGTTCAGATGAATTAAGATAAGGAGGTAGGAACGTGCAAATTTATTTGTATCAACTAAGAAAAGAAAAAGGCATTACACAGAAAGAATTAGCTCAAAAACTTGGAATTTCTGAAACGGCATATCGTCAGAAAGAGAAGGGACAGAGCGCTTTTAAATCAGACGAAATGTTTATTATCGCCGATATTCTAGAAAAAGATATTGGCGAAATTTTTTCAGATCCAAGGCCACGAAACGTGGTTATTTAAAAACAAAAAAGCACCTGACGGAAATCAGGTACTTACTTAAACAATTTAAACCATTATATCACAAAAATGCTTGCCCGCATAGTTGAGAGGATGTAGAAAATGGAAGGAATAACGTTACAATTACGATTGGATGGCGAAAGTGCTGAATTGTTCACGAATCAATTATTGGCCTTTGCTGAAAAGCAGGTCAAGGAGCAGTTAGAGAATGATCGTATGCCAATCAATCAACAGGCTTTGATGAAGAAGTTTGGCTTTACTCATGGCTATATTAAGAAGTTAGAACGTAAAGGATTAAGATTTCGTAAGCAAGGGAAAGATATTATGTACGATGTCAATGATGTTTATGAGATTTTAGAGTTAGAAAAAGAAGTACGAAAATTAAGAGCGTAAGGGAGAACAAAATGACAGAACCAACTTTATCAAGCCAATTGCTTGGCTTAGTGGCAATCTTTATCGTGGTATTCATCCTGTTGCTACTGACTGATAAAAATGAAAAATCGGATGAACAAAATGTAGTAGTCATCATTAAAAAAACAGAAGATTTCGGAGAAGTTGCCCGAAGAAACTTGAAAAATAGCGATAGAAGATTTACCTATGACACTCAACCGCCTGTCGGCCTTCCTTCAACGATTGAGGACGTGCCTCATAGTTTTAGAGAATGCATCGAAGATTATGACAGACTGGCTAACGACTACCAGGAAGAAGCAAGAAATAATGATCTTCTAAGAAGTCAAAACGCGAATCTCTTAGAAGAAAACGGTCGCTTGCTCTACAAAGAAATGACCATGGATTTTCGGCAGAATCCAAGAAAATGGAGGGCAAAGACATGAGTGTTAGTCGTGACATGAGCGAAATGGAAATCCGTGTGTTAAACATGATCATGAATTGCGCTACTTTCGATCTGCCCATTCAAGCGAGCGAAATCCGCCTAGAAACTGGACTGTCGAAGCGTAAGCTGGAAGAGGTCATTGAGAGTCTGCGTGTGAATTTTGGTCATCCTATCGTGGGTAAGAAGATGAAGCCGAACGGCTATTACTTGCCACGAAGCGAGGAGGAGCGACAAGCTGGACTTGCTCCTTATCGTCGTCAAATTTTGACCGAGCAAAAGAACCTTGCTGCGGTTATGAATGTTGATTTGGATAAGTATTGGGAGGATAGCGCATGAGTGATGAATTTATAATACTACCTCATGATCTAGTAGCTGAGCAGTCGGTTCTTGGGGCTGTCTTTATCTCCCCTGATTCACTTATATCTCTAGTGGATGAATTGGTTCCAGATGATTTTTACAAGCCTGCAAACAAGATTGTATTTAAAACTATGTTGTCCTTGCTTGAAAAAGGTGAGCCAATTGATGCGACAACTATGGTCTCTGCTCTTACTAATCAGGGGGATATTTCAACTATTGGGGGCATCAACTATGTTGTCGAGCTAGTAAACTCCACTCCGACATCGAAGAATGTGGAGCATTATGCAAAGCTTGTGAAAGAAAAGGCTACGCTCAGAAAGATGATAGCAAACCTATCTGACTCCCTCTCGAGTGCTTATCAGGGTGATGTGTCCATCGATGACATTATCGCAAAGACTGAAAAGTCTATGCTTGATATCAGCAATCAAAATACGGGTACTGGATTTCGTAATGTGGCTGATATCCTTGATACACACATGCAGATGGTCGAGACTCGCTCTCAGACAGATGGAGTTGTGACAGGTCTATCTACTGGTTTCGTTGGACTGGACAAGATTACGACCGGTCTTCATGAGGATAATCTCATTATCCTTGCTGCTCGTCCTGCAATGGGGAAGACAGCGTTAGCTCTGAATATCGCTCAGTACATCGCAGTCAAAGAGAAAAATCCTGTTGCTATTTTCTCGCTTGAGATGGGTGCGGAAAGCTTGATTGAGCGGATGTTAGCAGCTGAGGGCATGGTAGAAGGCTATCATCTAAAAACTGGGAATCTGAGTGTTGAGGAATGGAGTAGGCTAGTGCATGCACAAGGGAATCTCTATGACGCACCTATTTTTGTCGATGATACGGCTGGTATTCGCATCTCTGAGATACGGTCAAAAGCTCGAAAGCTTGCCCAGGAAATGGGAGGTCTTGGAGTCATTATCATTGACTACTTGCAACTGATTACTGGATCAAAAGGTGAGAATCGTCAGCAGGTAGTTTCTGAGATTTCTAGGGAATTGAAGATACTAGCTAAGGATTTGAAAGTACCTGTCATTGCCCTGTCACAGTTAAGCCGAGCGGTTGAGCAGAGACAAGATAAGCGCCCGATGCTGGCAGATTTGCGAGAGTCTGGCTCTATTGAGCAAGATGCTGATATTGTCGCTTTCTTGTATCGTGATGCCTACTACCAGAAAGAGCAAGCTGACAGTCAAGAAGCGAATAATGTGACGGAGCTGATCCTGGAAAAGAACCGACATGGTAGTTTAGGGACGGTTAAACTATATTTTCATAAAGAATACACAAAATTTTCAAGTGTGGAGGAGGTATAACCATGATTAAAAAAAGTGAAGTCACTGGTTTTTTATCGTTTTTCAAATTTCCAAAACCATTCATCTATGATGAGAAATATAAGACTTTGAGCAATAACGCTAAAATGCTCTATATGCTTCTATTCGATAGATTAGAACTGTCTTTAAAAAATGGCTGGCATGATAAAGAAGGGAACGTCTTCCAGTATTACACCAATGAACAGTTGATGATTGACTTAAATTGCAATAGCAACAATACGATTATCAAAATCAAAAAGGAGTTGAAAGATGCTGGTCTAATGACGGAAGTAAGACAAGGAATGAACTTACCGAACCGTATTTATCTTGAGGCTCTTAACGGAAGTGTAGAAAGTACATTTCAGGAAGTGCAAAAAGTGCACCTTGGAAGTGCAAAAAGTGCATTTCAGGAAGTGCAAAAAGTGCACACAATCAAGACTGAGAATACTAAGACTGAGAATAACAATAATAAATTGTCGATTTGTAAGGAAGTTATTTCTTATCTCAATTTGAAAGCTAAGAAAAATTTCAAGGTAAATACTGCTAGTCATCAAAAATTTATCAAGGCAAGACTGAAAGAAGGATATGTCCTTGAAGATTTTAAAAAGGTTGTGGATATCATGGTTGCTAAATGGAAAGGTACAGAGTATGAACAGTATCTTCAACCACAAACGCTTTTCGGCAATAAGATGGATAATTATCTGAATCAGCCTATGCCAAAACGCTCTACAATCTTGACTAGTACGGTTGACGAAAGGCTAGGATTTTAGATGAAACAGTTTAAACAATTTAGAACTAGAACAGTTCTTGATGATGTCTGTGAAATCCATGGATGCCATCTTTGGTCTGTTAAGATTCCTATTAAGGGCAAGATTGAGGAAATCAGTCAATGTCCCGAGTGTGAGAAAGAGAACATCCGAATCTTTGAAAAGCAGTTGAATATGGAATCAGAGGTTAAAAGCAAGCTATCGGACACTTATGAGGTCTTTGCTCGCGATAGTATCGTTTCAACTAAGCTGGCCAGCAAGTCACTACATGACTATGAGATTCAGGTTGATATTGATGAAAAGGCTATGAATTTCGTGAAGCGATTGGAACGCTACTACGCTAAAGGTGAGACTGGCAATGCTATCATCACTGGCCCTTCTGGTGTTGGTAAGAGTCATCTGACCTATGGTTTTGCTCGATTTCTCAATGAGCAGTTCAAGTCTTATGACGAACCGAAAAGCGTGCTCTTTGTATCTGTTGTGAGCTTATTTGATAAGATTCGAGAAAGTTTTGAGTTTGACAATGGATTTTCAGAAGCTAAGATGGTCAAGCTATTGTCTGAGGTTGATTTTCTTTTCTTGGATGACCTTGGGAAAGAGAGCCGTAAGGCTGATACGAAGCGGAACGAGTGGGCTCATCAGATATTGTTCAAGATTTTGGATAATCGGACAAATACGATTATCAATACGAATTTGAGCAGTGAAGAAATTAAGGAGCTTTACTCAGACGATTTTGGGAATGGTGCACTGTCAAGTCGCATCTTTGAGGGAGCGACAGGCAAGTGCTTTGTGTATCCTGCTGGTATGAAAGATAGGAGGTATTGATGTTAAATCTCTACTTCGTCTATAACGGGCACTGCCAATTCTTTCTTGGGACGTTTAATAACGTTGACGATCTCATTGAACGGATGGAAGACCATCAATGGGCATTCTCAGCTATTACTCACCCAAGATTTCAGAAGCATATCGGCAAGCGGACAACACGATTCGACTACGGTGCTAAGGATTGTTACTATTTAGCAACTTTTTCAGGAGGGAAAAAATGATTGAACTTATTAAGGAATTTGGAATGGCATTTCTATGGCTCTCTCTAGGCTATTTGCTTGGAGAGAAATCAGCAAAAAAGGAGACTAAACATGATTAATAATGTGGTTTTAATTGGGCGCTTAACTCGTGATCCAGAATTGCGATACACGCCGTCAAATGTTGCAGTTGCGACCTTCAACCTTGCAGTCAATCGGAATTTTAAAGGTGCGAATGGAGAGCGAGAAGCTGACTTCATCAATTGTATCATGTGGCGTAAGCAAGCTGAAAATTTTGCAAATTGGGTTAAAAAGGGTGCTCTTGTGGGAATCACTGGCCGCATCCAGACTCGTAGCTATGATAATCAGCAAGGGCAACGTGTCTATGTGACGGAAGTGGTTGCTGAGAGTTTTCAAACGCTTGAAAAGAAAGATAATTCTGCGAACCAGTCGAGCATGGAGAATCAGATGCCACCAAGCTACGGGCAGGGTGAGCCAATGGATATTTCAGATGATGATTTGCCATTTTAGGAGGTAGAACAATGCCAAAACCTAAAACGTATGCATTGTACAAAGGCGACAAATTACTGGGAACAGGGACGGCTCAGGAGTTGGCTGAATTAACGGGTGTATCTGTGAGCACGATCCATTACTACAACACCCCTACCTATCAACGTCGCACCAACCCAGACAGGGCTAGACGATTAATTGCCATTTGAAGAGGGCAGACATCGATGAGGTATTTGAATGAAGTATACTAAACAGGACTTGATCGACGGAATGAAACAATCAATCAAGAGGAACGAAGAAAAAATAGCCGAGTATTCGAAACCGTGCGATGCACGGAAAAGACGAATCAGAGCGCTGGAACGGGATTCGCTGAGAAAGAGGAATGAAGAATTGAGGAAGAAAGTGAAGGAGTTGGAAGATGAATAAACGGGAATTGATAAGAAAGTATGAAGAATTGTGGAAAGAACACAGTCCTTTTCATGAGCCTGTACCTTATATTTCAATGGTTGAACTTTTTTTGAAAGAGTTGAAACTACTAGACGAACCAGAAAAAGTCAAAGTTCCACAGTTTGTGGCGGATTGGATTGAGGAAGCTAGAAAATCTTGTAAAGATGTAGTGGAATTATTAGAATTCAATTTCACGAATGAAGAAGTCGGTAATTGGTTTTTACGAGAAAATCCGATTGATTTAGTCGCTCGAGCTTGGCTATTCGGCTACGAGGTAGAGAAAACAAAGTATGTAGTGACCGATGGCAATCATTTGTATTTTAAAGGTTATCAAGAAGATGTTGATATTGTCATACTAGCGGATGAACAACCTGGCACGATGGATTATGTCAAGAAATTTGATACAAAGGAAGAAGCTCAAAAAGCTGCAGATATTCTTGGTTGGAAAGTACAGGAGGTGGAGTGATGGAATCATTTGCACACTATTTCAACAAGCATCTTGCTAAAAAAATCGAATTAGATGATATTACAATCATTGATTATCATAGTCCAGAATATAATCTAATGCATAATCTAAGATATATTTTCGATAAGAAAAATTCATCTCTAGCCATCACAGGTGATTTCGGTGAGTTGGTTGCAGTAAATTTTAATAATATGGGTAGTTGGGAAGATTTCTATAAGGATTTCACAAATAACCCTGGATATTTTATTGAAAAAATCAAAGCATCTAGTCGAAATCTTTTTGTTTATAATGAAGATGAAGCTAAAAAAATTATTCTTGAGTATTTCTTTGATAATAAGCGATATGAAGACTTAGACGAAAATGATCGATATTATTTTGATGAACTATTTGAATATTTCGATGATCGGTATGGATTCAAACACATTACTGATACTGTTCGAGAATTCCTGAGTGAACAAGATTCAGAATACTATGAGACTCTTGAATTCGCTGGTAAAAAAGTGTCTCAAATAGTATTTCTATATTTGGATGCTTATAAAAGAGCGTATGAATCAATAAAAAATGAGGAGGTGGAGTGATGAATCTTAGACAAAAAAGAAAACACTACAAATATTCTTATCGATTTTTTGTAGCTTGGTTTTCTGTCCATGATGAAAGTTTTTCCATTCCGTGCCCGAAAAAATATAAGAAAACGCTCAAACAAAAATTAAAAATTAAAAAAACTTATGATTACGATGAATGTTGTAGAAAGTATTGGTTATACGAGGAATACTCTGGCAACATGCCAAAATTCATGAGAGGAAATGAGGTTGAGTGATGCCTAGAAAGATACAAGCAGCGATTACACAAGATCTATATGACCATGTCGAAGCAATTAAAGAATATGGTGGTTATGGAAGCGTGTCTGAAGTAGTCAATAAAGCACTTGAAAATTTAGTAAATGAACATACTGACAATGAAATATATAAATATTATTTGCAAAAAGTAAGAGATGGAAGAAATGAGGTTGAGTGATGGTACAAACACTTGAACAAGCTACAGAAACTGAAAGCAAACGCATAAAAATCCCTGCGAAAATCAGACCGTTCGATGTAGGTTATCGAGTAGTAAACAAACACGGTCAACCGCTTGCCTTAAGAAATGGAGCAAGTATATTCGACTTACCTTTTCTAGCGGAAAAAGCTATAAAGAAAGAATTTGGGAAAAACGATCCAGATTTTGATATTGAAAAGCATTCTGTTGAAGAGGTTGCTATTATCAATTTAAGTAAATTTCATAGCTACTTTGAGGAGGTCACAGATTGAAACGATTCATAGCTATCTGGATTTTATTATCTGCTGGATTAAATATTTGGCAGAGTATCCACATTAAAAAACTAGAAGAAAAGCGCCCAATTATCGTCTATAAGGCGGATAACGTAGGCGCTGAGATATTCGGTAAGGTCGTCGATAAAGGACGACATGGCAAGCTATACACGCTTACGATTCGTGATTACGGTGTGTTCGTGGTTACGAAGGACGGGTACGAGAAGGTAAGAGTTGGGGATGAGGTGAGGATTTGAAATTTCTTGATCTATTCGCAGGAATTGGTGGTTTTCGTCTTGGGATGGAATCCGCTGGTCATGAATGTATAGGATTTTGTGAAATAGATAAATTCGCTAGAGCCAGTTATAAAGCGATACATAACACAGAAGGAGAAATAGAGCTACATGACATCACAACAGTATCAGATGAGTCTATTCGAAGAATCGGACGTGTGGACATTATCTGTGGAGGATTTCCGTGCCAGGCTTTCTCAATTGCAGGAAACAGACGAGGTTTTGAGGATACACGAGGAACTTTGTTTTTTGAAATTTCACGGTTCGCATCTATTCTCAGACCTCGATATTTATTCCTTGAGAACGTCAAAGGACTTCTCAACCATGACGGAGGAGCTACATTTGAGACCATCCTCGGAGCCTTGGATGAATTGGGGTACAACATGGAATGGCAAATGCTTAACAGCAAAAATTTTGGAGTTCCCCAAAATCGAGAGCGTGTGTTCATTGTCGGACATCTTAGAGGAGAACGTACCAGAAGAATTTTTCCTCTCGGCGGAGAAAGTCAGTCAACTAGTAGCCAATCAGTCGTGAAAATAGGAAACGTTAACCCATCAGGAAATGGTATGAATGGAGAAGTCTATCAAGCTGACGGCTTGGCTCCTACGCTCACAACGAACAAGGGAGAGGGTCAGAAGATAGCTATAAAAAGCAATACCATAAAACAATTCGGAGTTTTGCAGCCAAATTTTAATCAATGCGGTGTGGTTTACGAAACAGACGGTATCGCACCAACTATAAGAGCCTATCAAGGCGGAGGACTTGAACCTAAAATCATTCAGCGTGGTCATGGATATAATCAAGGTGGAGTGCATGAAATAGCTCCTACACTAACAAGTAATAGCTATCACGAAAATAACCATTTATCATATGGTTATCGTATTCGCAAGCTAACACCTCGTGAGTGTTGGAGATTACAAGGCTTTCCTGACTGGGCATTTGACAAAGCTCAAGAAGTAAATAGCAACAGTCAATTATACAAACAAGCAGGAAATAGCGTGACAGTCAATGTTATCGCTGCAATAGCAAAGGAATTGGAATGAGGTGATGACTTGAAATTATTTCTTAACGAAGATTGCATGGACGTCATGAAAAGATATCCTGACAACTATTTTGATTTAGCTATTGTTGATCCACCGTATTTTTCCGGACCAGAAAAAAGAAAATTTTACGGACGAAAAGTCAGTCCAATAGGTGTAAGCAGACTGTATGGCGAAACCTCAGAGTGGCAAATTCCAAATGGAGATTATTTTGATGAACTTTTTAGAGTTTCAAAAAATCAAATCATTTGGGGTGTGAACTACTTCAACTACTCTTTTGGGCCTGGTCGAATTGTGTGGGATAAAGTTAATGGCCAGTCAAGTTTCTCAGATTGTGAGATAGCGTACTGCAGTTTACATGATAGTACACGGATGTTTCGCTATATGTGGAACGGTATGATGCAAGGGAAGTCAATATCTGAAGGACATATCCAGCAAGGAAACAAGGCTTTGAATGAGGTTAGAATTCATCCAACTCAAAAACCCATCAATCTTTATCTTTGGTTGCTGCAAAACTACGCAAAATCTGGAGATAAGATTCTTGATACTCATGTCGGTTCAGCAAGTAGCTTGATTGCTTGTCAGGAGTTAGGTTTTGAGTATGTCGGTTGCGAGCTTGACAAAAGAATCTTTAACCATGCCAAACAGAGACTTGATACTTATGAGAATCAAATAAAATTATTTTAAGGAGAAGAATATGAACAACACAGAATTAGAAAACAAGGTTCAACAATGGTTTGTTGACCGTAACTTACATGAAGCAAATCCGGTCAAGCAGTTCTTGAAGCTGATGGAAGAGCAAGGAGAATTGTTTGAGGGAATTGCAAAGGACAAATCTGAGCTGATTTATGATGCACTTGGTGATATTCAAGTCGTATTGATTGGGCTTGAGCAACAGATTAAGAATGGTGCTCAGATTTCAGCCAATCAACAGGAACTTGAATTGCTATTGATGGTTTCAAGCTTGGGCAATATCGCTCAGAAACTATACGCTCATATCTGTCATAATGAGACGCAGATGCCTCTGATTAAGTCTGACTTGATGTTTCTCGATAGCGTGATTAGTTCTGTTTCGTTATTCAACGGGACAGACGCAGACAGTTGCTTGCAGATTGCTTATGATGCTATTAAGGACCGAAAGGGTAAGATGATCAACGGGGTATTTGTGAAAGAGGAGGATTTATAAAATGAGAAGACTAGGAATTGTATTAGGTGCGGTATTTGTAATCGTTGTATCGCCGTTTGTAGTTCAGTATGGTTGGAATGAGATTATCACAACGATTGTTCCAGTCAGTAAAATTACAGTTTGGCAAGCATTAGGGATGGATGCACTACTATCTTTCATCTGGCCTGTGTTATCCAGTAAAAAAGAATATGAGGAGGATTATTCGTATGCTGTAAAGAGCAGTATTTCGAAAATCATTACAAGTGCATTTTTAATTTGGTTGGCTAGTTTGTTTATCTAAGGAGGATTTACCTGATGCTTGAAATAGATGGCGAAAGCTACGAAGTCCATAATGTGAAACTCACAAAAAAGGATTTAAAAAACTTGAAAAAAGGCGAAACACTTATTTTTATCTGTAAAGAAGCTAAAAAGGCTATAACTGTTAGTTTGGAGGATTTAGCATGATACCAAGATACAGAGCTTGGGATAAAGAATTTAAAGAAATGGTGCAAGTCAATGCACTAGTTCTGGATGAACAAGTTATCAAAGCAACTTATAAAAATGGAAATGTTGCAAAAGAGGACATGAAAAACTATGACCTCATGCTATACACAGGTATTAAAGATAAAGCAGGAAATGAGATATTCGAAGGAGATATCCTAATTACAAATGCTCATGCAAGCATTGTATCTTTTGGGGAATATACTTATTTTGAAGACGCTGATACAGAGGTCACAGAGGTTGGATTCTATTTATCTTATCTTAATATCTCACCTGCAACATACTCACCTTTCGAAAAATTTCTTTGGGAGAAATGTCAAGTTATAGGAAATATTCATGAAAATGAATTGGATTTGATAATGTATGAAGCCTGGAAATTCAACGAGGAGATGGAACATGAGAATTAAAACATCAAATGGAACAATCATCAACGTTGACAAGATAAAACAAAGCATCACGATTGAAGGTGTTGAGTTTGGTTCAGATTGTCGTGCGCTGACCTCTAAGCATAGAGATGGTACAGGGACAATCACTCTAGTATTTGATGGAGAAATCATTTGAAAGGAATAGAAAATGAAACCTAAAAAATACCCATATTCAGGTTTTCAAAACACAAACAGCAAACAAGATAGACTTGGTCTGATTGAGGTTATAAAATACGAAACAATTAATGTATCAATTGTAATTAGGGAAGGGGAGAATAGTGAGATATTAGCAAAATGTGTAATTCGCGCTTATGGCGAAACATTATCATTTATAGCAACATTGCCAGTAAAAGGAACCAGAATTTCGAAACAAAAGCAAACATTATTTAAAATCAGGCTTTATCAAAGAATTGAAAAAATGGGGAGCGATAAGCTTTTAGAAATCAATCATTTCATTTGGTCGAGCATTTGTCTAGAAGAATTTAACAAAGTAAATCTTTAGGAAGGTGGGTAAGGTTTGGCAATAGACATCAAAAAAAGGCTGAAGGCTTTGCCTTATATCGACATCAAAGCAAAGTCAAAGCACCAGGAAATAATCAGTTTGAAGTCAGGTATTTTACGAGGGCAACAGTTCGACAGCATGCCGAAGTCAAAAAGCAACAAGAATCAAACTGAAGAATTGAATGTGTTGATCATTGACAAGTCAGATCAGCTGTATAAAGAAATCAAACAAATGTACCACGAACGTGATGAACTCGTTCAAGCGATTGAGTCGCTCGATGATCCAGTAGAAAACATCGTGATGCGATTACTGTATATCGATGGCCTTTCTTGGAAAGAGGTTCAAATCAAATTAAATTGTAGCCCTGCAACCATCCAGCGAGCAAAACATAAAGCGTTACTAAAATTATCTAAAATGTATGATAAGAATGATAGCAAATGATAATTTTAATGTGGTAAATTAGTATCATGAAGAATAGCAGAGAGGAAACCTCTGCTTTTTTTGTGCATTAAAAAGGAGGTGAGGATATGTGGTAGTTGTTGAACCAATCAGAAATAGAGATGATGTTCAGCTTATGATTGAATGGCTGACGTTACACAGCGCAGTCAAAGAGTCGGATAGACAACGTAACCTCATGCTCTTTTTATCTGGTGTTAATCTGGGATTTCGAATTGGCGATATAGTTAAACTAAAAGTAAAGCATGTTAAAGGCTGGCATGTTCAGATTATCGATGAGAAGACTGACAAACCAACCAAACGAAAGATGCCAAAGAAATTCAAGAATGCTATGAGGCAGTACATCAAAGATAAGAAAGATGAAGACTTCCTCTTTCCAAGCAGAAACGGAAAACATCAGCACATAAAACCTAACACAGCTTACAAGATTATTAAAAGAGCTGCTGAAGAGGTTGGTCTGGAAAATATAGCGACTCACTCGATGAGAAAGACCTTTGGCTTATTCATGTACGAACAAACCAAGGATGTCGCTCTGATAATGGACCTACTGAACCATTCAAGCCAAAGCATTTCACTACGATATATTGGCAAAAACCAAGATTCACAAGACCGAGCCATGACAAAGTTTCAGGGCTTTTAATTTTTTTATTTTAATATCAATTCATTGTTTTGAGGTTATGATGATTTCATTTTATGTATGCAGGATAAACGCTTGATAAGTCTGAGTTAAAACTCATATAGCGAATTCATTAGAATATGTAAAACAAGGAATTGAAAGAGTAAAAACAAAGGAGATTGCACAGTTATGAAAGGTATTATTAAAAGACTTTTTAATAAAAGAACCACTAAACAAAAACCATTAGGAAAAATTGTAGTTGGAGTCGAAATTGAAAATCGCTCAGAATTAAAAGAGTTAACTCAATAATGTTGTGAAGCAATCGAACACTTGAACAATTGTATTGAGAAGCTAAATACATTCGAGCTCAAAGTATCAACATCAATAATCAAATGATTGAAGTTTCAACTCGAGAAGAACGCAACCAATTTTACAATTCCAGTGAATGGAGAGCGCTTCGTAAGTTAGCACTTGAACGTGATCACAATGAATGTGTTTGGTGCAAAGACGAAGGCAAAGTCACTAGAGAGAACCTAGAGGTTGACCACATCAAGGAACTAGAGTTCTATCCAGATTTTGCGCTTGATATCGATAATCTACGAACACTGTGCAAAGCATGTCATAATAAGAGGCATGATCGTTTTGATAAGAATGACAGAAATTTCCGAAAAGATGAATGGTGGGGTTAGGTGAACGAACCTTAAATACCCCCCGGTCAAAAAAATCGGAAATTTTCAAAGATGTCGGTAAGCGGTCTGCACTCGACTGTCCAAATTTTTAACGAAAAATTAAAGGGGGTGGGGGGTAATGGAAGAATACTCAGAAAAAAATATAAAAGAATTAGAAAATCAGCTACTTTCTAAAATCGGCTATTTTAGTCCTAGAAAAAAGGATGCGATCCAGTACGAAAAAGTGAATCGATATCTTTATCTTGTCAGATTGCTGTATGAGCTGAAAGCTAGACTTCATGAAGACGGATTGGTCATCACTGTTCACAATGGGCAACAGAGATTCCAAAAAGCGAATTCTCTCATCAAGGAAATCAACACAACAAGCAATCAGCTTTTGGCTATTGAGCGATCGTTTGGTTTTGAGGTGGAAAACTCGCCTGTTGAGAAACCTACGTCTGGAAGTGACCTGCTATGATTTCTCATCCGCTGGTTGATGACTATATCAAAATGGCCGAGAGTGGAGAAATCGTTGTCAACAAAGAAAGAAAGCTGCTGTTTAAAATCATCAAGGAGAAAATTTATCCTCGTGATGATTTATATTTTGATAATGACTTGATTGACAAGTTCATTCGTTTTGCGGAAAAGAACTTTTTCCCTCTTGCTAAGTATCAACTTTTCTTGACTCCGTTTATCTTTCTTTTTCGGAAGGAAGACGGGGAGCCACATTTCAATGAATATCTGTATACTCTTGCTCGTGGTGGTGGTAAGAATGGTTTTATGTCTGCGAGAGCTAATTTTTTCAT
The DNA here is from genome assembly GCF_047460685.1 of Streptococcus infantis. Lineage (GTDB taxonomy): Bacteria > Bacillota > Bacilli > Lactobacillales > Streptococcaceae > Streptococcus > Streptococcus infantis_AD. Next base: position 42,628 of record NZ_JASHFS010000013.1, on the reverse strand, counting down.
CAGTCCAATTTATCCAATCAGAGATTACGATGTGACCATCACGGCAAACTCTGAAAGACAAGGTAAAGTTTCTTTCGAGGAAGTTTATGAGACTATCCAAAGGAGAGGTCTTGAGGACCATTTTTATCTAACTAAAATGTCTATCACAGGTCGAGCGAATAACTCGGTCTTTTCTTTTCGGACGAATAATCCGAAGACTATGGACTCTGCTCGTGATGGATGTCTTGAGTTTGATGAGATTCACCAGTTTGAAGATGATAAGGCTGTGAAGGTTCAAAGGTCTGGTCTTGGTAAGATTGCTCATGCTCGAACATTCTATAACGGGACGAATGGATATGTGCGCGAGGGGTTCTATGACAAGCTGATAGAAAAGTCTATGCAAATCTTGAATGGTGAGATTGATGATTTTAGATTTTTCCCTTTTATCTGCAAGTTAGATAATGCGGATGAAGTGGATGACATGAGGAATTGGACGAAAGCAAATCCGATGCTGGATGAAACCACACCATATGCAAAACGACTACTATCTGCTACGAAAGCAGATTATGATGACCTTGAGCTGGAGCCGTCTGGTCGTCAGGAATTTATGACAAAACGGATGAATCTTCCTGAAGCGGATCTTGAAAAGGATGTGACGACTCGTGAGAAGCTGCTGGCTTGTCTGCGGTCTCCGGGTATCGACTTAAAGGGTCGGTCTTGCGTGGCTGGTTTTGACTATGCAAGTGTCCGAGACTTTGCAAGTGTCGGATTGCTATTTAAGAATGGTGATGAGTTCATCTGGAAGCAACATTCATTTGCTCGTAAAGAATTTTTGAAAGCTTTCAAACTAAAAGCCCCTATTCAAGAATGGGCAGACAAAGGCTTGTTTACGATTGTGGACGGTCCTAGTATTGATCCACGTCTTTTGATTGCTAAGCTAGTCGAATGGAATAAACTTTATCAAATTGAACTTGTATGTGCCGATGGTTTTAAAATGGACTTGTTGAAACCCTTGCTAGAAGAGGCTGGTTTTGAATATGAGTTCTTGCGCAATCCTGGGGCGATTCAATCCAAGGTTGCACCAATTATAGAAGATGGATTTGCTAATGAGCGTTTTGTCTTTGAGGGTGATAACTCAATGATTTGGTATATAGATAATACCTATGTCAAAGAGGACAAGGATGGCAATAAGCGTTTCTTGAAGAAAGAGCCTGTCAGAAGAAAGACAGATGGGTTCCATGCTTTGATAGCTGCTCTCTACAAGCGTGAGCTTGTGCAAGAGTCGAATGTTGGGGAATTCCTTGACATGATTGATAGTTGGGATTTTTAATCTAATAATAAATTTTGGGTGGGTGGTCGGCAGAAAATCAAAGAAAGGAGGTTGCAACATGGGGTGGCTTGATATTTTCAAAGCTCGGAAGGAAGTGATTACTGGTTTTGATTTTGATGATTTAGAGCGAATTTTTGGGAGTCTTTATCTCAAAAGTTTAGCTGTAGATAAATCAGCTGAATTTGTAGCTCGTATCTTTGCAAAGTCTGAGTTTCGCTACATGGTCAAAAACAAGCACGAACGCTCTAATTGGGATTATCTTTTAAATGTCCGTCCGAATCGCAATGAGTCTGCTTCAGAATTTTGGCAAAAGGTGATTTATCGTCTATTGACAAAAAATGAAGTACTCATCATCTTGTCAGATGATGATCAACTATTAGTCGCTGATAGCTTCACTCGAAAACGATATGCAGTCTATGATGATACCTTTGAAACGGTATCTGTGCGAGATTATACGTTTCAGAGAAAGTTTGCTATGAGTGATGTGATTTTTTTGCAGTATAACAACAATCGACTGCAAGAATACATGAGCGACTTATTTGCAGACTATGAAAAGCTACATAGTCGCTTGGTCGAGGCCTTGGGTCGTAATAATCAGATTCGGGGCATTCTTAACACTAAGACAAACGGTACCTTTAACGAGGAAAGACTTAAGCAGATGCAAGAATATGCTGATGGTCTATTCAAATCATTTACTAAAAAATCAGTGGCTATCGTTCCAGCTCAAAACGGTCTGGACTACAACGAATTGACAAACACGGTTGGGACTTCGAATCTGTCTGTTGATGAGTTGAAAAAACTTCGAAGGCAATTTGATGATGAGGTTGCTGATATATTGGGTATTCCAACTGCATTGATGCACGGGGATATGGCTAATCTAGAAAACAGTCAGAAAATGTTTACTAGTTACTGCTATAAATCTCTAGTGAAGAAGGTATCTGATGGACTGAATCATGCCATGGTTGGTCCTGATGCTTATGCAGGGGAACGTTTCTTTGTCATTATCGGGGAAGGTCAGAGGGATAAGTTTGCTTTAGCTGAAAACATTGATAAGTTAATTTCCTCTGGAGCAATGCTAATCAATGAAGTCCGAGCGGAGCTAGGACTTGAGGCGGTTCCTTGGGGTGACAAACCAGTCATGACTAAAAATTATCAGATTGGTAAGGAAATAGAGAAAGGAGGTAAAAAAGAAGATGAAGGTAATTCCAATTAAAGGAACAATTATCTCAAATAACAGCAAGTGGATCTACGAGCTATTTGAGAGGGAAGCTACTGCACCAAAAGACATTGTATTACCGGAAACTGGAGAAGATGTAGAAATTCATATTAACTCTGGTGGTGGAGATGTCTACGCTGGTAGCGAAATCTACACAGCTTTACGCGCTTACTCTGGTCGAGTAACCGTCAAAATCGTAGGTATTGCAGCAAGCGCTGCTAGTGTCATTGCTATGGCTGGTGATTCTGTTGAAATCAGCCCAACTGCTCAAATTATGATTCATAATGTATCCTCTGGCGTTTATGGAGATCATAACGCTTTAGAGCATGAGGCAGCTGTGTTGAAAGGTTTTAACAAGTCTATTGCGAGTGCTTACGTCCATAAGACAGGGAAAGCATTGTCTGATTTATTGGAGCTAATGAATCAGACAACCTGGTTTGATGCCGAGGCAGCCGTTGAGAACGGTTTTGCGGACAAGGTGATGTTTGCGCAAGAGGTTGCTCCTCTCCTAGTAGCGAGCGAAACGCCAATGATCCCGGAAGATTTTATCGAGCGGATGCAGGCTACTATGACTCCCGATGTGGACAAGATTGCTGAGTTAGTTGCTCAAAAACTGGCAGAACACGAGCCAGAAAAAGAAAAAACTGAAAATAAGAAAGCGACTGAGCCTAGCGGTTTCGGTCGTTTTGCATTTTAAGAAAGGAAAATTTAAACATGATGAAATTATCAGATGAATTTAAAACAGCTCGTCAGAACTTTCTAGATGCTGTTACAAACAATGAACCCGCTGAAAAGCAAGGAGAACTTTATGAGAAGATGCTTAACGCCATTCTGGATGAAGCAAAGAAATCAGCTCGTGAGGAAGTAGATGGCCTTGTTGCAGCAAGTCCATTTGATGAAAAGCTGTCTCTTCGTGAACGTGAATTTTTCAACAATTTGGACAAAAAAGCTCCAGGAAAAATTGAAAAGTTCTTCCCGCAAGAAACGGTTGATCGTATCTTTGAAGATATGGTACAAGAACACCCATTGCTTGAACATATTGGACTCCGTAACGGTGGCCCTCGTTTGAAGTTTCTTAGCTCTACTACAACAGGTGTAGCAGTTTGGGGGAAAATCAACGATGAAATCAAGGGTCAATTGACTGCTGGATTTGGCGAAGAAGAAGCTATTCAGAACAAACTGACTGCCTTTGTTGTCCTTCCAAAAGACACAGAAAAGTTCGGACCTGGTTGGCTTTATTCTTTCGTATCTGCTCAGCTTACAGAAGCTTTTGCTGTTGCTCTTGAAGCAGCCTTTTTGAATGGGGATGGAGATGAAAAACCAATCGGTTTGTCCCGTACTTTGACAGGAACGGTTGCAGCAGGGAAAACAACATACAATGCTAAGACATCATCTGGTGATGTAACTCTTGGAGCAAAAGGAAAGACGACTGAAGAAAAAGCTAACATCACAATCAATGAATTCAAAGAAATTTACAAATACCATTCCACTAAAGCAAACGGGAAACCTGTGGTAACTCGTGGAAACATGGTTATCGTTGTAAATACGAGCGATGAACTTGACTTTACAACTCAATTCACCACTCTGAATGGACTTGGTGTATTTGTGACAAATCTTCCATTCAATCCAATTGTAACCCCATCAATTGCTCAAGAAGCAGGTAAAATCACTACTTTTGTGAAAGGGCGTTACGATGCAGTTATTGGTGGTGGAATTGAATTTGATACCTTTGACCAAACTCTTGCATTTGACGATCTCAATCTTTACACTGGTAAACAATTTGCATATGGGAAACCACATGATGAAAAAACCGCTGCGGTTTGGACCCTAAAACTTGGTAAAGACTAAGGTGTTGCCCTATGGAAGAGACAAAAGAACTTCACCCACTCCTTAAAGCATTTAAGGAGCGGATGAGAATTTTTCACAGTGGAGAGGATAATAACCTCTCCCGTATGTTGGAAAGTTCTGAGTTAGCGATTCACAGTTTAGTCGGTAGTAAGAACACTAGCGATCCACGAGTGAGAGAGCTTATTTTAGAACGTTCACGATACGTCTACAATGACCAGGTAGAGTTTTTCTATCAAAACTTTCAAGGTGATTTAATGGCGTTGTCTCTAGAAAACTATAAATTGGAGGAAAAACATGATTAAGGTTTTAAAAGAATTTTATGACCTCAAAGAAGGGGAATTTCGTTCTGTTGGCCAAGAATTTGAAGCGACAAAAGAGCGCTTCGATGAAATCAATGAAGCACTGCCTGACTTTGTTGAATGGGAAGATAAAACTACAGAAGTAACTGAAACATCACCATACTATGTATAATCGTCCTAGCTATCGCTACAAAAAGCCTGAGGCTCAAAATGGAGACCTGAGAACCCCCTTGACTTTCTATACTTCTAAAGTCGAGGAGGGGGTTGATGGCCGTGATGTGAGCTACAAGAAGGCTTTTTCTACGATGGGGCAAGTTTACTCCCCTAGTTTCAAAGATATTGAGATCGCGACTGGAAAAGCGATGAAAGCTAAGATAACTTTGAAAATTCGTGATCCTCTGACAGATTATCAGCCTGAAAGTCGGCATTTTGTCGAAGTTGAGGATATCCGTCTAGTTGGTAAGAAATGGCAGGTTATTGATGTGCGTCCTGATTTTGATAATCGGGATTTTTTGATAGTTATTATCGGAGGTGGTCGCGATGTCTAGTGGAGCAAATCTAAAAGGATTTGATGATGTTTTGAGGAATGTCGAGGCTCGCCTAGGGGAACCAGTGGTCCGTAGAAAGGTCAATAGAGTCTTGAAGGAAACGGTTGAGGAGTTTGAGCCTACTTTCAAACGGGCTATGGCGGTGTACGCTGATACTGGTAAGACGGCAGGTGCTGTCGTCCATGGAAATGTGACTGGTACAGCTAGTGGGGTTCCAATGGTTAAATTAGGTTTTAAAAGTCCTCGTTGGACTCTTATTCACTTGAATGAATTTGGATACGCAAAGAATGGACATCCTCGTGGTTTCGGTATTATGCGCCGCTTTTTTGAAGGTAGCAAACCAGTTTTTAAATCTAAAGTTGGCATGAAGTTAAAACAGGAGTTTTTGTAATGATTAAAGACAAACTAACTGAACTCTACAACGCTTTGAAAGAGAATGAGTCTTTATCTGGTATTAGTATCAAGTCATTTGAACGTCCTGATACTTTGGGGGATGACGAGACGAGTATTGTCATTATCCCTGTAGGACCTCCAATGCAAACGGCTCATGGGAGCAATACTAGTTTGGCTAAGACTTTTCTCTATCAGGTCAATGTAGAGTCTGCCGATCGAGTGGAGTGTAAAGAACTCCAAGGAATAATTGAAAAAATAATGGAAGAACAAGGATTTTATCAGACTGAAGGTGGTTTGGATCAATGGATCCCTGATATCAAACGCTATGTAGACGCTCGAACCTACAAAGGTCAGAGTGGTCTGTATGATAAATACTAGAAAGAAGGTAAAGAAATGACAGTAAAAGGAACTGCACTTATTGGCCTTAAATCGGTCACTATTTGTGTGCATGATGGAAAGACTCCAACAGCTGGAGAGAACCTCTTCACGCTAGAGGGTAAAGATAATGAAGGGGCTACACAGACTGCTAAAGTAACTGGATTATCTAGCGATCCTGTAAAGACTTACGGTAGTAATGTTGCTTATCACGTATCCAATCGAGGTGTAGGTGATGTTAAGGTAGAGATGGGCTTACTTGATGTCCCATTAGCTTTATATACTAATGCTTTGGGGTATGGCAATGATAATGGTATCTATTACTTCGGTGCAGACACCGTTGCTAAGAATGTTTCGATTCTCATTGAAAGTAATACTGCTGATGGGGAACCAGTCTACTATGGTTTTTACAAAGGGCAGCTTTCTATGGATGCTATTGATTTTGAAACGATCAAGGATAAGGCTAATGAGTTAGCTACCACTAATGTGAATTTTGCTGCGACAGCTAGTTCAGATGCTGCAACTAATGGTCGATATGGTGCAATTGTGTATGGATCGGATGCTGAAAAGTTGAAGAAATTGAAGGGTCAACTAAAGATGACCGCAGCAGGGTAGGAAGAGGGCGTAAGCTCTCTTTTTCTAGAAAGGAAAGTATATGGCTAAGGTTAAATTTACAATCAAAAATGAAAAAGGCGAGGATGTTGTTAAGTCAACAAAAACAATCCTAACCGAACATTATCGTGATTACTTAATTTTAATGGATGCAATAGAAAAAGCAGAGTCTGAAGTAGTAAAACTTGATAAGCAGCTGGAATTTATTGCTAATCTATGTGATGATGTAACTGTTGATGATTTACTGAAATACACAGATTTTTCGAAAATTATTTCTATCTTTACAGAAATTTATGCTCATTTAGTAGGTGATGTAGACCCAAAGGGAAAGAGCTAGCACCTGGACAAGCTATCAAACGTTTTTATGGTTTTATCAAGCATGTCACAGAGGGACCTTATGGAATGAGTATTCGTGATGTGATGGATACGAGTTGGGAGGATCTGATGGGGGTCTTGGGAACGATGGAAACGAGTGAGAGAGAAGAAGTTATAGACCTGGCTGATTTGTTGGGAACTATATAGCTTTCAACTTGCAAATGTAGCTACACAGGAGTATAATAATGTTGAAAAGATGGTGGCTACATGGATAAGCAATTTGTTATACGAGCGAGAGTTGATGAGAAAATTGTAAATAAACTAAATTTTATATCAACAAAGCTACAACAAGGACGATCAGAAACGATCCGTCAAGGGATAGAGAAGCTCTATAGAGAGCTGGGAGGACAAGATGAGTAGAAAAGGATTGATTTGGGCACGTATTTGGTTAGGTGTTGCTATTTCTGCTTTGGCTTTCTATATCTATACGATTATTTATATCTTTAATCATGATATGGATGAAATCTTTGCGCCTTTCATCATGTTGTTAATTTATGCACCGTTGATTCCTTTGTTTTTGATAGCAATTGGTGGAATGTCTTTATTAGCTTGTGTAGAATTTGCTTATCGTAATCTGCAACGATATAAATAAATGAAAAGAGTCCGTAAGGGCTTTTTTTATTTACTTTGAGATAAAAGGAGGAACAATATGGCAGGCGGAACGCCGTTAGGTCAGATGTATATCGAGCTAGGGCTGGACGTGTCGAAGTTCAACCCTACTCTAAATGGTGCAAAAAATGCTGTAAAGTATTTTCAAAACAATGTCCGTTCTTTGGATAGTACTCTGAAAGGAAATGAAAAAAATGCTAGCTTACTTCAAGCTAAATACAAGACTTTAGGACAAGCTATTGATTCACAACGTAAAGTTTTGGATGAGATGAAGAAAAGTTTTGATAAGCTAGACCCTGGAACAGCTAACTTTGATAAAGCTGCAGCTGATATTCAGCGTGAGAATGCTAAGTTGGCAGCGATGGAAAACCAGCTACGTGGGGTTGAAAAAGCCTTGCAAGATATTGGTCGTGAAAATAGCTGGGCTGGTAAAATTTCGAATCAGTTATCAAAGCAAGGGGAAAAGTTTGAGTGGCTAGGTGGGAAATTGCGTGGTATGGGAGACGCTATGCGTCCTGTATCGACTTTAGTAGCTACAGGATTTACACTAGCAACTCGTAAAGCAATAGAGTTCGAGGACCAGATGAACACCACAAAATCACTCCTTGCAGACACTGTACCTACTGTTGAAGAACTGAATACAACAACAAAAATGTTAGGCGAGAGTTCCAAAGGATGGGCGAAACAATATGGGATTTCTACGGCATCTATTAACGAAGGAATGCAAGAAATCATTAAGAAAGGTTTTGATGCTAATCAGACTATTGCTGCTATGCCAAGCATCCTAGATGCTGCTAAAGCATCTGGCGATGACTTTAACGTGGTTATGAATGCATCTACAAACATCTTACGCCAGTTTGGACTAGAAGCTAAGGATACTGGCAAGGTTACTGACAGTCTGACTTATGTAGCTAATAAAACATCAGCTGGATTCTCAGATATGGGACTTGCTATGGAATATATTGGGCCAGTAGCTCATTCGCTAGGTATGTCAATTGAAGAGACTTCAGCTGCTATTGGTCTACTTTCTGACAATGGTATAGCTGGTGAGAAGGCCGGTACGGCATTACGTGGTGCTTTATCGAAATTATTGAAACCTTCTGAATCTAATGCGAATGCAATGCGTGAATTAGGGTTTAGCGTTGAAGAATTCCAGTCTGGTGCATTGAAGTTGCCAGATATTATCGATCGAATCAAGAAATCTACTGAGGGCTGGACGGATGCAGAAAAATCTTCTGCAATTGCCCGTGCCTTTGGTATTGAGGCTCAAACAGGTATGAATGCCTTGATTAATCAAGGAGGAGATGCACTTCGGAATCTAACAAAACAAACTGAAAGTGCTCGTGGGTATACTCATAAACTTGCTAGAGAGTTGATGAACTCTTCAAAAAATGGAGTTGAACGTTTTAAAGCTAATCTGGAAGTACTGCAGGTAAATATTGGTCAAAAGTTGTTGCCAACTTTAAGCCCTCTAATCGAGAAGGTTAATCATATCATAGAGAGTTTTTCAAAGGCTTCCCCAGAAGTACAAAATTTTTGGATAAAAGTTGGACTAGGTGCAGCAGTTGCCTACCCTGCTTTGAATATGCTGGGTAATTTCTCAACAACCCTCGGAGGAGTATTTAAAATCGCTGGGAAGGGAGTTGAGCTACTTAACACAGCAAGAAACATATCAGCAGTAGGGACAACCGCTGCTGAAGCTGGTGCAAGTGTAGGATTGTTGTCAAAAGCAGGAACATTGCTTGGACTTGCTTTTACACCTACAGGAGCTGTAGTTCTTGGGACACTGGCAGTTGGGGGTGCAATTGCTTACTTTGCTCACAAAGCATATGAAGCCAGACAACGTGCTCAAGAATGGGGGGCAAGCGTTAGCGTGGATCAAGCAAATCAACTTCAAGATTTCAAAGATAAAGTAGATGAAGCAAACCATTCGATGACAGATTTTGGATCAGGCGCTGCTAGTGTCGATAAGGTAACTGAGTCTGTCAAAAAGCTAGCTACTGAGATTCAAAAGTTAGCTGATGAAAACTTAGCCAAAGACATCGATTTAGCACAAAAGTTAGGACTTAGTGATGAAGCGATTCAATCTTTAACTGAGCATTCTAATCAAGTTAAAGATAATGTGCAACAGATGTCAGACGAGGTTATCAAAATTTATCAAAACTCAGCTAATAATCATCGAAAACTTTCTGAAGAGGAAAAAGCAATTGTTTTAGCAAATCAGAATGAACTTATCAATACACAGTTAGAGTTGATGGAATATTCTGGCGAAGAACGTATCAACATGATTAAAGCTTTCAATGGTCAGGCCGATGAATTAAATACAGAACAGCTAAAAAAAGCCACTGAATTAACTGAGAAATGGGCCAAAGATGAACAAGCTTCTTACCAAGAACGTTTGGACGGATACAAGAAACTCATGGAACAAATCAAAGGCGAGGATGAAAAATCTGTTAAAGCTCGTGCTGAGATCAAGAGTAAAATGGAGCAGTTGGAAGCTGAACACACAGCCAAAATGGAAGCGTATAGTCAAAAATGGAACGATTTGCAAGGTAGACTTTTAAAAACTTTAAAAGTTAGTCCAGAAGCATTAACCGGCATCATGAATCAGCTTAAATCACGAGCTGAGGAAATGGGATTGACTTACGATGAAATGGCCATCAAGTTCCAAAACACCTTCTCAAAAGTGCAAGAAGGTAATAGTATGTGGGCACAAACTGCTAAAGATGCAACCGAATCAATGAAGCTTGCAAACACTCAGTGGAATTCCATGGTATGGGATGAAAAAACTGGTAAGCTGAAAACAAATGTAGTTGAAGAAGTGCAAAAGGTCCTTGAAGCAGAAGATGGATGGGATGCCATGCAATTCATCCTTAAAGAAGCGAATCTTGAGACTAATGCTCGTTTGACTATCGGAGAGGCTCTTGTAGCAAACGGCCAGTGGGAGCAGTTATCTCCAGAAGAAAAAGAACTAATTGTGAATGGCAAACCAGCGGTACAAGCTATCTTGGATAGCAAAGAACTGATGTTACAATGGAACGATTTGCCTTCTGAGGTAAAAGAAATTCTTGGTAAGAATGAAAGCTTTTTAAGCAGTGCAGAAGGTGCTAAGCAAGCATTGACTCAGTGGAACTTAATGACACCGAGCGAAAAAGCATTGACTTTAAAAGATTTAGCTAGTAGCGATATTAAGGTAGTCCAAGGTCGTATCGATATGATGACTGGTAAGCAATTACCAATTGAAGCGATTGACAATACACCAAGCACTGTAGAGTCGGTATTGTACGGTGTAAATTCTATTCGTCAACATAAACCAGTTGATATTAATGCGACAGACTTGACAGGTGCTGTCCGAAACGAGACAAGTAGTGAAATCAATGCTATTAAGCAAAACACTCCTATTGGCATTTCGGCTCAAAACAATACACAAGGAACTGTTAATGAGGTTCAGAGTGGTGTAAATGGTATTCAGGATAAAACTGTTACTATCAACGCTCGAGACAATGCTTCTGGTGTACTTTCAGGGATTCGAAGCTGGATCAATAGTGTAACGGGCAACTTCTTTACAAATATTTTTGCAAGCAGACACGCCCACGGGACCAACTACCACCCTGGTGGTCTTGCTATTGTCAATGACCAGCGCAACAGCAACTACAAAGAAATGATTACCTTACCAGATGGCAGGAGTTTCATTCCTGAAGGCAGAGATGTTCTGCTCCCTCTTCCAAAAGGTTCAAAAGTATTGCGAGCTGACAAGACTAGACGTTTGATGCGTGAGATGGGTATTCCCAAATACGCGACAGGGGTTGGTATTCCTAGCGATGCGAAATTCCTCCGTGAAATGGAAGAAGCGCAGCGTAATATTACAATTCAGACTACAAGTGTTCAAAATGGTCAGGATACAGAAAAAGTCGTTGCTGAGATGAGGACTCTGAGGGCGAGTTTAGAAAAATTGCTTATTGCTATCCTCAACAAGGATACGAACGCTTATATGGATAGCTCTGTAGTGACGGATATTATAACCAAGAAGCAGAGAGAGCGAGAAAGAATGACACTAAGAATGAAAGGAGTGCTTGAATGAGTGAAGTGACAATGCGTTTCAATAAAACTGATTTTCGAGACCTTATTGAAATCCATGACATCCAACGAGAGATCGGGAACAATCGCTCTATCTCTATCGACCAAGCACCAAGAATCGGAGTCAATATTCAGCAACAAACCATTGATGCAAAATATATCAAGGTAGATTTTTCGATCTGGTCCGAAGACAGAAATACCCTCAAGCACAAGCTTGCGGGTATTTTTAATGTTGATAGTCCTAAAGAGCTGACATTTTCAGATGAGCCTGACAAATACTATCTGGCCATGCCGATTGAGAGTATTTCAATGCAAGAAACGAGCGGTCGAAGGTCAACCGGTTCTATAAAATTCATTGTTCCAGACGGTGTAGCCCATAGCATAGCTTATAAGAATTTCAATAGTGATTCAAATGCACAAACTACAACCAATAAAATGGTTTTTGACTTAGTAAACAATGGGACAGTTGAGGCCTTTCCAATTATCAGAGTTAAGCATAATGCTGAAAATGGATATATAGGTCTTGTCAATAATAATACGGCTTTTGAGATGGGAAACCGTGAGGAGGCTGATAGTGAAACAGTCAAGCGCTCTGAGATCTTGCTTGATTTTCGAGGCGACAAAATCGCTGACGGCTTTGCTAGAGCAGTGAAAAATAGCTCAGTGACCAATAGCAGATGGGATAACATAACTGGGACATCTGAACTAGTCACAGTAGATGGCAAGAAACGCATAAAGGTAAGGGAGCAGGCCGGCGGGGCTTACAATGAGAATTATGGCGCAGGGCTTTCATGGGAGATACCTGCCGACTCAACAGGCCAGAAAGGCTCACTCAATGATTATCTATTTTGTAAATTAGTCTATCAGCTAGAGTCAATCAATCAATGTGGTTTTATCAAGGTGGCTGTATCTGATACAGCAGGTCAGTTTTTGTATGGAGTTGAAACATACAAGAAATATAACGGTCTATATTGCGGTTTTAATGTCTTTGCGACAGATAACGCTGGTGGATATAACTTTTTAAAAACTTTGCTTTTTGACTCTTCTAGCAACAAAAATACAAATCCGTTTGCAATTTCAAGAGGTCAATTTGAACTCCAGAGAAACGATGAGAGAGTTCAAGTTTATTACAATGGCTCACACTATGACTTTGCCGTTCCTGAAATAAAAGGCAAAAAGTCAGCTAAGATCCATGTTACGATAGGTGCTTTTCGTGGGAAAGCAATCATCCCTCACTTGTATCTCGATGAGTTAATGTATCGTAAGGACTTTGTGCAAGCATCAAGAGACATTCCTAACCGTTATCCTATCGGTTCAAATGTTGTAATCAACAGTGAAGATGATACGGTCTATATTGACGGCATTGCTAAAGCTGGAGAGGTTGTTGATGGCTCACAGTGGCTATCTATACCGCCTGGAGAGTCTAAACTTGAGATGTATTTTTCAAGTTTTATCAAGAAAAAACCAACCGTGACAATCGAATTTGAAGAAAGGTGGCTATAATGCTTTTAACAATTCATGATGCAAATTTACAAAAGGTTGCTTTTGTTGATAACCGCAAACAAAGTACACTTAATTATTATGGTGATACATGGAATAGAAGCTTACCAACAGGTTCATCTACTTTTGAATTTACGGTGTTTAAGAAGGCTATCAAGTCAGACTCCTCGAGACAAAAGGCCTATCGTTTTCTTAATGAACGAGCCTGGGTTTCTTTTAAATATCATGGCAAGAGCTTTCTTTTTAACGTTATGCAAGTTGAAGAAAACGAGCAAACAATCAAATGCTATTGTGAAAACCTCAATCTTGAGTTGATCAATGAGGTAGCTAATCCTTACAAGGCTACAAAGGCTATGAGCTTTGCTGAGTATTGCGAAGCTATGGATTTATTAAATTATACTCATCTTGTTATTGGCATCAATGAAGTATCAGATAATAAACGTACTCTTGAATGGGAAGGGCAAGAAACCAAACTAGCCCGTCTATTGAGTCTTGCCAAACGCTTTGATGCTGAGATTGAGTTTGATACACAATTAAACGCTGATAGCACAATCAAAAAGTTTAGTGTCAACGTCTATCATGAAAATGATGACGCACATCAAGGTGTAGGTCGTATCAGAAACGATATAAGCTTAAAATATGGCAAGAATATCACTTCTATCACCCGTAGAGTTGATAAGACAGGTCTTTTCAATTCAATCCGGCCAACTGGTAAAAGACGATTAAAAAACGGATCTGGTGAAGAAGTTGAAGAAGTAGTTACAATACAAGGTCTTGATGAGTGGAAAAAGTACAACAAGGATGGAATTTGTGAGTTTTATCAATTAGGAGCTCATCTTGTTGCTCCAATCTCTATGCAGCTATATCCATCAACGTTCACACATTCAACAGGTGAACTAGACCAGTACACAAGAAAAGATTTTAGTTACGATACTGACGATCCAAAAGAATTGCGACGTCTAGCATATAATGAACTAAAAAAACATTGCTATCCAGCAATCACTTATGAAGTCGATGGATTTGTCGATGTCGAAATCGGCGATACAGTCAAAATTCATGATGAGGGATTCAATCCACTATTGATAGTTCAAGCCCGTGTTTCTGAACAAAAAATCAGTTTTTCAAACCCAGCAAGCAACAAAACGATCTTTTCAAATTTTAAAGCGCTTGAAAATCAGTTATCCGACGGTATACAAGAGGTACTTGAGCGCTTATTTGAACAATCTAAACCTTATATTGTCAAGTTATCCACTAACAACGGCATCATCTTTAAAAACCAAACTGGAGAAAGTGTTATCACTCCTACACTATATAAGGGTGGGAAATTAATAACCGCTGGCGTAAGCTGGAGATGGAGCTTGAATGGCAATGTAACAACTGGTCAGACATACACAGCTAGAGGTAGAGATATTTCAGGCGCTATCACATTGACTGTTGCAGCATATATAGAAAATGAAGAAGTCGCAGTAGATGAAATTTCTCTAGTAAATGTATCAGATGGGCGCAACGGTCAAAAAGGAGACCCTGGACCAAAGGGAGACCCTGGTAGAGATGGAATTGCTGGTAAGAATGGCGTGGGGATTAGAGATACTGCAATTTCTTATGCTAGTTCAAGTACTGGAGATATCCACCCATCAGGACAGGTACTTGTAAATAGTAATCAAGTAATTAGGCCTAATATGAGCGTTCTAGATAATATGTACTATACCAATCTGGTATTTAATGTAGTCAGTGGTGCTAAGTACCGTATCTACGCTAAATCTTCCAATGGTGTGTTTTCTAACAATCATAATAATCGAGGTGGTAACAATGTTGTCATTTTTGGGGTAAGCCTAGAAACAGGAAATAGACATTTTATTATCTCAGACTCTAATACTGATACAACTGGTACAGAATTTACCTGGACTGGCATCACTGGTAGAGCAAAAATTCGAGTAAATACTTACAACCCAGACAACTCTACTCAAGTTGAGTATATCCGCCTTGAATCAGTTGATGATACTGTTTGGGGTTCGACAATCCCTAGCGTACCAGCTGGCCAATACCTTTGGACCAAGACAACCTGGAACTATACAGATAATACCTCTGAGACAGGCTACTCAGTGGCTAGGATTGGTAGAGACGGAAATACTGGTAGAGATGGTATTGCTGGCAAGGATGGCGTTGGCCTTCGTGCAACAACCGTAGTTTATGCTAGCTCCACATCAGGAACTGTTCCACCAACTAGCGGATGGGCATCTCAAATCCCTAGCGTACCAGCTGGGCAGTATTTGTGGACCAAGACAACCTGGAACTATACAGATAATACCTCTGAGACAGGTTTTTCTGTTGCAAAAATGGGGGATACTGGTCAAAAAGGTGCTAAAGGAGACCCTGGTCCACAGGGAGCAATAGGTCCTAAAGGTGATAGAGGCGAAAAAGGCGAAAAGGGAGAACGTGGGTTACAAGGTCTACAAGGCTTGCAAGGTGTTAAGGGCGACCAGGGTATTCCTGGACCTAAAGGGGCAGACGGCCGTACTCAATACACTCACATGGCCTATGCTGATACTATTTCAGGAGGTGGATTTAGCCAGACAGTAACAGATAAGCCTTATGTAGGCATCTATGTTGACTTTAATGCCACTGATAGTAAGAATCCTGCTGACTATCGCTGGATAAGATGGAAAGGCCGTGATGGCGCCGATGGGCTACCAGGTAAACCAGGAGCAGATGGAAGAACGCCTTATGTTCACTTTGCGTATTCTGACAATGCGGATGGTTCTGGTTTGACAATGACAGATAACGGACAGCGTTATTTTGGTCATTATTCAGATTATGAGAAGCCTGATAGCTCAGATAAAACTAAGTACAAATGGGCTGATCGTTGGGCTAAAGTTGAGGTTGGTTCGCAGAACAGGTTTGTGCAGAATACAACAGTACCAGGCTATCTAGGGAACGCAGGGATTATTTATCCAGCTAATACAGTGAACAAGGAGAGAACGTCCGATTTTATTGAAATCGATGGAGCATCTAATCTCATCTATCAGCTTTGGGTGACTACACCTTCCGGAGGAATACCTTGGCATGCTTGGCAATTTTACGATGCTAATAAATCACCTATCGGAACTCGACTTACAGGTAAGGACAGTTATACTGTTCGTGCTCAAAAGTGGCATATAGTCAATAATATTACGGTACCAGCTACTGCTAAATTTATTAGACTATCTGCTAGAACTTACGAAGACGCTAAAATTAAATTAGAAATAGGCAATGTACCTACCGACTGGTCTCCAGCTCTTGAAGATGTTCAGAGGGGTATAGACTCTAAAGCAGACCAAGGGCTGACTCAGGGACAGCTGAACGCTTTGAATGAGAAGGCTGGAATTATTCAGGCTGAGCTTGAGGCTAAGGCTAGCGCTGACACGCTTGATAACTGGATAAAGGCTTACAAGGACTTTGTCAAGGCCAATGAGGCTGCAAGAGCGCAGGCTGAGAAAGATTTGATTTCAGCTAGTCAGCGTGTTTCAAACATTGCCAAAGATTTGGGAGAGTTATCTGACCGCTGGAATTTCATCGATAGCTATATGAGCTCGTCTAATGAAGGATTGATTATAGGTAAGAACGATGGTAGCTCTAGCATGATGTTCAACCCTAATGGTCGTATTTCAATGTTTAGCGCAGGTGTTGAGGTTATGTATATCTCTCAAGGTGTTATCCACATCGAAAACGGTATTTTCTCTAAGACTATCCAAATTGGCCGTTTCAGAGAAGAGCAGTATCACATTAAGCCTGATATGAACGTTATCAGGTATGTAGGCTAAAAGGAGGAAGTATGGCAAAGTTTAGTAATTCAAGTGGGAGCTTGTATCTCAATGTCTATGTGGAGCAAGGCTCTCAGAGTATCACGGCTAACACCTCAACCGTCAACTGGCGGATGACAGTTAGTCGTACAGGCGCCTACTACACTCATAACCATCAAGGAGACAGTACGTTGTCTCTTAATCTGGATGGCCGTAACGTCCATTACAGCTATCCGACGTGGGAGACATCAGGAGAGGAGTACACGCTTGCTAGTGGGGCAAGTACAATCAGCCACAATGCGGATGGGACTAAGACCTTACCTATCTCTTGTACGTTTAATCCAAATAACGGCCTGCATGGGACTATCACAGTATCAGCAAGCCTTAGCCTGACGACTATACCACGCTCTAGCTCTGTAAGCGTGAGTGCTGGAGTTATTGGTAGTTTGGTTACTATCAACATCAACCGTCAAAGCTCAAGTTTTAAGCATACAGTGCGGTATGCTTGGGCTGGCAAGTCAGGAACGATTGCAAACAACGTGGACACATCCACTAGCTGGACGATTCCTCTTGACTTTGCCAATGACATCCCAAACTCAGCAAGCGGAACAGGGACAATCTATGTAGATACCTATTCAGGCTCTACCAAGACAGGCACACAGTCAGCCACATTCACGGCAAGCGTGCCAGCTAATCTCAAGCCTACATTTTCAGGGGTTTCTTTGTCAGACTTGAACTCTGCAGCTCAGAACCTTATCCCAAGCGGCAACACGTTCATTCAGGTAATATCTAACATCAAAGTAGCGTTTAATGGTGCGGTTGGCTCCTACGGCTCGTCTATCACTGGATACTATGCTGAAATTGTCGGCAAGAACCAATCCACAAGCTCAAACGGTGGCAGTCTTGGCATTATGAACTACCACGGCACCATCAAAATCAGAGCGAGCGTGTCTGATAGCCGTGGGCGTTGGTCTGATACTAGAGAGGTATCTGTAACCGTGCTTGAGTATTTTGCTCCTGCCTTGAGCTTTAGTATTGCAAGAACGGGCTCAACTTCTAGCACTCTGACAGTTACACGAAACGCTAAGATAGCGCCCTTGACTGTCTCAGGAAGTCAAAAAAATTCAATGAGATTGACATTCAAGGTTGCTCGACTAGGGACTAACTCTTACACAGTTGATAATGGACCAGCTACTGGATCCTGGACAAGCATCTCAAGTCTAGTCAATTCACAAGCTAATCTTGCTGGTAATTATCTAGCAAATCAGTCCTGGGTTGTAATCGGCACGCTTGAGGACAAGTTCACACGGTCTGACTTCATGGTCAATGTAGCCACAGAGAGCGTGGTCTTATCTTATGACAGGTCAGGGGTGGGCGTTAACAAAATCAGAGAGCAGGGCGCCCTGGATGTGAAAGGCAATATATATGCTAATGACCAGCCTATTCAGCAGTATCAACTGACTTCTAATTTCGGCGGTGCAATTCCTCCTCACGGTTCTTTTAATAAAGACTTAAATAATATGAAAATCCCTGGTTTGTGGCAAGTCGGGGCAGACTTTGCTAACAATCCTTTAGGAGCTTTTTGTATTTTAGAATGCTATAAATTACATACCACTAACGAGTGTATCCAGAGGGTTACTTCTTCGAACGGCTATATGGCAGTCCGTGAGTACGGATATGATAACGTTTGGAGACCATGGCGCTATGTAGTGCAACAATCAGAATCAACTAATAACTCTGACTATGTAGCATTGTTAAAATCAGAAAGCGAGCCCACACCTTGGAGGGACTTATCTTTGCAAAACGGATGGCAGCATCATCAGCAGTACAATGATGTTCAATATTCAAAAACGTTTGACGGCGTTGTTTATTTTAGAGGTTCAGCGTACAAAGGGAAAACTACGATTGAGACAGTGATAGGGACTTTACCAGTGGGGTTTAGACCAACACAGACACTGTACATCTCAACGATCAATAACAACTATAATGTAGCTGTTTTAGGTATCTACGGAAATGGCAATATAGTTGTAAAAGGTAACGTAGACTCAAACTGGCTTAACTTTGATAATGTTTCATTTAAAATCTGAAACATCGTAAAAAGTCCCAATAATTTTTTAGATAATTAAATCAAAAGGAGGAAATATGAAACTAGAATACGGTCAAAAATCATTAGAGTACGACGGAAGTGGTGCAGTAACAGCCACTAAGGTCACGCTTGTCAACTCAGATGGTGCTATTGTGCCAATCTTGCTACCAGCTGATAAAATCAGCCTATCAAATACAGAGCTATTTGAACTCGCCCTAGAGGCTCTCTATCAAGAGAATTTCCCACAGCGTGCTGAGAAGGAGAAATTTAACCAGGTAGAAGCTCAGTTGCAACAAAACAAGGAAATGGCAGCCAAGGTGGAGCAAGCTACCACTGAGAATAAGGAAAATCTGGACACAGTTTCAGCTATCACTGAGGTCCTGGTTGCCTTGGGCATCTCTCAAAATGGAGGAATGCCTACATTTGCTTATAGCAAGGTTGCTAATTTCATCAAGCCTCTTGTTAAAGGTACACGCTACTCAAATGGAGACATCATTGCCATGCCTTATCCATTTGAAACCAATGCCAAATGGCCAAAAGGAACGCAAACTATCTTTATGTTTCAAATGAGAGCAAACGAGGGGTTCACATACAAAGACCAAGCACTCTCTGACATGTTGCAGCAAGGCGTGCTGACTGTGGTCATGCCACGTATCGATTAAGGAGGATATATGCAAATCGAATTTTTCAATTTTTTAAGAAGCGTCGTCCAGACTGAAGACGGTCTGGTCTTGTACGCCCTAGCATTAATTGTCTCCATGGAAATCATTGATTTTGTGACAGGAACGATTGCGGCTATTGTCAACCCTGACATCGAGTACAAGAGCAAAATCGGCATCAACGGACTTCTTCGCAAAATTTTAGGAGTCCTCTTGCTGATGATCCTCATTCCGATGTCTGTCCTCTTGCCTGAAAAGACAGGTTTCCTCTTCTTGTATTCGATTTACCTCGGGTACATCGCATTTACTTTTCAATCCCTCGTTGAAAATTACCGTAAATTAAAAGGAAATGTTACTCTTTTTCAACCATTTTTAAAAGCATTTCAGCGATTGATTGAGAAAGACGAAGATAAAAATAAAGGAGAATAACACATGATTAACTGGAAAGTACGTTTTAACTTAAAAAACAAAACATTTTTATTGCGAGTGGCATTCGCACTAGCTTTGCCAATTCTCGCATATTTCAATCTTAAACTGGAGGACTTGGTCAGCTGGGGAGTCATTTTAGACTTGCTTGGCAAATTCTTTGCGAACCCTTATCTTGTGGGGTTGACGATTGTAAATATTCTAAATATCATTCCTGACCCAACAACAGCAGGGATTTCAGACAGCAAACGTGCGCTAGAATACTACGAACCAAGCGAAGATTAGGAGAAAACAATGAAGAAAAACGACTTATTCATCGATGTATCTAGCCATAATGGGTACGATATTACAGGTATTTTGGCTGACATGGGTACACAGAATACCATCATCAAAATCTCAGAAAGCACAAGCTACCTAAATCCGTGCCGACATGCCCAAGTAGAACAATCAAATCCTATTGGGTTCTACCATTTTGCGTGGTTCGGCGGAGACGTAGAAGAAGCTGAAAGAGAAGCTAAATATTTTCTGGACAACGTGCCTAAAAAAGTTAAATATCTGGTGCTAGATTACGAAGACCACGCTAGCGGAGACAAACAGGCAAATACAGATGCTTGTATTCGTTTCATGGAAATCCTCAAAGAAAATGGCTACGAGCCAATCTATTACAGTTACAAGCCATTCACGCTTAATAATGTTTATTATGAGCAGATTCTTGCGGAATTTCCAAATAGCCTTTGGATTGCCGGGTATGGGCTAAATGATGGAGATGCTGATTTTGAGTATTTTCCAAGCTTGGACGGCATTCGCTGGTGGCAATACTCTTCAAATCCGTACGACAAAAACATTGTTTTACTAGATGACGAAGAAGCCGAGCCAAAATGGAAAAGAAATGATACTGGTTGGTGGTGGGAACACCCAGACGGATCTTATCCAAAAGAAGAATGGGAAAAAATCGGCGGTGTGTGGTACTATTTTGATGCTAAAGGATATTGTCTAACCAGTCAATGGTTCAAAGAAAATGATAAGTGGTACTACCTCAAAGAAAATGGGGCAATGGCCATTGGTTGGGTGTTTGTGAATGGCAAATGGTACTATCTTGATGCTTCAGGAGCAATGGTCACTGGCTGGGTTCAATACAAGGACAAACTATACCATCTCAAAGAAGAGAACGGATCAATGTCTTCAAAAGAACTTGTTAAAGTTGAAGGAGGATGGTACTATGTCAATGAGGATGGCAGTCGTTCAGATAAACCGGCACTTGATGTATTACCTGATGGACTAATTGTTACCACTAAATAATTTCAAAAAAATAAAACGAAAGGAAAAACTTTTCTAAAATTGTGTATCTACCGCAGGCTCAGGCTTGCGGTTTTTTGTTTGCTCAAAATAGAAAAAACAGTGATATTACTCACTGATCCTTTTGCAAACTATTAGAATTAAATTGTAACCTTCTCAACAATACGGGCAAACATGGTATGAAAATGAATACGAATATGAATACGATTTAAAAAAATGACAGAAATCAATGGAAATAATTTTAAATAAAAATAAGTAAAAACTCAACTAACGATAAGCAACTGAAATCAATTGTAAACACAAAATTCTTATACCATAGTTCGTGACAGTTCCTGTTTTTTTTGATAGAATCATACAGTATGCCCTTGGGCACAAAGTAAGAACTGGGACGGTCTTTCCCAGCTTCGGAGGTAAAAAATGTCAGATTCACCAATCAAATATCGTTTGATTAAGAAAGAAAAACACACGGGAGCTCGTCTGGGTGAGATTATCACGCCACACGGAACCTTTCCAACTCCTATGTTTATGCCAGTTGGAACTCAAGCAACTGTTAAAACCCAATCGCCAGAAGAATTGAAAGAGATGGGGTCAGGGATTATCCTCTCTAATACCTATCACTTGTGGCTTCGTCCTGGAGATGAACTCATTGCGCGTGCAGGTGGGCTTCATAAGTTCATGAACTGGGATCAGCCTATCTTGACAGATAGTGGAGGTTTCCAAGTTTATTCCCTAGCGGATAGCCGTAATATCACAGAAGAAGGAGTAACGTTTAAGAATCACCTCAATGGTTCCAAGATGTTCCTTTCACCTGAAAAGGCCATCTCTATCCAAAACAATCTAGGCTCAGATATCATGATGTCCTTTGATGAATGTCCTCAATTTTATCAACCTTATGATTATGTGAAAAAATCAATCGAACGTACCAGCCGTTGGGCTGAACGTGGGTTAAAGGCTCATCGTCGTCCCCATGACCAAGGTTTGTTTGGGATTGTACAAGGTGCAGGATTTGAAGATCTTCGTCGTCAGTCAGCTCAGGACCTTGTCAGCATGGACTTCCCAGGCTACTCTATCGGTGGACTAGCAGTTGGAGAAACTCACGAAGAGATGAATGCAGTTTTGGACTTCACCACTCAACTCCTTCCTGAAAATAAACCTCGCTATCTTATGGGGGTAGGGGCACCAGATAGCTTGATTGATGGGGTTATTCGTGGGGTCGATATGTTTGACTGTGTCTTGCCGACTCGTATCGCTCGTAACGGAACTTGTATGACAAGCCAAGGACGTTTGGTTGTCAAGAATGCCCAGTTTGCGGAGGACTTTACACCGCTTGATCCTGAGTGCGATTGCTACACATGTAAGAACTACACCCGTGCCTACCTTCGTCACTTGCTCAAGGCTGATGAAACCTTTGGTATTCGCTTGACCAGTTACCATAATCTCTACTTCTTGCTCAATCTTATGAAGCAGGTTCGTCAGGCTATTATGGATGACAATCTCTTGGAATTCCGTGAGCATTTTGTTGAAAAATATGGCTACAATAAATCAGGTCGTAATTTCTAAGATTATCAATCTAAAGCTCGAATCCTAAGTTTTCTCTTAGGATTTTTCTTCTTTTTTTGATAAAATAAAGGTAATATGGAATGAACATTAGATGGTTTTTTTACTACTCTAATGAACGGAGAATAAACTCGTATGCGTATAAAATGGTTTTCCTTGATCAGGATTACAGGCTTACTCTTGGTACTCTTGTACCATTTCTTTCAGACGGTTTTTCCAGGAGGTTTCTTCGGGGTTGACGTCTTTTTCACCTTCTCAGGTTTCCTAATTACGTCACTTTTATTAGAAGAATTTGGCCAAAAAGGAAAGATTGATATCCTAGGATTTTTCAGGAGACGTTTTTATCGGATTTTCCCTCCAGTCGTCTTGATGATTCTCGTCGTTATGCCCTTTACTTTCTTAGTTCGCCAAGATTATATAGCCGGTATTGGTAGTCAGATAGCTGGTGTTCTTGGTTTTATGACTAACTTCTATGAAATGTTAACAGGGGGAAGTTATGAATCTCAGTTCATCCCCCATCTCTTTGTTCATAACTGGAGTTTAGCGGTTGAAGTTCATTACTATATCTTGTGGGGCTTGGCAGTTTGGTTCTTGTCCAAGCGGGTAAAATCATCTGGACAATTAAGAGGTCTAGTCTTTCTTCTATCATCAGCTGTCTTTATCATCGGTTTTCTTTCAATGTTTATCGGTAGCTTTATCGTTAGCTCCTACTCGACGCTCTACTTTTCTAGCTTTACTCACGTCTATCCTTTCTTTCTAGGCAGTATTTTGGCATCTTTGGTAGGTGTTCGTCAAACGACTACTCTTGTTAAGCGTTTAAATAATACCTGGGATTTGAAAAAGACCTTGCTAGTATTCGGGGCAGGTCTCGGAGTTTTGCTCTTATTGACTTTCTTCGTGAAATTCAATTATCTCTTTGCCTACTTGCTTGGCTTCTTGTTGGCAAGTTTAGCTGCCCTTCTGATGATCGTTGCAGCACGACTTTTGCATGAGAAAACTCCGACGATTGAAGAACCAAAGGTGATTAGCTTCTTAGCTGACACCAGCTATGCCGTCTATCTTTTCCACTGGCCGTTTTATATTATTTTCTCCCAATTAATGGGAAATATACCAGCAGTGATTCTCACCACTATCTTTTCTTATCTCTTTGCAAGCCTTTCTTTCTATGTAATTGAACCTTTCATTGCAGGGAAGAACAGTAGTTTATTGCAAACGGTAAAAGAAATTCCGCATATTCAACCAATCTTTGTGGGTGGCGTCGGATTTCTTAGCTTGCTGACACTGATTGTGATGTTTATTGCTCCCCAAGTCGGTGCTTTTGAAACGGATTTGATGGTAAATGGCCTTAATCAAGCCCAAACCAATATCACCCGTACAAAAACCATGGCGGATCAAGCAGAAGCTAGTCGCTACAATATTGCCGAAGGTGTATCCATCATCGGAGATTCTGTAACCTTGCGTGCAACACCTGGACTTAAAGAGGTTCTACCAGACGCTCAGACAGATAGTCAAGTAAGCAGAAATACCAAGCAAGCCAATGCTATTATGCTCAATCACAGTCAGAATAAAGTCCTCCCTAAAATAGTCGTTATTGCTACTGGAGTGAATAACCCTGAGGATTATAAGGCTGATATCGATTCTTTGATAACAAATCTACCTAAGGGACATCAACTTGTACTTATGACACCTTATGAGGGTGATACAACTCAAGCAACTCAGCCTTATGTAGAACAGTATGCTAGCTATGTGCGTGAAGTGGCTCAAAAGTATCCTTACATTGAGGTTGCAGACTGGAATCAAGTATCTAAAGATCATCCAGACATCTGGAAAGGAACGGATCAGGTTCACTTTGGAAGTGATAATGCCAAACTAGAAGAGGGAGCTAAGCTCTACGCAGAAACGATAGCATCAGCTATCAAGGCCTTGGCAGATAAACCTGTGAAGTCAAAATAATACCTAAAAAGAGAGTGGGACAGAAATCGGTAATTCGTTAGAATTCGATTTCGTCGTCCTACCTCCGCACAGTTGAGTAGGGCTGTAAAAGCTGATGAAATCAGCGTAGTAGAGCCCACTCAACCACTGCGTCTTGCTCGACAATCCAAAGACAATTGAGAAGCTAGGACTTTTGACCCAGCCTCTTTTTCTTTTTATGGTGCGTTTCTTGGAAGATAAAGAATAATTCCTTTAGACTATATCGAGGTCTTCAACTTATCGGTTTATTTATCATATCAGAAATCTTAAAGCAGTGCTTTGCCCAATCCATGATCTAGTCTTAGTCTGTTCTTTGAGTTTCATGGCAAATTAAGTCTTGATTGGGAAAAACTTGCCAAATTGTCAGAATTATGAGAAAATAGAGGATATTTATCATGTGGAGGGACTGCTATGAGAGACGATATCAAAATCAATGACCGTGCTTTGGCATTAAAAGACCAAATCATCGAAAAACTAGAGAAAGTTTTTGATACAGATGTAGAATTGGATGTTTACAATCTAGGACTGATTTATGAAATCAATCTGGATGAAACAGGTCTCTGCAAGATTGTCATGACCTTCACCGACACTGCCTGCGATTGTGCCGAAAGCCTGCCTATCGAAATCGTGGCAGGTCTGAAACAAATCGAGGGTATCGAAGATGTCAAGGTTGAAGTTACCTGGTCGCCTGCTTGGAAAATCACACGAATCAGTCGCTACGGCCGCATTGCCCTTGGACTGCCACCTCGTTAAAAGGAAACGTGAACAATCAGGGGGCAATTGACGGTATTAAAATATATGATTTAACTGAAAGTCTTTAATAGAAAATGCAAAAGCTACTAAGAAACTGTATTTATACTTAGTAGCTTTTTATTGATATGTTAAGTTGAGTTGAGTTG
This sequence comes from Streptococcus infantis, assembly GCF_047460685.1. GTDB lineage: Bacteria > Bacillota > Bacilli > Lactobacillales > Streptococcaceae > Streptococcus > Streptococcus infantis_AD. The sequence goes on along the minus strand of NZ_JASHFS010000013.1, from coordinate 16,794 downwards.
AATTAAGTTATCTTATATATACTTATAATGCTAGAATAGAAAATAATTTTTAACGAGAGATAGATTTTATGAATTTGCCGAGATAAGCTATTCAGGTGTGTCAGGCGAATCGTTTATAACTTTTTCCAATGTTTCTAAAATTTTTTTTCCTGATTCGAAATATAATTCAATATTATTAATCGATGAATTTATTGTCCGTCCATGTGCAATATCATTTCTTAGGCTAACTAAACTTTTTAAGTTACCTTTGTCTTGAGAATCTTTCAACAAATCTGAGAACCTTTCTTTTCTTTTGCCATCAAATTGTTCTAGATATTTCTCAATGATACCAGGTGAGGGATTTGCCGAACTATCAATGATATTTTTTGTTAAAAATACTTTAGTTTCATCAATGCAATTTTGAGATAAAAAAGTATTAATCATAGACTTAAAAACTAATTCTATACTACCAGATGCTTTAATTACAGCATAAGCAACTAAGAATTTTACCTTTGAATCAAGTTGATTTTTATTATCTATCCATGTTTTAATATTATTAATTTCCAAATCACAATCATCTAAAATTCTTTTTTCATCTTCATTCATAACTAATCTCAACTCCATATAAAATCATTGCAGCTCTACTTATTCTGTTTTTTATATGATCTGTATTTGTAGTTCTATTAGTTGTTGATTCTTTAAAACTTTCATCTTCTAATAATTCAATATATTTTTCCAATGTAGTTGTTAATTTATCAGAATGTTTTTCACTCACAAAAACACTAGCTGAACATACAGCATCAAAAACTACTGGATTAACTCTTTTCGCCCAAATAATATCTTGGCCTCTTCGTTTTAATGTCCTAAAAACATTTAATCCTATTGTTGTATGTAAAAAGTTAATTGTATTAATGAATATTTCTTTTTTATCATTATATGCTGATTCATTCAAATTTCTATAATCATACATATAATCATTTAAAAATTTACTGAGTATTATTTGATTTTGACGAATTTCATCTCTTGATATAATGTCAGAAAATGCAAAGAATCTTAAAACGAGTTCTACATCAGCCATTCTACTATCTTCTTGGTCTGAACCAAGAATCTTTCTCCATATATCTTCTTTATTTAACTCAAATAAAAGTTTATTAAAATTACCATGATAAACACAGTTTCTAATTTCTTGAGGTTTTAAGGTTCTACCTCCTGTATTAATCCTTTCAAAAATTTGATACATACCAGTATCGTTTTTAGGAACTTTTTGTTCGAAAATTATTGCATGGATAGGGGAAGTGCGTATTCTACGCCTTTGTTCATCTGTTAACTCTGAAAACGCCTTTCCTCGCCATTGAGAATTTATTTCTTTTGTCTTCGCCAATTTAAAAACTTTATTATCCCCAGAAAATATACCATTCATATAATCATACATTGTCATTATTCTCTGGTATCCATCCACAATTAGTCTCTTATCATCTTCTGTTTTGGCTAAAAAAATACTTGGTACAGGTAATCCTAGTAAAACAGAATCTATAAATCTACTTGCTTCCTTTTTTGTCCATACATATTTCCTTTGTAATTCGGGTTTTTCCAAATCTCCATCTTCATACATAGTAACTATTTCTCTATAAGATAAATCTGTTCCAAATGATGTGATGTTAAATAGAGAATCATCCGAATATGACTCGTTTTCACTATCTACAGTATCAATAATGTCTTTGACCACTTCATTCTCCTAATTTTCTATAAAATTACACTATTTTTTACCTGACTTGTCCATATTCCAGAAGTCTGTCACAGCTCCACGAGAAGCCGATGATACGATGTGGGCATATTTACCGAGGACACCACGGCTATAAAGTGGTGGCAAGGTTGTTTCTGCCTTACGTTTTTCAAGTTCTTCTTCGGATACTGCCATAGAAATTTCTTTGGTATCTTGGTCAACCGTAACGATATCGCCTGTACGAAGGTAGGCAATCGGTCCACCATCCTGAGCTTCAGGAGCGATATGTCCAACAACCAGACCATAAGTACCACCAGAGAAACGTCCGTCCGTCAAGAGGGCCACCTTATCTCCTTGACCTTTACCAACGATCATTGATGAAAGTGAAAGCATCTCAGGCATACCAGGACCACCTTTAGGTCCAACGAAACGAACAACGACTACATCGCCATCAACGATTTCATCTGTCAAAACGGCCTGAATCGCATCTTCTTCTGAGTCAAAGACCTTAGCCGGTCCAACGTGACGACGCACTTTCACACCTGATACCTTAGCAACCGCACCGTCAGGAGCAAGGTTCCCGTTCAAGATGATAAGCGGACCATCCGCACGTTTTGGATTTTCAAGTGGCATAATGACTTTTTGCCCTGGTGTCAAATCTGCAAAGTCAGCTAAGTTTTCAGCGACAGTTTTACCAGTACATGTGATACGGTCTCCGTGAAGGAATCCATTTGCCAACAAGTACTTCATAACTGCAGGCACACCACCAACTTCGTAGAGGTCTTGGAAGACATACTGACCAGAAGGTTTCAAATCGGCCAAGTGAGGTACACGTTCTTGGATGGTATTGAAGTCCTCGAGCGACAAGTCAACATTAGCCGCGTGGGCAATGGCGAGCAAGTGAAGAGTGGCATTTGTAGAACCACCTAGAGCCATTGTCACTGTAATGGCATCTTCAAAGGCTTCACGAGTCAAGATATCTGAAGGTTTGATACCAAGTTCAAGCATTTTGACAACTGCACGACCGGCTGCTTCGATGTCTTCTTTCTTATCGGCAGATTCAGCTGGGTGAGATGAAGATCCTGGCAAACTCATACCCAAAACTTCGATAGCAGTAGCCATAGTATTAGCCGTGTACATACCACCGCAACCACCAGGGCCAGGACAGGCATTACATTCGAGACGTTTCACGTCCTCAGCTGTCATATCACCGTGATTCCACTTACCGATTCCTTCAAATACAGAAACCAAGTCGATGTCTTTGCCATCCAGTTTTCCAGGGGCGATCGTACCACCGTAGGCGAAAATAGCAGGGATATCCATATTGGCAATGGCAATCATAGAACCAGGCATATTCTTGTCGCAACCACCGATAGCTACAAAGGCATCGACGTTGTGACCACCCATAGCAGCTTCGATAGAATCCGCGATGATATCACGAGATGTCAAAGAGAAGCGCATACCAGGCGTTCCCATGGCAATCCCATCTGCTACCGTAATGGTTCCAAATTGAACAGGCCAAGCACCAGCAGATTTGACACCTTCTTTTGCAAGCTTACCAAAATCATGCAAGTGAATATTACACGGTGTGTTTTCTGCCCAAGTCGAAATGACCCCCACAATCGGTGTTTCAAAGTCCTTATCTGTCATACCAGTCGCACGAAGCATGGCACGGTTTGGTGATTTAACCATGCTGTCATAAATGCTGCTGCGGTGACGTTTATCTAATTCTGTCATTCAAGTCCCTCCCATTTCAGTTTTTACCATTATAGCACATTTTAAAAGCAATGAACAGAAGAAAATTCTTGAATTTTCAGACAATTCAATACATTGAAATCTTCTTAAAAATGATTGCATATTTTTGTTGACATTTAAAATTAAAGTGATATCATTTAGATATCAAAAACAGGAGGTCATTCTGATGACTGAAAAACTAATCAATTCAAAACCAAATGGTGTAGTAGCGTTGATAATTATCGAGTTGGCACTCGTACTTGGTGTCTTTATATTTATCATGGGTGCTGGTTCAGAAAACATTTTTGGAATTATTCTCGGGCTTTTATTAATCTTAATTTCAGCTCTAGCACATGCTGGTTTAAAAGTTGTCAAACCTCAGGAAGCTCTGGTTTTGACCCTCTTTGGTAACTATACAGGTACCATTAAAGAACCAGGTTTTTACTTTGTAAATCCTTTTAGCATAGCGGTCAATCCTGCAATTCACACTCGACTCGGACAAAGTGGCGATGTTAGCACAAAATCTCCTTTTTCAGGAATGAAATCATCAAATGGCAATGATGTAAACATTGAAATTGGCAAGAAACAGATTTCTCTCAAAGTTATGACCTTGAGTAATTCTCGTCAAAAGATTAACGATTGCTTAGGGAACCCTGTGGAAATCGGAATCGCGGTAACTTGGAGAGTTGTCGATACAGCCAAAGCAGTCTTCAACGTAGATAACTACAAAGAATATCTCTCATTGCAGTGTGATAGCGCCCTTCGTAATATTGTCCGCATTTATCCTTACGATGTGTCTCCGAATGTGGATACTACAGGTGATGGGCAAGCGGATGAAGGAAGCCTCCGTGGTTCTAGTGAGATTGTAGCTAAACGTATTCGTGAAGAAATTCAAAGTCGTGTAGAGGATGCTGGCTTGGAAATCCTTGAAGCACGTATTACTTACCTAGCTTATGCACCGGAAATTGCTGCCGTCATGCTTCAACGTCAACAAGCATCAGCTATTATCGATGCACGTAAGATGATTGTAGACGGCGCTGTTGGAATGGTTGAAATGGCACTGGAACGTCTAAATGAAGGAGAGTTGGTTGAACTAGATGAAGAGCGTAAAGCTGCCATGGTTTCAAATCTCCTAGTCGTTCTCTGTGGCAATCATGATGCACAACCAATTGTCAATACAGGAAGCCTTTATTAGAAATGGCAGAAGCTAAAAAGAAGCAAATCCCCCTTCGACTCTCGAATAAGTTATATGCTGCACTCGCATCATGGGCAGAAGATGACTTCCGATCAGTTAACGGGCAAATTGAATATCTTCTCACCGAATGCGTCAAACAACGGAAAAAAGACGGAAAATACGTCTCAGAAACCATTGATGAACCATTCGAGATTGATATTTAGTCTATTTTCCTATCCAGAAAATTGGATAGGAAAATTTTTTTATCTTTTTTTGTCAAGTAACTTTACTTTACAAAAAAGTTTTGATATACTATTAAAGTTGATGAAAATCAAACCTAACTGAATTTATATCTTAAAAGGAGAAATCAAAATGGCAGTACCTGCACGTCGCACTTCAAAAGCGAAGAAAAACAAACGTCGTACACACTACAAAGTAACAGCTCCATCTGTAAACTTTGACGAAACTACTGGAGATTACTCACGTTCTCACCGTGTATCACTTAAAGGATACTACAAAGGACGTAAGATCGCTAAAGCTGCATCAGCTGAATAATAGAAGGGAGATACCATGCGCGTAAATATTACACTTGAACACAAAGAATCTGGTGAACGCTTGTACCTTACTTCTAAAAACAAACGTAACACTCCAGACCGTCTTCAATTGAAGAAATACTCACCAAAACTTCGCAAACACGTTGTGTTTACAGAAGTTAAATAGTGGGTCATTACGTTTCAGTAGAAACGAAAAAGCCTTGATTTAACGCGATTCTTGAATTTTCAAATTTCAATGTATTGCAATAAAAATCAACCGAATGACTACATTTTTGACTACATTTTTTGTGAAATAAATTAGATGTTCGGATATATAGAAAACGCTCTAGTCATATTGTCTAGAGCGTTTTTGTGTTGTTTAAGAAAATTAGATGTTGCTTTTAGAAAACTACACATTTCAGATTTTTTTAAACAAAATTTAATTGTTGATAACTAGAAAGGATTATTATGTTTACAAAAAATAAATTTCAATACTGTATATACGATCATGAGAGACTAGAACTTCATGAGCTACAAAAGGAATATCAAAATGATAAAGCTGGGACAAAACTTAAGTATGAAAACCAATTATTTTGTCCTGGTTGTTGCAAAGTGGATTTAGTGATAAACGAGAAAAAAGGGAAAATCTATTTATCAAGCCATCCTAAATCACCTCATGGTGACGGATGTGAATATGCTTTGGAATCTGCTTCGAAACTGGAACTGAAAGATTACTATGAGAAAATTGATGCAGACTTAGCTGAGCAACTCTTAAATCGTATTTTAGAAGAGAAGACTACTAGAGCAGTCCAGCCAGTTAACGCCAACTCTCCGAAAGATAAGAACGAAATTTCCGATGTAAAATTTGTTTTAGAGAATAAGGTAGGCGTCAGAAAATATTTACCTCGCAGATCCCTTCTCCTAAATGAATTAGAAGTATCTGACCATCTGACTATGTACTATGGAGAGTGTAAGGCATTTTTAGGAAAGACTGATAAAAAGTACTATCTACGAATGTTTCAAAACAATGATCATGCAAAGTACATCTGCAATTTAGTAATTCCTGAAAGAGTGTATAGATATTTGGAAGATGAATTAAGATTTATCCCACAATCAGAAGATTTAAGTTTTAAACATTCAAGAGCCAATGCAGTTCCTGTAAAGTTAGCCTTTGTCTCTACCATGAACAAAAAACAAGAATATTATAATGGATACTTGAGCTTTTCAAAATTACTTAGAGTAAAAGGCATTAAAAAATATTAATTTAACGAGATTGATCCGCACCCTCTAAATCGTATGTAAAAATAAAAGGTAGAACAAAAGTAGAAAATTTTTAATGAATTTTTGAAGAAATTTGTTAAAATAAGAAAGACTGTAAAATAAAACCCAACCAAAATTTATTTTGGCTGGGTTTATTTGATATTCTTTACAATCTCATTAAATGAAGATATAATTTTTCCTTGCTTATCTTTGGGTAATTTTGTTAAGTTTTCAAAAAGTACTTCTGAAGAATCTTCTCGATCTGATTCAAATGATTGTAGGTTGAAGAACTCCTCGACCGTTAGATTTAGGGCTTTGATTACGGATTCAAGAGTTTTTATCTTAAAATCATACTTCATGTTCTCTATATTTTGAATCGCTTTAACACCTAGGCCAGCGATTTCAGATAATTTTTCTTGACTTAATCCCTGTGCTTTTCTACACTCACGTATGCGAAAAGCGATATGCTTTTGTAATTTATTATATTTCATGTTATCTACCATTTTACTATCTGTTTTCTCTAAAAATAAGTATAATAAACTATCCAAAAACGATAAAAGTATGGTAAAATAGTACTATAGTTTAATAAAATGCATAGGGCATTGTACAAAAGGAGTTTATAAATGTCAAAAGCTACGGAAAATAGTCATAGTACTGCTAAAAAATTGTATACGGGTACGGTTATTTCTGCCATCGCAGCAACTGCAAGTCTTGTCGGCACAATCGGAACTGCTCACGCAGATACAGTAGAGGTTCCATTGCCTACAACTGCTCAAACCGAACCAGCTTTGGTAGAGAAAGAAGCGCCTAAGAAAACTGAAGTGAAAGTTCCTACTAAGGAAGTCACTAAAGAACAAGTTGACGTGGCTAAGGATAAACTTGATAAATCTACCCAAGCAGTAGAAGATGCACAAGCCAAGAAAAGCCAAGCGCAGACTGAAAAAGACCAAGCGCAGACTGAAGTAGGTAATACTCAATCTGAAGTAGATAATGCTCAACAAGCCAAGGATAAAGCGACTCCAGAAAACATTGAAAAGCAAAATCAAGAAGTTACTGGTGCTGAAAAAGGTAAAACTGACGCAGAAAACCAAGAGAAGAATGCTGAAAAAGACCTTAACAAAGCAAAAGAAGTTGTCGCAGACCAAGAACATGTAGTTCATAAGTCTGAGAAAAAAGTAGCGGATGCTTTAAATGAGGTTAAAGATGCTCAGAATGATGTAGATAATGCCCAAGCTATTTTGGACGGTACAGGTCAAGCGAAAGTTGTCGAAGAAAAGGAAAATGCTGAGGCTTTCCAAAAACAAGCACAGGCACAGTTGACGAATGCAGAGGAGGTCTTGGAACAAGCTAAGTCAGACGACAAGAATCTTGCAGATGCAATTTCAAGCGTCCAAAACGAGTTGACAGAAGCTAGTAAGGTAGTAGTAAGCACAGAATCTAAGTTGACTGATGCTACTAATAAAGCTGACCAGACACAAACTGCTCTTGAAAAAGCACAGGATACCTTTACTGTGGCTGAAGCTAGCTATAAGTCTATTAACACTTTCCAAGTTACTGATGAATATGTTAACGCCTTGAAATCCTATGTAAATAATCCTCATGACATTTTGAATGAACGTGATAAGTGGAAAGAACATAGAGAGAAAGTAGAGTCTATCTTAAAATCGGTCAACCAAGAAAATTTGGATTTGAATAAATTCAAAGGAAATGTCACTGATAAAGCTATCAGTGTTGATGCTAATAACTTGACAACCGAACAAATGACAGAACTTTCTCTATTTGCGAGCGATCTACTTAACCAAATCCGTGAGCGTTTTGGAACACCTAAGACTGTTGTAACAAAAGGTATGGTTCAAGTTGCTGACGAAGTGACTGACGGTTACGTAGCTGATGATTGGGGATTCGGAAAAGGTCACGATAACAAAGCAGTAAACAACGTGGCTCGTAAATATGGATTGCCTACTTATGAGGATGATACTCAACAATACCTTGAAAACTTAAACAGTGTCAATAGTGGTGATGAAATTCATACCATGTATGATGCTAAAAAATGGGTTTATGAAAGTATTTCTGACTTGCTATTTAATGGTTGGGAGTGGATGCACGCTCAAAACCTAACAGGTGTATCTTCTGTTCGAGGTGCTACTAAAGAATATTTTGCTTTAGATATTTCTAAGAGTCTAGGACGTACAAGCGCACACTTCATATCAGTTTTTGATAATCAAGTTACTGGAAACAAGTTGGATAAGACTGAAGTACCTAACAATAATACAGCAGAAAGTATTGTAAAAGCCTATAATGTTGCAAATTCTGCCTTATTAAATGCTCAGACTGTAAACTCTCAGGCACAACGTGAAAAAACAAGTGCTTCGCTTGCGAATATCAAGGCTAAAGGGGAGCAGGAGACAATTCAAAAACGATTGGATTCTCTTAAAGCTACACCTTTGAAAACACCAACTGCTCAAAGCAATCTTGAAAAAGCGCAAGATATCTTTGCTAATGCTAATACGCGCCTTAAAAACGCTAAAAAGGCACTAGATGCTCTAACTGCTGATGTGAAACTGAAACAAGATAATCTTGCTAAAGCTAAGGAAGTCCTTGCTCAAAAAGAGCGTAATCTTACTAATGCTAAGAACAACCTAGCAACTGAACAAGATAAATTGCTTAAACTTAAACAACTAGTACAGATTGCTGAAAACAATCTTGAACTTGCTAAAGAAAAAGTAGCACTAGCTAATAAGACGCTTGAACAAGCCAAGGCTGACCTTGAAAACTTGCTCAATGCAGAACCTAACTTAGCTAAAGCTAAGGAAGTCCTTGCTCAAAAAGAAACTACTCTTAAAGAGAAAGTGACTGCTTTGAAAGAGGCAGAAGCGAACCTTGACAAGTTGTTGAAAGAACAGAAAATCGACCAAGAGGCTTATGATAAACTCTTCGCCTTATATAGCGCGCAGGTAGAAGCTAAGCGTTTAGCTGACCTTGAAGCGCAAAAGAAAGCGATCCTTGAATCAGGTAACACACCTATTGAAGTCTATGATGAAACTGGAAAACTTGTATCTTACCAAGTTAAACCTAAGACTGTTTCTCAATCACCTGCGTCCTATAATGGTGCATTAAATAAGAAACAGGATAAATCATTGCCAAATACAGGTGAAAAATCAAGTGTTCTTGGATTGATTGGAGTTTCAATTATTAGTGTATTAGGTTTATCAGTAAATAAGCGAAAAAATAAATAAAAATAGTAAAGTAGTTCTAATCGTAAAATCGGTAAAACTCAGATATGTCATTTTAGCATTTCGTAAAATTAAAGTGGACGCCTGTCCACTTTTTTTTGCACCCTAAATAATTTCGATAGTCTGTGATGAAAAAATAAATAATAGGTTTGACTTAATATTATTTCTTATTTCTTGCTCGACTTTTTTCAATTTTTTCCCATAATTTCCTTTCTCTTATCGCAGCCCAGCTATTTGGATGCTTTTTTATATACATCTTTTCATTTAGGATTTGAAACTCAGAATTAAATTTAATTCTTTCCTCAATTAGTGACCTTAAACCATCAAGATCTCCATTTTGAAAATAATCAAGTATTTCCTTTCCTTTTTGATATTTTTTAATATATCCAAGAGCATTTCCACCCCAGTGATCATCATTCTCATGTCTACACTGATATACTATTAATTCTTCTAAAAGGTCATCTATCTTATTTATTACTCTAGTTGTATGAAGTAATTCTGTCTGTTCATCATGAAATTCATCTTTTTTATTTTTATCTTCAAGTGTTGACAAAAAATTATCTTCCCACGGGAAAGCTCGAAGCTTCAAATCTTCCAACACTCCACCATCAATCATATTTTTCTGCTCTTCTTGCATTGTTTTTTTTATAAATATAATTGATTCTAAGTTCTGATATTCAAAACTTTTGTGTTCATTTACAAACTGTTTGAATTTTTCTTTTAACACTTTGTTATAAAATTCTGTTAATGCGCATTCTATTTTAATAAGTCGATTCTGTCCTTCAAATTCAACAGGGAAGTTCTCGTTATAAAATTCTATAAAATGCTTGATTTCTAGCGAAAAGGACTTATAATTTTCCCAGTCTATTGCCCAGTCGCCTGTTCCAAAATATAAGCGTTCAGTTGCTCTAAAAATTCCAGTCATTAGAAGTTCCCAATTATCTCTAATGAGGATTTGGTAAATTTTTTTCACATCGTTTATATTCATTTTCATTCTTTCAAATAGTATATTCAATGGTATGTATCCTAAAACTATTCTCCATAAATTTTCATCGTATTCTTCGTAAAGAATATCTAAAATTAAAGCCGTTGGAAAAAATGTTTGCAGAATATTTTGTTCGCTATAATTGCCAAAAAAAATTTCATCATATGATTTATACATCATATTTCTTGCTCGAAATTTAATCGTTTCATCATTATTTAATCCTTCAGCAGAGTCGTAGGGGCTAAATTTACAATTATTGTAAATATCTATAAGTGTAGTAGGAGTAAATAGATGAGGATTTTTTTTATTTATTTTTCCCTTTCGAATTTGTCCTATTAGTGGGGGGTTGCTAGGGCAAATTTCTCTATTAGATAACATATGATATTTTGGTTTTGTCTTAATTTTATTATTGCCATATTTCCAATAATGTTCGTTGTTGCCATATTCTTTGCGTTCGTTGTTAATTGCATGGATTTTACAATCAAGTCTTATCGATGCTAATTCTATTAAAAATTTTTTTGTATTTTTGAATTCCATTTTTTCTCCAAAAAACGTGGTATTTTTCAAGCAAAATCTGTTGCATTTAACCATAATTATACCATGATTTTATATATATAATATTGATTAGAAGTTATTAAACTTCAAAAAACTTACAGTCCTATCTGATGCGCATCAAATAGACGGATTGAAACAAATATGACGATATGATGATAACGATCATATCTTGCATAAAATTGTTTTTACCGTTTGTTTGGTGTGCTTTTTACCATATTTCGATACTCAATTTATGCTCATATATGTTTCTTTCAACCTATTCCATTGGGCTGTTAGAAGAGAGGCATGTATGTCTAAAGTGGAACAACGTCGTAGTCGTAAACTTATTGAAGCTGTTGAAAATAATAACTGGGAAACAGTAACACGCTTATTAGCACAACCATTTAATAACCTCGAACGTAAAGAACGTCATTATGGAGTAATAAGTCTCAATTTAACTATTTCGAATGATGGAAAAGATACAGAAATCTTGGATTTATATTCAGATAATACATATAACCCTATTGAACAATTGCTTATCAAAGAACGTAATGAATTTCTTATAAATGCACTATCTAAACTATCAAAAGATGATCTACAAATCTTTTTGGAAATCACACTAAATGGAACTTCTGCGTTACAATTGACTAAAGAAACTTCTTTCAAAAGTCATAAAACAATTAAAAAGCGCTATGAGAATATTTTAAAATTTTTAAAGGAGGAATTAGAAAAATATTTTTAAAAAAAATTAGCAGGAATTACCAATTTCCTGTTTTTTTCTCCTTATAGATAAGGAGGTGGTTCCTATGATTGTTTAATGCAAGAAATCGAAGAATACAACTGGAGTACGATAAATAAGAAAGAGGTAAATCACATGAAAACAAAAAATCGTAAGAACGGCTATTCAGCCAATACAGCTAAACAATATGTTGATCAAAAACAAGCAATCCACTGCTTGAGTACTGAATTTGAAGCGCAAATCAAATTTGAAGATGGTCAACCGACTGGAGAAATCATCGGTCACAAGGCTTGGTTCTCACAAAAAGGATTGCCGCCTTTTCAAGTGAAATTCGAATCTGAAGTTGCTCTTCCGTCTTATCTAGCGATGGTTGACTTTGATGGATTAGAAGCCTGCGAAGTAGGCTACAATGTCTATTTCCGTGCTAACAATATTAAAGAGGTCAAATAATGACTACTAAGGAACTTGCACAATACTTGCTTCAAGCCCTGAACATGGGACTTGGTAGCATTATGCAGGGAGAAACTAGTTTTACGAACAGCTATCACGTGGAGATTATGAAAGATGGGTTTCTATTTATTCCACGATTACCAGCTGGCTATATCATTGACGATGAACTCTATCAGAAGATTTTTCTGATTGCTAATGCAGCTCTCTTTCCAAGATACACGGTATTAAAACAGAACTCAGCTTACTTTCTTGCCCTTGAAACGGATGATATACATGTACAACGAGGCTTGTTTTTTCCCTGGAAAGAAGGAATTTCTGAAAGACTTGTAATTTCAGATTTAGATCAATTTGCGTTGGAACGAGAAAAAAATATTATTCCGATCATGAAAAATTTAACTCTGGATTTTAATAAAGTAACTTCTGTAGCTATCGCAGGAAATAGTGGATCTGGAAAATCTTATGCTTTGACGTACTTTTTAAGCTTGCTGAAAAATTTTTCGGATTTAATTATTGTGGATCCAAAATTTGATACACCTTCCAGGTGGGCACGTGAAAATGGTATTTCAATTATCCACCCTAAACGTAATCGTTCAAAGTCTGATTTTGTTTCAGAGATAAATGAAAATCTAAGCTCATGTTTGAATCTTATCCAAGTACGTCAAGAAATTCTCTATGACAATCCTGATCAAGAGTTTAAGCATTTAACTATTGTAATAGACGAAGTTCTCGCGCTTTCAGAAGGTGTCAATAAAACGATAAAAGAGTCTTTCTTTTCACTCTTATCACAAGTTGCACTTCTCGGGCGAGCGACCAGAGTGCATCTTTTATTAGTTAGTCAGCGTTTTGATCACAATACAATCCCTATTTCTGTTCGAGAACAACTGAATGTACTTATTCAAATTGGGAACATTAATAAGAAGACAACACAATTTCTGTTCCCAGATTTGGATCCAGAGGGGATAGTCATTCCAATTGGAAAGGGTACAGGCTTGATCCAAATCATTGATAATGAGCATCCTTATCAAGTTCTTCCCTTGTTATGTCCAACTTATTACACTAAGAAAGGTATTTTATGAATGACAAAAAGAATTTCTTTCAGAGAACTTTTAATTTTACAGTAACGTTACTTATATATGGTTTGTTTTTCTTTTGTTTGACAATTGGTCTCAGATTGCTACAGAATTTAATGGCAAATGCTCAAAGTACATACTTATCTCATCTGTTTGAGATGATGAATCAATGGGCTAGTAAAGGTGAATACTATACAAAAACCCTAGCAATTTTATTGCCGTTAATCGCCTTATTTTTAATCATAATTGAGTTGGTTCTACGCGCTATTTATGACAAGCCGGCTAATTATTTTAGATCCGCTTATCAAACGATTCGCCTCATTCAGTTTTTGAGACAAGATGAGAATTCTCAACTAGCATTTTCAATTGATAACTCTTCTACTGTGACAAGATTCAATCCTATTTTAAGGAAATTTAATAGAGCAACATCTAAGTGTGTTGTTGATGTAAGAAATGATTCTGTGACGATTTTGATTAAGTATCCGAAAACCCAGCAGTCTCAGAAATTACTAAGAGAAATGGAAAACTATATCAAAGAAGAAATTTCTAGTCGCAATCCAGAATATTATTTTTCTGCACCAAACCGGCGAGGTAATAAGCTTTGGTTTAAATCTACAAAAAGATAATAAATTGGCAGTGCTTGGTTCACGTAGTGAAGACCAGAAGTACTGCCTTGTCATGAAATCTAATTGGCAGATACACTGGGGCTACTACGACCCCCAGTGTATCAATAATCAATAATCACATGAATTGCAAACAATTTGAAAATGCTAGTTGAAGGGAGGTAGTCATGGCTAAAGATAAACGTTCGAATAAGTGGGCATTCCTGATTTATCAAGAAAGCGCGCCGGAAAACTATCTTGATATTCTAGAGGGGATGCATATTCCATTTGTATTAAGTCCATGGCACGACAAAGATGTTAACAAAGAAACTGGAGAATTTAAAAAAGCGCATAAGCACGGAGTCCTATTTTTCGAATCACTTAAAAGCTATACGCAGGTTTCAGAGTTACTAACTGAAAAACTACATACACCTTCTCATGTAGAGGTAGTCATGTCACCAAAGGGAATGTATGATTATTTCATACACGCAGAGAATCCTGACAAAACACTTTACAATATGGATGAGATTGAATCTGGTTGTGGTTTTGAATTGGAGCAATTTCTAATCACTAACAATAACGATCAATTTCTTTCAACTGTGATTGATATTATCGAAGAACACAACTTTACTGAGTTTAACAATCTTGTTAGATATGCACGAGTTGAGAATCCGTCACTTTTGAATCTCATTATTGATAAGACGTACTTTTTCGCAAAATATCTGGATTCTCGTAGACACTCAAGCCATAGAAAGGAGAGTGAAAAATGACGAATAATGAACTTATAAAATTGAATCAAATCGAACAGATTTTGAATTGTTTGCTTGCTTTGATGCAGAAACAGGAAAATGCTCAGAATCATGCAAGTATACTTACTCAGAAAGAACTGCTTTCTATTCTTCATATTTCTCCCAATACTTTAAAAACTTGGGAAATGACAGGGCTAAAAAGATTAGAACCACCGATTGAGGGGACTAGAACCGTTTTTTACAAAATGGAGGATGTGCTGAACTATTTAACTCCCTAATTATAAAATTGTGCTAAAATAGTAATATCACATGAAATATGTGAGGTTGTTATTTTAGCCTTTTATATCCGAACGTGAAAGGCTACTATGCAGAAAGAAACTATCATTCACAACAATCGAAAAGTCATTAAAACTACCAAGAGTAGCGGAACTATTAGCTATACGCAACGTGGTGTATATATTGGTGTAGATGTTAAAACTGGTAAAAAAGTTACATCATCTATAACTGCTAAAACTCTAAAAAGTCTTGATAGGAAAATCATTCAAGCTCGACTTGAATTTGAAGCGAAGGGTTCAACTTTAAAAGAGACTTTGTTGATTAATAACTTCGAGGAGTTAGCTGAAGCCTGGTTTGTCAGTTTTGTAACTTGGGTCACTTCTCAGAATACGATTAACCGAGTCCGAAGCTATCTTGATACCTACATCATCCCTAAGTTTGGAGAATATAGGCCTGAAGAGATAAAATCTGCAGATATTCAGATTTGGGTTAATAAATTAGCTCAACAATCTAAAAAGTCTGTTGAATCAGGTGTTAAAAAATCCAAAAAGGGACACGCAAAAGATTTCGGTGCAGTTATCTATAAACTCAGTGATATTTTCGATTATGGGATTACGAATTTCGAACTTTCTCATAATCCAGCTCGGACAGTAAAAATCCCTCCAAAACCAAAGGTGGTAAAGGAGAGAATTATGGTATTGCACGGAGAGGATTTGGGCACTTGGCTGAACTATCTTGATACTCTTCCTGACACACGAGCTAATCGAAGATTTAAAGTTATCTGCGATACGCTGTTAGCTTCTGCGCTTCGAATCAATGAACTTCTTGCTTTATCAATCCATGATCTTGATTTTGATTCTAATGAAATCATCGTTAACAAGACGCTGATGTGGAAAGTTGGAAATAAGAAACTTGGGATTAAGGGTGAGATTGTTTGTAAGAACAGTGCCAAAACTGATTCTGGTAACAGAAGAGTTGCAGTCCCGAGAGAAGTCTTAGATGACTTGAAAGCTTTTCATGCTGAGATGAGTGATTACTTTGTGAGTCATGATTTACCAACTGTGGATCTAATTTTTCCGACAATTTACGGGAACTATATGTGTGACAGAAATGAACGTGCAACGCTTAAAAAGCGTTTGACTGAGCTGGGACTACCAAACTATGGTTTCCACCTTTTCCGCCATACACATGCTTCTTTGATGCTGAATGCTGGTGCAAACTGGAAAGAACTCCAGATAAGAATGGGGCATAAGTCGATTAAAACGACAATGGATACTTATGCTGAATTAGCGCCGAAAAAGAAGGCAGAAGCAGTTGAAATCTACCTCAAAGAAATTGCGAAATTGACGGCATAGCAAAATGACTACATTTATGACTACATTTTCTATAGAACAATCTAAAAACGTTGATATAACGGCGTTTAAAGAGTGCTAAAATAACATTCACAACCTTTACAGAAGTTAAGTAAGCATTCAATACGAATCAATACATATAAAAACGCTGATTTCAAGCGTTTTTTCTTTTTGCCAAATGCGATATGTTGCACTGTATTTCAATTCAAACTCTACCTTTTTCACTACCTTTTTTAGATAAATATATCATTTAGATATTGAAATTAAGCCCTGCTATAGTCACTTAGTTTATAAAATACATGTTATAATAAAGCCATGGCATATAGTACAGATTTTAAACAACGAGCATTAGATTACATCAAAGAGGGACACAGCCATGTCGAGGCGGCCAAAGTTTTTGA
>NZ_JASHFS010000012.1:0-87265 GCF_047460685.1 Streptococcus infantis | reverse complement strand
CTTGAACACCTTTATTGTATCGCGTTTGGAGTTTTTTTGGTATAACCTTCGACGCGCACCCGCATAGCGGGTGGTTTTTTTGTCTCGCACCTAACGGAGCGAGACGGACTAATAGTCACATAATAAAGAAAGGAGGTCGGGAATTTTCTCCCAACCTCTTTTCGTCTGTCTTTATATAATTGCTTATTGATTCTTAAAGGCATCGACCATCACTTGAAACTCCTCGTTTGAGAGGGTGATTCCTTTCCCCATCTTAGTGTGGTCTGGACTCCAAGCACGAATGTCAAACTTTGCTGGTGCTCCATTAAAGCTGACACGATTGATTTCCTTGGTCCAACCTTTTTCATTCTCTGAGAGCGTAAGTAAGTGTTCTTCGATTTCAAATGTAAATTCTGCCATTGTATTCTCCTTTTAATTGTCTTCACTTGATTATTCGTAAAATCTTGTAGATTTTTTTAAAATTGTATATAATAATGGTAAAAAGAAGGGAGGCTCCGATGAAAGATTTATTTAAACATATTCAACAAAAATTCCAAGGATTTCTCAACGGACGAGAAGAATCAGATCATTCCAAAGCTGACTCCCTGACAAGTGCCATTAAAGAGGCGCTCATGAAAAAAACTGCTGTCCACATTATTTTTTCAGATACAAGTTTTACAGGGGATATCATCAAATTTGATACAGACCGCCAGCAAATTATCGTTAAAAATTTTGCAAAAAATGTGACCCGCATTATTCGAATCCCAGATATTCGAAAAATAAGTTTTGTTCCCTCAACTGTCCAAACTGCCCAAAAAAATCGATTTAAGAAAGAGTGAGATGAGTTTTCTTCATCTCACTTTTTTCTATTAACGAATTTGTTCAAAATGAAGGTGAACAGCAATGTGTTCTCCGTAACCACTTCTCTCTAAATCCCGTTGCAAACGGTAAGAGATATAGTGTTCAGCGATAGTGATGTAACCTGCACCAAGCAAGCGATGCTCAACCATTGATTGAATCATGCTGATTGTCGCACGCTCCACTTTTGCCTCTTCTAGATCCAAGACAACTTTCTTAGTTACCTGAGCTAGATTTTGACGTAAATCATCTGTCAAAACATAAACTGTTTGAGCAGCTTTGAGAATGGCTTGATAAATTTTATCTGGATCAAAGTCGGCAACTTGTCCATCACGTTTAATGACTTGCATAGGCTTCTCCTTTTAATTTGTATTTTCTTTAATATCCGCTAACATTTTAGCTTCTTCTGCTGTTAATTCATAATGTTCCAACAAATCTGGTCTACGCTCATAAGTTTTTTTGAGACTCTCATAGAGACGCCATTGGCGAATCTTCTCATGATGCCCACTCATAAGCACTTCTGGAACCACCATGCCACGATAATCGTAAGGACGTGTGTACTGAGGATATTCAAGAAGGCCTGATGAAAAGCTATCATCTTGATGACTGGTTTCCTTCCCAATTACTGCTGGTATCAAGCGAACCGTCGCATCAATCATGGTCATTGCTGCCAGTTCACCACCAGTCAAGACATAATCACCTAGGGAAATCTCATCTGTTACCAAGGTCTTAATGCGTTCATCATAGCCCTCGTAGTGACCACAGATAAAGATGAGTTCCTCTTCTTGTGCTAAATCTTCAGCATAAGCCTGGTCAAACTGCTTACCAGCAGGATCCAAAAGGATCACGCGCGGATTTTTCTTTTGAATAGCATCAAAGGCATCAAAGATTGGTTGCGCTCGCAGGAGCATGCCTTGACCACCACCGTAGGGTTCGTCATCAACATGACGAGCCTTTTCAGCATAGTCACGAAAATTATGATACTGGATATCAAGAAGTCCCTTTTCACGGGCCTTTCCAACGATAGAATGTTCTAGTGGAGAGAACATCTCTGGAAAGAGGGTTAAAATATCAATCTTCATCGTCTAACCCTTCTAAGAGTTCTACATCCACGCGCTTATTAGGAATATCAACATTGAGCACGACCGGTGGGATGTATGGTAAAAGCAGGTCACGTTTCCCCTTGCGCTTAACTACCCAAACATCATTGGCCCCTGGTTGAAGAATTTCCTTAATAGTTCCAATCAAGTTGTCACCCTCGTAGACCTCTAATCCAATAATCTCGTGATAGTAAAATTCACCCTCATCTAGATCATTAAGGTTTTCTTCCGCAACCTTCAAACTGTGGCCCTTGTATTTTTCGATATCATTGATGTGATACATATCCTTAAATTTGATGATATCAAAGTTTTTATGCTTACGGTGACTTGCGATAGTCACTGTTTTAACAAATTGATCCTTCTCATCAAATAAGGCAAGTTCTGCACCTTTTTTAAAGCGTTCTTCCGAAAAATCCGTCACAGATAAGACTCTCATCTCACCTTGCAAACCTTGTGTATTGACGATTTTTCCAACGTTAAAATAGTTCATTTGATCTCCTGTAATTTCCTTATCTCCATTTTCTTCTTACAATTTTTTAATAATATCTACAATTTTTTCTGATTCAGACCACTGTAAATAATGATGACTTCCACCTAGAATAAGTCTAGTCTTAGAAGTCCAATATTCTGATTCTCTGTACTCTTTTTCTCTATAAGCCTGACAAAAAATAAATACAGGGATACGATCTGTTATTGACACATCCTCAAAATCTTCCTTGGTGATCTCAACAGATACCTGAAAGCCCGGAACTTGAGATTCCAACTCTGAGCCTTTTTCTTGCATTAATTCCCATATCTTTTTATTAATTTCAGGGCTAAAGGTGGTTTGAGTTAAGTTCTTAAAATAAAGTTCAGGACCGAATTCTTCAATCAGTCTCATTTGCTTTTCCATTTCTGGATAAGGATTCTTTGAAAAATCAGCAAACATGACTTTTTTAGTTGTCGGTTCAATCGCCACTAAAGCTTGACAATTAAAATCTTTGTTCATCAATTTGCAAGCTAAGATTCCACTCAAGCTATGAACACAAAGTACATAATCAGAAATATTTAGTTTTTTAAGAATTTCATAAACTGCATCTACAAGATTGTCCAGATTTTTTCCAGCTAGGTTCTGAATCGAACTCCTACCTGTGTTTGG
Source organism: Streptococcus infantis (assembly GCF_047460685.1). Classification (GTDB taxonomy): domain Bacteria; phylum Bacillota; class Bacilli; order Lactobacillales; family Streptococcaceae; genus Streptococcus; species Streptococcus infantis_AD. The sequence continues at coordinate 84,190 of NZ_JASHFS010000012.1, read as the reverse complement.
AAAATCAATTGTCAAATAACCAATTGTGGGAGGAAGTTTTTCAAGTATAAGTGAAAAATTTTCATAACTTGGTATCAAACCTGCTCCATTTAGACAAACAATCATTTTCTTTTGCTTTTGATAAGTAACAGAGAGACTACCGATTTCTGTAGATACTTCAAACCTCTTCATAAAGAAATCCACTCATTCTATATAATGAATTATTAAAAATCCTTATCCTTTATTTTATCATGTTCTAGGTATTTTCACAAGTTGGAGAAAAAAGCTAGTTCTGACCTTCGGCTTCTAAATATCCTTCCAAATCTCGTTCATGATGATATTTGATAGCTGCCTTTTTGTCTTTTTCAAAAATGGTCTTGGTTAGATCAATGTCGTTGATGGCTGCAATTGCAACGGTGTAGTGAATGATATCAGCAAGTTCTTTAGCAAGTTCCTCATTTGAGTCCTGAACTCCCTTTTTTCGTCCAGAACGTCCATTTAAAACCTCGGCTACTTCACCAACTTCTTCAACTAGTTTTATAAAGAGCCCTTCTTCTGTTCTAGATTGCTGGTAATGTTCTAGCAAATAGGCTTGTAGTTGTCTAACTGTTAAATCCTTCATATCCTTCTCCTAGCAAAAAAGCGAGACATCCGTCCCGCTTTTTTATTTTTCGTCAATAACGATTCTTACTTTTTTGTCTTCAGTTGGGACAGAGTAGACAATCGTTCTTATCGCAGAGATAGTGCGACCCTTACGACCAATCACACGACCCACATCGCTTTGGTCAAGATCCAAATGATACTCCAAAAATTCTGGTGTATCTTCAATCTTGATAGTTAAGGCATCTGGTTGTGAAATCAAAGGTTTCACAATTGCAATAATGAGATTTTCAATCGTATCCATCTGTCAACCTACTTTAGAATTATTTAGAGAATTTAGAATCGTGGAATTTTTTCAATACGCCTTCTTTTGAAAGGATGTTGCGTACTGTATCTGAAGGTTGAGCTCCATCAGCCAACCATGCAAGAACGCGATCTTCTTTCAAAGTTACTTGGTTTTCAGCAACAAGTGGGTTGTAAGTTCCAACTGTTTCGATGAAACGTCCGTCACGTGGTGAACGTGAATCTGCTACGTTAATACGGTAGAAAGGTTTTTTCTTAGAACCCATACGAGTCAAACGGATTTTTACTGCCATTTTTAATATCTCTTTTCTTTTATTTTTTAGTTCGGTGAAATAGCTGAGCTATTTAGCACATGTCCTATTATAACAGATTTCTGAGAGGTGTCAAGAAAAAAACTTGACAGACTTTAAAATTTTTAAATTTTTTTTGAAATTTGTTAGACTAATAGGGATAAATTAGAAAGAGAAACTTTATGAATACTAGTCTAGAGAAGATTTACAAAGACCATCAAGCAATCATTGACCGCCATCATAAAAAGAATCTTTAATCAACCAAGTCAGGTTGATTGTTTTGAAAACAATTTCTTAAAAAAATCTAATCAATTCACTTACGAGAAAAATTTTTTATGATAAACTGATGTCTAATCAAAAAGAAATGGAGACTATAATGCCTAGAAATTTCAAAGAAGCTCTTTTATTTACAACACTAATGTGTTCCATGATGGTACTCGGTATGTCTATTTGGAATCTTTTTATTGTTGGTCAACTTTCACTACATCATTTAGCCCTTGGTTACATTCCTGGTTTTGTCACAGCCTTTTTATTGGATGTCATCCTTGTTGGACCAATCGTTAAGTCAATTGCCTTTCGTATCCTCAAGGATCATCATAAACGCTGGCAGAAAATCATTACAATTTCTGGAGGAATGGCAGTTCTCATGGTCACTTTCATGTCCTTCTATGGACTTTTCTACAATGGCATTGCTATCACACCCAAGACCTATCTAAGTGCCTGGATCGTAAACTTTATTGCAGCTCTTCCTCTAAACTTCCTAATTGTCGGACCAATTGCCCGTTTTATACTAAGTTCTTTTCAGAAACCATTTGCTGGGGAAGAAGAAGTTGAAGATTTTCAAGATGATGATGAAATCCCAACTATTATCTAAGCTATTTCTGTAAACTACTAATATTTGAAATCCACTTTCAATTAGGGTACAATGGTAGAAATGATTTTTGAAAGGATTACCATGAAAAAAATAGCAACACTTCTATTAATCTCAACTTTTGCCCTTGCTGGATGTAGCAGTATCCAACGTAGTCTGCGAGGGGATGACTATGTAGATTCTAGCTTGGCTGCCGAAGAAAGTTCCAAGGCGGCTGCCCAATCTGCTAAGGATCTTAAAGACGCTTTGACAAATGAAAATGCCAATTTCCCACAACTATCTAAAGAAGTTGCTGAAGACGAGGCTGAAGTCATTCTCCATACAAGTCAAGGAGATATCCGCATCAAACTCTTTCCAAAGCTAGCGCCTCTTGCGGTTGAAAATTTCCTAACTCACGCTAAGGAAGGTTACTACAATGGCGTTACCTTCCACCGAGTGATTGATGGCTTTATGGTTCAGACTGGTGATCCAAAAGGAGATGGTACAGGTGGCGAATCCATCTGGCACGATAAGGACAAGACTAAAGACCATGGAACTGGTTTCAAGAGCGAAATCTCTCCATATCTCTATAACATCCGTGGTTCTCTCTCCATGGCTAATACTGGCCAACCAAATTCCAATGGTAGCCAGTTCTTCATCAACCAAAATACAACAGACATTTCTGCCAAACTTCCTACAAGTAGCTATCCAAAGAAAATTATTGAAGCCTACAAAGAAGGTGGGAACCCTAGTCTAGACGGAAAGCATCCTGTCTTTGGTCAAGTCATCGACGGTATGGATGTTGTTGACAAGATTGCCAAGGCTGAAAAAGACGAAAAAGACAAACCAACTACTGCTATCACTATCGATAGTATCGAAGTAGTGAAAGACTACGATTTTAAATCTTAAAAACCAAAAAAATACAGTATCCTCGTTAGGTACTGTATTTCTTTTACTCTCATTTTAAGTTAAGTTGTTAAAATCCCAGATTTGATCCATCCAGCCTTCATAGAAGTCTGGTTCGTGGCAAACCATGAGGATAGAACCCTTGTATTCTTTCAGAGCTCGTTTGAGCTCATCCTTGGCATCCACATCCAAGTGGTTGGTAGGCTCGTCTAGAACAAGGACATTGTTCTCACGGTTCATCAAGAGACAGAAACGAACCTTGGCTTGTTCTCCACCTGATAGAACTTGAATCTGGCTTTCGATATGCTTGGTGGTCAAACCACAGCGGGCAAGGGCTGCACGAACTTCTGCTTGATTGAGGGCCGGAAAGGCATTCCAAACTGCTTCTAAAGGTGTCTGGCGATTGCCACCTTCCACCTCTTGTTCAAAGTAGCCAAGTTCCAGGTAATCTCCACGTTCAACTTCCCCAGCAATTGGTGGGATAATTCCTAAAAGACTCTTCAAGAGGGTTGTTTTCCCGATACCATTGGCACCGATAATGGCAACCTTCTGATTACGTTCGAAGGTAAGATTTAATGGTTTTGTAAGTGGGCGGTCGTAACCAATCTGCAAGTCTTTGGCTTGGAAGATAAAGCGACCTGGTGTACGAGCTGGTTTGAAATCAAAGGATGGCTTTGGTTTTTCACTTTGAAGCTCGATAATGTACATCTTATCCAATTTCTTCTGGCGAGACATGGCCATGTTACGAGTTGCGACACGCGCCTTGTTTCGCGCCACAAAATCCTTGAGGTCAGCAATTTCTTTCTGTTGACGCTCATAGGCTGCCTCTAGTTGCGATTTCTTCATGGCATAGACTTCTTGGAACTGGTAGTAATCCCCAGAGTAGCGAGTCAACTGTTGATTTTCTACATGATAGACGATATTGATCACATCGTTGAGGAAAGGAATATCGTGAGAGATAAGAACAAATGCATTTTCATAGTTTTGAAGATAACGCTTGAGCCAGTCAATATGCTCAGCATCCAGGTAGTTGGTTGGCTCGTCAAGCAACAAGATATCTGGCTTTTCAAGAAGAAGTTTGGCCAAAAGTACCTTGGTTCTTTGTCCACCAGATAAGGCTGTTACGTCTGTATCCATACCATAATCCATGACACCAAGAGCACGCGCGACTTCGTCAATCTTAGCATCCAAGGTATAGAAGTCACGACTTTCCAAACGGTCCTGAAGTTCGCCGACTTCTTCCATTAGGGCATCAATATCAGCGCCCTCTTCTGCCATTTCCATGTAGAGTTCATTGATACGTGCTTCAGCTTTGAATAATTCGTCAAAGGCAGTGCGAAGAACATCACGCACAGTTTGACCTTCTTTGAGAACTGCATGCTGGTCCAGGTAACCTGCTGTCACATATTTAGACCATTCCACCTTACCTTCATCAGGTAACATTTTACCAGTTACGATGCTCATGAAGGTTGATTTTCCTTCACCGTTAGCACCAACTAATCCGATGTGTTCACCTTTAAGGAGACGGAAGGACACGTCTTCAAAAATCGCACGGTCACCAAAACCGTGACTCAAATTTTTAACTTCTAAGATACTCATTTTAATTCCTTATCTTGTTTTTATGTAGTAGTTTATAAAGGACCCAAGCCAGGTAGCCACCCAAAGTGTTGGTCCATAAATCATCAATCTCAAAGACCCGATTGAAATCAAAGAAAAAATCCAAAACTAATTGTGTGCACTCGATGCTTAAGCTCAATAAAAAGCTAAACAAAATCACTCTCTTCGTTTTTCTTAGACTAGGGATGAGATAGAGAAGCTGGAAAATTAATGGGAAGAGCAAGAGGATATTTAAGGCGTTTTGCAAAAAAATCCAAAACAGTTGTATAGGGCTGGTTACTTCTCCCAGGTTCCACAAAGAGTTAAAAGGCGTCAAAAGAAAAACCAGGCGTCCAAAAGTTTGAATACCTGGAGTTTCCACTCCTGTAGGAAGTTGAGGCTGGGGACTAAAGCAAAAACAGACGATACTAAGACTGTATAAAAGCACTCCAAAGCTTAGTAATGTTTTTCGATTCATCTTATGGATTTACTTCAGCTACTGCTTTTTGACGATCACGCTTCATGGTATTTGAACGCAATTGTCCACAAGCCGCATCGATATCTGTACCATGTTCCTGACGAACGACACAGTTGACACCTTTTTTCTTGAGTGTATCATAGAAAGCCATGACACGTTCTTTAGGGCTTCGGCTATACTGGTCATGTTCACTAACTGGGTTGTAAGGAATCAAATTGACATAAGACAATTTCTTGATATTTTTCAGCAATTCTGCCAACTCAAGTGCCTGCTCTACTCCATCGTTAACTTCATTGAGCATGATATACTCAAAAGTCACACGGCGATTGGTTGTTTCGATGTAATACTCGATAGCTGCAAAGAGTTTTTCAATTGGAAAGGCACGGTTAATCTTCATGATGCTTGAACGAAGTTCATTGTTTGGGGCATGAAGAGAAACAGCAAGGTTGACCTGGACTCCTTCATTAGCAAATTCACGGATTTTGTGAGCCAAACCAGAAGTTGATACTGTGATATGGCGAGCACCGATAGCCATTCCCTTATCGTCATTTATGGTACGGATAAAGTTCAAGACGTTATTGTAGTTATCAAAAGGTTCTCCAATACCCATAACAACGATATGACTAACACGTTCATCTTGTCCACGTTCGTCAAAATATTTTTGGACTAACATAATCTGCGCAACGATTTCACCGTTATTGAGGTCACGTTGCTTCTTGATCAAGCCTGATGCACAGAAGGTACAACCGATATTGCATCCTACCTGAGTCGTTACACAGACTGATAAACCGTAGTGTTGACGCATCAGCACTGTCTCAATCAACATCCCATCTGGCAACTCAAAGAGATACTTCACAGTACCATCAGCTGATTCTTGAACGATGCGTTGTTTCAAAGGATTGACAACAAATTGGTCGTTGAGTTTGGCAATCAAATCCTTAGACAAGTTGGTCATTTCTTCAAATGATTGGACACGTTTACGGTAAAGCCACTCCCAGATTTGGTCGGCACGGAATTTCTTTTCTCCCTGCTCCAAGACCCATTCTTGCATTCCTTGACGTGTTAAACTATAAATAGACGGTTTCATGTTTTCTCCTTATTCTCTAATCTTTCTTACGGATGACGAAATGACGTTGCCCCTTGTCTTCTTTCTGGGATTTTTGTTCCTTTGAACGTCGTCTATTTCTTTTATCTGTATGATTTCTTTTCTTGTTTTGAGAAAGTTTCTTTCCTTTTCGAGAATCTTTTTCTTCCTCTTTTTTGCGCATCTTTTGGTCAAAGGACGCCCGCTTAGGCGCTTCGTTTTCTAAGACAAAATAGGCACAACCATAGCTACAGTACTCTAGTAGGTAATCCTGCAAGCGGCTGATCTTTTCTAAAGACTCTTCAGCACGTTCATTCTTATAAAAACCTCGTAAGCGTAACTGTTCATTACTCCAGTCTCCTACGATATAGTCGAACTTGGTCAAAACTTCTGAAAAACGTTGAGTAAAAGCCGTTACATCAAAAGCATCCTTGCTATTTTCAACCAAGGTAAAGGCAAACCCTTCAGCTTCGACTTTATCTCCAGATAGATGAAATTCAGGACCAGGGAATTTATTGTAATTATATAATTCGGGTGCAATCTCTTTACGCATAATATTCCTTTTTAACGTTTACTTAATACTCTATTCTACCATATTTTCGGGATATTTTCACCTTTAGTCTTAAAATAAAAAAAGTCTGACGATTTAAGAATCTTTCTCAAAAAACTCAACTTGCCTGGACAAGAAAAAAACTGGGAAATTCCCAGTTTTTAGTGTTTATAGGTAAAGTAATTTAAAGAGCGCTACTGCTGCAATCGCTGCAAGAATCGGTGCAACTACTGGTACCCAAGCATACCACCATTTTGAATCACCCTTGTGTTGACCAAGGATTGATTTTGGAAGGAAGGCATGAAGGAGACGTGGTCCAAAGTCACGAGCTGGGTTCAAACCAGGTCCTGTAGGCCCACCAAGAGAAGTTACCAAGGCCATTACTAGGAAACCAAGTGCCAAGTGAGCAACAGAAAGTCCTGAAGCTGTATGAGGCGCTACTTGAGCTTTAATTGCCAAATCAGAGAAGTCAACATTTTGACCAGCTTGAGTTGCCATTTGTTTCATGTATTGGAGAACTTCAGCTCCAAAGAAGTTCTTTGTCAAACCAAGTGCTGCAAAGAAGAGAACGAATGAACCAACGAACTCGTTGATAAAACCGTTAACTGTTGCTGCGAAGCGTGATTCTTTTGTACCGTGGTCCAAACTTGAAATTGTTGAGAAAGTTCCCAAGATATTGTTTGCTTTTTCAGTTTGCAAGTAGTAAGGACGGTGAGTTGCAACAACCAAGGCTTGTCCGAAGATTGCTCCCAAGACTTGTGCAATGATATATGGTACTACTTGTGCCCAAGGGAAGAGTCCGCTAACTGCTAGACCAAGAGTGAAGGCCGGGTTGATGTGGTTACCAGAAACGTTACCAAACATCAAGGCAGGGATCATAACCCCCATACCGTAACCAACAGCGATAACGAGCCAGCCACTTTGGTGACCTTTCGTACCTTTAAGTTCAACGTTGGCAACTGCACCATTTCCCAAGATAATCAAGATGGCTGTTCCCAAAAATTCAGTGGCATATTTGACTGCCCATGCGAAATCCATTGATAGATTCTCCTTAATATTTTTTAGACAATCCCTATTCTATCAATTTTTAAGCCTTTTAGCAACAGATTTTCTAAAAGAATCCCAAGGGAAAACGCTTTTATTTCAACTCTTCAAAAAAGACCTAACAAAGAGAGTTTGTTAAGTCTTCATATCCTATTACTGACGTTGACCAAAATATTTTCCAATTTTTTAATTAGCGAAAAAAGTTCGAAATTCTTTTAAAATTATAATTTCATATTCTTTAATATGTTCTCTTAAGAAAAGTTAACTCTTTTCCTCTATTTAAATTCATCTGATTCATATAAATCTGATGGTAAAAAATTATTCATTACAGATTTCTCATCATTATTAATACGAATAAATTCTCCATCAATTAAGTCATACTTGTAATTAGACATACTATTTATTTCAATAAATTGATTTTCAACATTATTAAATAAAAACAAGGTAACCTCTAGGTTACTATTGGTGATAGGCTCTGTGATTTGAATATTGTATAACTTTTCCTTATGATTATAATGACATGAACTAAACTTTCTATATTCATCACTTCCTATTTTGATAAGCCTTATAGTTTTATTATCAATTACTAAATTTACTCTATCATCGTTACATTTCTCTATTTTCCCAAGTTTTTCCTCTTTATCATTATAGATAATATTATCTTCATCAAAAGTGAAAAAACTACCAAAAAATTTAATTCTATTGCCATCAATATTTAATAAGAATTTTCTCACAATAATATCGTGGTTCGTAAAATTATTCATTGTAATCATATTCCAATTTCCATATAAATATTTTTGACTAGATGATAATCCAAGCATAATTTGAATTTTTTGTCTTAGTTTCTTAAAATAAATTAAAAATAAAAAAAGAGGATATGTTATTTCTAATACAATAAACCTATAAAGTCCAGTTAATAATACCGTATAATAGGAATCATTATTGAATCCAGTGCGAGGAAAAATTAAAGAGGTAGTATAAATTACTGGAATCAAAAATAATATAGATACTTTAACCAACGATAGTTGTTGTTGTCGTTGTTTAGCTATTTTTATATTAAATACATCTTCTAAAGTATCTGTTTCAAATAATAAAATTAGGACTGCTGTAGTTGCTGAAACTAAAGCAGAAGAAGATGAATCAATAAAAAATAGTAAAATTGAAAAAATAATTACAAAAAAGATTAAAAATGTTCCAGTCAGTATTGCCCTTGAATTTGATTTCTCTTTTATAAAATTCTCTATAGATATCGTGAATATAGAAAAAAGTAATATCGATTGTTGAGTATCATTAAACATGGAAAATAAAAAAAGAAACTCTATCAGACCTAACAAAATTGTTATAAAATAATTAAAGCCCTTTTCTAGTTTATTCTTTCTTTTTGAAACAAAGTAAGTCACTGGCATTTTTGTTATAAGAAATACCAAAAATAAAACTAATAAAATTTGATCTGTCATACCAAAAATGGAAATGAAGTGAGATCCAAGAAATAACATTATTATAAATATAATAGTGTCAATAATAGACGAGAGAAAAATAGGCTTTATTTCTTCTTTTTTCATTTTAAATTTAGACTCCTTAAAATAAATTAATAGTTGATTTACAAAATATAGTATAATGAAACAAAAACTGAACAAGTTGATTGCGGAATTCAAACCAATTTCTAAAAATATTTTAGAAACAATACCGTACTACTCTATATTCAATTTACTATAATAGAAAAATTTTCTATAAAACATCTTTGATAATAACGTTCATATAAAATTATATCATATTAATTACGTTTATTCAAATTTACAATATTTAGTTTTCTATTTTATTAAAAAGGACAAAAGAAGTCAAATTCCTTTCATCCTTTTCATTATTCTTGACGCTGACCAAAGTCCTTAATCATCTGATCCATTTCTTCACGACTTGGTGTCGTTAGCATATAGAGAAAGTCTCCTTGCAATTCAGCAAAGGCTGCTGGCATGATTTTCTTGACTTTGAACTGGTGACCATATTTAGCGAGCAAGTCTTCTTCTGAATAAACATAGTTGGCATTGGCACGACGAGATGTTGCCAAGCAGTATAGAGGCTCGAATTGAGAAGCAGGGAATGGCTCACCCGCAACGATCGCTGCATATCCCTTATACAAGTCAAAAGAATGGGCATAGTTATAGACATCAATTGTGAAGCCACCCGCTGGACGGTTATTATACTCAATGGCAATATAATCATCACCTTCACGGAAGAACTCGATATGGAAGAAACGTTCTTTCATGCCAAATTCTTTGACAATTGCCTCACCATACTTGCGCAATTTTGGATCCATATCTTTAAGAACGTAATAAGAATTATCCATCTTGTAAAGCATCAAATCTAAAGGAGTGTAGGCATAGTCAAAGGTAGTTGAAAAGACAATATTTCCATCTCTATCTACCAAACCATCGAAGGTACAGATTTCACTAGAGGTGACAAATTTTTCAAAGAAATAAACGGTTGAATGGTCCCATTCTGCCTTGAAATGATGGATATCCTCTTCTGTTTCAAGCTTGAAGGTTGCTGCCGCTCCCACTCCATTGTCAGGTTTGGCAATCATAGGAAGGCCAATTTCTTTCACAGCTTTATCCACATCTGCTTCTGTTTCAATAACAGCACCTGGCACAACGGGAACTCCAGCTTTCTTGAAGAGTTTCTTCATTTCGGACTTGAACTTAGTCTTCTTGAGGTCTTCTGGCTTGGCACCAAAAACATTGAACTGTTCACGAAGGGCAGCGTCCAATTCTAACCAGTATTCATTGTGAGATTCGATACGGTCAATTGGTCCATGTTTATAGAAAAGAAAGGCAACTGCACGTTTAACCTCATCGATATTTTCAAGATTATCAACACGGAAATACTCCGTCAAGCTATTGCGCAATGGCTCATCCAGTTGTTCATAGGGTTCTTGCCCAATCCCTAGAACGGTGATTCCTTTATTGGCTAGCTCAATACTAAACTGTTGGAAATTTTGTGGGTAATAGGGTGAAATTACAAGATAATTCATAAGCGACTCCTTTTATAGACTCATGTGACCGAGGAAATATGGCATTTGTTTGCGCCACCAATCCCAATCATGGGCGACATCATGTCCCCATTCTGCAAACCAGGCAGGAATTTGTTTTTGGTCAAAGGCTTCTTTTAACTTGTAGTAAGAAGGCAGGCCATCATGCTCCCAAGCACCTAAGCCAGTACAAATCACAATCTCAGCCTGACGGTAACGGTCAATAAACCAACCATCATTTTGATTCCAGATATAGTCTACTGGTGAATTTTGATAGATAGCATCATCATTATAGTAGTCCCCTACAAAGAAGCGTGCGTCATAGACACCACTGAGGGCGATAACCTTGGTAAAGACATCTGGATGCTGCAGGAAAAAGTTGAGGGCATGATAGGCTCCCATAGAGCAGCCTGTCGTCATCATGCCGTCGAACCAGCCTGTCTTGTGCTTGATAAAAGGAATGGCTTCTTCAATAACGTATCGCTCATAAGCACGGTGCATTTCAGCTTGGTCATGACTATTTTTCCATGTTGCTAGCCAACTCTCACTATCGACACTTGACAGTGTAAAGAACTGAACACGGCCTTCTTCGATGAAGGATGAACAAGCATCAATCATGCCAAAATCATAGTATTCATTGTGGCTACCACCTGAGGAAGCAAAGACAACAACTGGGATACCTGCGTGTCCGTAACGATTAACATACATTTCACGGTTAAGATGACCACTCCAGTGGCTAAGATGTTCAATATTCATATCCTGTCTCCTTTATACTAATTACCAATTTTCTGCAAAAAAGCGTAGGCAAGCTGGAAGATTTTCTGACCATGGCACTTCATGGTGAATGGCTCCAGCCTGAACCTTGAGTGAGAGATTTTCCAACTGCACTCCTCCCGCTATCAAATCATGATAATAGCGAAGGGAAGAGTCGATATAGGCCTGCTTAATATTGCCAGCCATGAGGGTCTTGTCTGTATCATCAGCTTCTTCCGTTCCAACATAGATAAAAATTCGTTGGTCAGGTAAGAGTTTTTTACGCTCGATATAGCGATCAAAGGCCTCTTGGTGGAGCCAGTTAGCTGATGAGAAAACTCCCAAGCACCCAATCTGATCTTGATACTCCAAGCCGATAAACTGGGTAATATTGCCACCAAGTGAAGAGCCTATCATTGCAGTGTGTTTACGGTCTGCTTTTGTCCGATAGTTTTCATCGATAAAAGGCTTAACCACTTCCATGACAAATTCTGCGTACTCGACTCCCTTACCACCAAATTGTTGACCAGGAATATTAGACTCTTGGAATTTCCAAGCTGCATACTCATTCATTCGACCAAGACCATCATTGTCAATAGCCACAACAATCATACGGCTGATATCTGGATTTCGCTTGATAGCAGGAATAATCTTCCAGGAATGTCCAACGTAAGATTCCTTACTATAAAAGACATTTTGTCCATCATGGAAATACACCACAGGATAACTTCTATCCGTGTCTTTTTCATAGTTTTTTGGGAGGAGAACACGAACCCGGCGCTCCTTACCTGTGTAGGGAACCACTAATTTATGCTCTCGCATTTTCAGGTAAAAATATGATTGATTCATTGTCAGAAAACTCTCTATATTCAAAATTTTATCTAATTATATCATAAAAATAGAAAAAAAGTCAGTTTCCGTCCAAATTTAGGACAATAAACTAACTTTTTTTACTTATTTTATCTTTTCCTCTGGTTTTTCTGATTAAAGGAGATCATCGATCAACTCATCGACTGCATCCTTCTCAGCTTGAGGCGTAATTTCAGTAATCATAATTCCTGCTACTGCACGTTCAACCAAACCTTCGACATCCATACGCGCTTCATACTGCTCAGCATTCTTAATCTTAGGATTTGTCTTCGGACGATCGGGTGCAAAAATCGTACAACAGTCTTCAAATGGCTGAATAGAAATTTCAAAGGTATCAATTTCTTGTGCAATGTCAATGATTTCTAGCTTATCCATAGTCACAACTGGACGGATAATTGGGGTATTGGTCACCGCGTTGATAGCCTGCATACTTTCAAGAGTTTGGCTTGCTACCTGACCAAGGCTTTCCCCATTGATGATGACCAAGCCATTTCGTACCTCACGGACACGGTCAGTAATCCGCATCATAAAGCGACGAGTCAGTGTCATCAGATAGGCTTCTGGAGCTTTAGCCTTGATTTCCTCTTGAATCTCCGTGAATGGCACTTCGATAAACTGGATATTACCACCGAATTTGGTCAATTTACGGGTCAAATCTTGCGCTTTCTTGAGGGCACCTGGACTTGTGTAAGGAGGGCTAGCAAAGTGAACAGCCTCAATATCTACACCACGTTTTAGAGCTAGATAACCAGCAACAGGTGAGTCAATCCCACCTGACAACATGAGCATACCTTTACCAGAAGTTCCAACTGGTAAACCACCTGCACCACGAATGGTTTCATATGAAAGGTAGGCTGCTTCTTCACGAATCTCCACCTGAAGGTTAATGTCAGGATTTTTCATTTGTGCCTGCACATTTGGAATAGCTTCAAAAACTGCTCCACCAAGCGTTTGATTGAGTTCACGACTATCGAGTTCAAAGTTGTGGTCGCTACGCTTACTTGAGATTTTAAAGGTCATCCCTTCCTTGTAGATGTCCTTCATAATCTCTTGAACAGCAGACTTCAGAACTTCTACAGATTTTTCAACCTTATATACTGGAGAAAAGTTTTGAATCCCGAAAACTTGCTTGAGTGACTCGGCAACTGCTGTGTAGTCTGCACCATTTAGATAAGCATGGGCACGATCGCGGTCTGCTGTCACTTTGACTTGAGGATAGATGGACAAGACATCTGAGATATTATTACGTAGTTTATTGATGAAACGCATACGATTTTTACCCTTGGTTGAAAGCTCACCATAGCGAATCATAATTTCTGAATACTGCATGAATACTCCTATCTTACTTTTTTAGTTTGATTGTAGATTAATTTTAGTTTAGTCAAAAATTGCTCAACTTGACTCATATCATTTTCTAGGTCTAGACTGAGACGAACTGCTGACTGGGCTTTATCCTTATCAATGCCCATAGCAATCAGGGTCCCAGCAGGTTTCCCAGCCTTGGACGAGCAAGCTGACGTTGTAGAAATGAAAATATCATAGTCTTCAAAAGCATGAACGATGACTTCACCACGAACCCCCTTAATCCCAAAGGTCAGAATATGAGGTGCAAAGTCTTCCTCATCTGAGAAGACAAAAATATCTGGATATTCTAGAAGGGCTTGACGGATGACTTCCTTCATCTGACTTGTTTTGTTCGTAAACAAATCAAGTTTTTCCATAGACAAACGTAGAGCCTTGGCGGTTGCTGCAATACCTGCTACATTCTCAGTAGTTGAACGATAATCACTCTCTTGTCCACCACCAGTTAATAGTGGCATAATCTTCTTACCTGACTTGATATAGACAAATCCAACACCACGAACGCCGTGAAACTTGTGACTCGAGAAAGTCGCAAAGTCCACTCGGTCTGTCAAATACTTTTCTGTCGGAATCTTAGCCAAGGCTTGAACCGCATCAACATGGAAGGAGATAGTCGGCTTATCTGCTAAAAGTTCTGAGATAGCTTCAATAGGTTGGATTGAACCAATTTCATTGTTAACAGCCATGATAGAAACTAAGGTCGTATCAGCTCGAAGCAAATTTGCTAAGGCATCTACATCTACAAAACCTTTTTCATCTACTGGCGCAAAATCCACTTCAAAACCTTGACTTTTCAGCCAAAGAGCAGACTCCTTAACCGCTGGGTGTTCAATCTCAGACACAATAATGTGTTTACCAAACTGAGCTTTTTCAAACGCAACCCCTTTGATAACCCAGTTATCTCCTTCAGTGCCACCAGATGTAAAGTAGATTTCTTCGCTTTTCTTACCAATTAAATCTGCAATCTGTTGACGAGAAGCATCTAAGATTCGTGTTGCCTGCTCCCCCAAACGATGGAGACTAGATGGGTTACCAATAATTTTTGCAGACACCTGCATATAGGTTTCAAGTGCTTCTGGATAGGGCTTTGTAGTTGCCGAATTATCAAAGTAAATCATGGTTTCTCACGCTTTCTAAAATCACTCCTTCTATTGTATCACGAAACAGTTCAGGCGACAAGAAAGGCAGTTCAGGTTCATTTAAGTTTTTTTTAAAGATTTTCGGTATAATGAATTTTAGTAAAGGAGAGATATTATGTCTAATTATCGTAGAACATCAAAACCCAAAACGGAACACATCAAAAAAGGATTTACTGTTTTTCAAAAAACGATTGCTACTATCGGTAGTATTCTGGGGCTGATTACTGCAAGCATCACCATCATGAATGCTATGAATAACAACAACAATAATAATAACTCTAAAAAAGAAACTACGACAACCCAGACAACTGTCATAAAAGAGATTCAAAAGGAATCCCCTCAAGAGAACACTACTCCAAACAAGGACAATACTTCTACAAAGGACAACACACAAGAAGAGACGACAACACAATCTAGTAGTAGTGTAGAAGATAAGAAAGAAGATACTAGCAGTAAAAAAGAACAACCGACTGTTCCTTCTTCTAGCACTCAAACAACAGATACAAAAACGTCTACTACTAATGGAGCTTCCTAAAAGAACGATCTAACAGCCAGTGATTGAATCGCTGGTTTTTTTATTGCTGTCTCCAGCATTTATCAGCAAAAGTTGATCTTTGCAACAGAAAAATGATCAGCCTTTAAACCAATCATTTTTTGAATATATTTTATACTCAATGAAAATCAAAGAGCAAACTAGGAAGCTAGCCGCAGGTTGCTCAAAACACTGTTTTGAGGTTGTGGATAGAACTGACGAAGTCAGTAACAAATATACGGCAAGGCGACGCTGACGTGGTTTGAAGAGATTTTCGAAGAGTATTAGCTAAAAACTAAAAATAGATAGTTTAAAATAGATACCAGTACTAGAACTCCGTTATTTAGCAAATGAACAGCTATGGAATCAAGGATATTCCCTCTACGAGCATAGGCTAAGTAAAATATCACTCCCAGTAAAAAATAAGTTACAAACTCTATCGGATAAAACATATGCAGATAGCCAAAAATCGCAGAACTTATTAGCAATTTCAACCACTTTTGATCTTCTTTAAAAAAATAGTGGCTGAAGAATCCTCTAAATACTAATTCTTCCATGATTGGAGCAAATATACCAATTGCAAAATGAAAGGCGATGAAAAATAGAGGAAAAACACGAGTAACCTGCTCGCTTGTAGCCAGCAAGGCAGCATCGTTAGCGGATGTTGGATTTCCAGTAACCACTTGGATCAGGAGGGTACCTACAATCGCTACTAGTCGAGTAGCCACATAAAATAAAAGGGCTATTCCAAAATCCTTCCATGTGAACTTGAAAACCTTCTGCTGATTCAGAATTTTCTTTTTGTATTGTCGCCAAACAGCAACTAGCAAGAAAGTAGCCAGTACCAAATACCCAATACTAGTCGTCCACTTTAAGGGCAGAGAACTAGAATCTTCGAGAGCCAACATTCTCATGGGAAATGTATTTACATTTATAATCAGTAAGATCATTCCTACAAATTTTAAACTATTTTTCAACTTTTGCAAACCACTACCTCTTCTTTCCTGAACTCCAGCATCTCCACTTACTAACGATGCTTATCTATGCTTTCTTTCTTCTTTATAGATTTCTACTCCCTCAATCAGGGATAATAACACAAGGATGACCCCAATATCTAAATTGATCAAACTACCTCCATTAGCGAATAAATACAAACCCAAGCAGGCTTGCGCTAAGGGATAGGCATATTTATTAAATTTCATAGATACTCCCCAAAGCTTTTTACAAATAAATGAATGAATGAATAGAATTAACTTCTTAGTCTTGCTCACATAAGAGCATCAAATTTCAGATTTACTTTTTTCTACTAGCTACCTCTAAATCCAATCTAATAATACTCTTCATGATTAACTTGTAAGATCAGCTCTATTCTTTTAGGGTTGAACCAGACCACCGATCTACTAAATCATGTTTAGGAACAATTATAGTTTAGCATTTATTTCTAGGAAAAGATTGCTCTTTCTTAAATTGTCATCAAAACATCCTAAATGGTAGAAATTGGCTTGCGACTTAAGGACTTCGTTAGGAGTTCGAAATGTTTTATCCAAGGAACTTCAATGGACATCAGCTTCATCACTTTAAGAAAAAGCGAACAAGACCAGATTCTGTTTATCAGAAAACTAGTTTTGTCCGCTTTTTATATTCGAGATTAGTCTCTTGATCCAATCTCTATGACTTATACTCTTCGAAAATCTCTTCAAACCGCGTCAACGTCGCCTTGCGTACTCAAGTACAGCCTGCGGCTAGTTTCCTAGTTTGCTCTTTGATTTTCATTGAGTATTAGATGCTTTTACATCATCTTATTCGTCGTCTTTTTTCTTTCCCATAGCAAACATACCAAGAAGTGCTCCTACAACACCAACGGCTGCAAGGTCGGCATTTTCTTTAGTACCTGTCTCTGGGAGCTTGTATGGATGACTTGCAGGTGCTTGGTAGGTCTTATCTTGTGACATAGTAAGAGCTACAAGAGACTGCTCATCTTTGTATTCTGGAATCTCATGGACAGCTCCTTCTGCTCCATTGACACCACCTGTGAATTCTGGGCTTACTTCTTGAACAGCTGCTGCTTCACCATTCACACCACCAGTAAATTCTGGGACTTCATGGATAGCTGCTTCTGCTCCATTGACACTGCCTGTGAATTCTGGGCTTACTTCCTGAACAGCTACTTCTTCACCTGCTGTACCAATAGCTCCTGTGTATTCTGGAACTTCTACTACCGGTGCTGCTTCGTCACCTGCTGTACCAATAGCTCCTGTATATTCTGGAACTTCTTGAACAGCTGCTTCGACTGCATTAACGCCGCCTGTGAATTCTGGGACTTCTACTACTGGTGCTGCCTCATCACCTGCTGTGCCAATAGCTTCAGTGTATTCTGGATCTTCTTGAACAGCTGCTTCGACTGCGTTTACGCCGCCTGTGTATTCTGGAACTTCTACTACTGGTGCTGCCTCATCACCTGCTGTGCCAATAGCTTCAGTGTATTCTGGAGCTTCATGAACAGCTGCTTCAACACCATTTACGCCACCAGTAAATTCTGGGACTTCTACTACTGGTGCTGCCTCATCACCTGCTGTGCCAATAGCTTCAGTGTATTCTGGAGCTTCATGAACAGCTGCTTCAACACCATTTATGCCACCCTTGAATTCTGGTACTTCTACTACTGGAGCTGCTTCTTCACCTGCTGTGCCAATAGCTTCAGTGTACTCTGGAACTTCTTGAACAGCTGCTTCGACACCATTTACGCCACCGGTAAATTCTGGAACTTCTACTATTGGTGCTGCTTCACCACCCTTACTTGTAGTTGGAGCTGGTTTCTCTGGTTCTTCCGGAAGTTCTTGGTGGAATGTCGTCATTTCATAGAACTCTGGTTTGCCACCTTCCCAAACAAGTTTGACATCCAATAATGGAGACTTATCTCTGACAGCAAATGTTTGGAAGCTTGAGGTAATCTCACCTAGTTCTGACCAAGCATCTGCTTTATCCTCTTTCAGAGTACGAGCAAGCACACGAGCTTTCACTCCTTGTGGAAGACTTGAAACAAGTCGGATATGATTTGCGTCTGTTGGTTCTGACAAGTGGTAGACAAGCTCACCTTGTTCTTTCTCAGCCTTGTAGCTTGTCAATACTTTGCCATCCACAAGGTTTGTGTATAGGTTTCCTTGGCTTTCACCGCTGTTTCCTTCAACAGTTGGGTCATTGATTGGTTTCACGAATTCACCATCATTGATAACCAACTCAGTGAAACCTACAAAACGAGCATCATAGTCTGCTGTAAATAGAACACGGAGGTAGTTGGCTTTAACTGGACTTGAAAGTTCACCCTCGATATAGCGATTTCCTGGCATCTTAGAATCATGTGTCCAGCCATCGGTCAAGGAATCATCACGTGTTTCATTAGCAAGGCCATCACCAACTGTTACAACATCTGTCCAAGTCTTACCATCTTGACTGACTTGAATCTTACCATCACGGAGATAGTTTTGAGTGCCGTCTTGGATGTAAGCCCTAATCTTCTTAATATCACGTTCACTACCAAGTTTCAAGGTGATATGACCATCTTTACGAGCATAATCAGAAAACTCTACAAAGTTATTGTAAACACCATCGAACAACTGATCCAAGTTCTTGATCTTACGAACGTCATTTCTACCGTATGTTGGGTGGATTCCCATTGATGTAGAATCAAGTGTCGTTGGTTGAACTTCTTTTGTCTTAACAAGTAGAGATGTTGCTGTCACTGCTTGTTCTTGATCAGTCTTATTAACTAGACGAACATAACGTACCAAGGACTTATCAGTCACTTGATCAGCTGGATACCATTCTTGGGCATTTGGAGAGTATTCCAAGTTGAGGGATGGATTTTCAATACCTAGTGCTTGAATGCTTTCAGCTTGGTGAAGACGATCAAGTTTCATACCCAAGTAACTATTAGCTGGAAGCTTAGTTCCGCTTGGAATTTGCAGGTCATAACGGCCTAGGCTGTCATAAACTGGAGTTGACTTCAAGCTTTCAACATTTGTATCAGTCAATTCGCTATTGCCTGCACGTGTTTCAACTGAGAAGTCAGCGATACGCCACCATAGGTTGATGTTCTTAGTATTGCGAACACGAACGTAGCGAGCTGAAATTGGAGTTTCGATTTCTTTAGTTTGTTCACCAGTCAAACGATCCAATTCTTGCCATGAGCTACCATCTGCAGAATATTCAAGAACACCTTCCGCCAATTTGTCTCCTGATCCTTGAACAAGACGAACCTTAGTTACAGGTTTGACTTCACCCAAGTCAAGTTGCACCCAACCATTTACTGGAGTAGTGTCTGTTCTATCAGCATTTGCAAGCATTGCTTCAGTATTGTCACGACCATCTGTAATCTGAGCAACTGTCGTATTGTACTTGTACATAAGATTTGGACTGATGGTCACTGTAGCTGCCTGTTTAGGACGACTTACTTCTACAGGACGGTTCACAGCGATTTCTCGTACAGCAAACCAAGTGTTCTCACGATCTGAAGTCGCAATCATGCGAACAGCTTTAGCATTGATATTGAGATTTTCAAATTTAAGAAGAGGCTCATTACCAGTGTAGCTTGGTTCTGAAAGGGTGACCCACTCATCATTTTCATTTAGATACTCAACCTTAGCGTTGTTGAAGGTATCACGAGGATTTGCTTGAGTTCCCATTGCAAATGTCAAGTTTTGGATTGGAACAGCTTTGTTAAATTTCAAGCCAATGTAGTCACCAGTCTTGATACTGTTTGGCGATTTGATCAATGCATGAGTTCCTAGATCTCCATCAGTCACTTCAGCAAGTCCACCTTCTACACCTGTACGGTTAGTGATAAAGGTACTAATGACTTGGTCAGGATGCAAGGCTTTTTGAACTTCTGTTGCGAGGATTTCACGAAGTCCAAGCAAGAATGGACGTATATGTTGAACACCCAACTCAGCTCTCTCATCATGATCGACATAGTGGAAGGTATAAGTTTGAGACTGTTCATAAAGTTTTAATCCCTTATAGTAACTATCCCAAAGTTTTGCAGAATCGTTCTTTTCGATAGCTTCTGTACCATCAAGGAGAGCTGCTAGAGCATCCATTTGATCGATGGTATTATCCAACCAATAGTGGATTTGAGCACGCATCTTTTCATCACCAGATGCTTTATATAGTTGAGCTGCAGCTTTAAGTTTAGCAAATTCTGCACGCAATTCTTGACGCTCTGCACTAACATCTTGACCAGCTTTCAACTTAGACATGAAGGTCGCCAATTTCGGTGCAAGTTCAACAGACTCTTCCAATTTCACAACACGACCATCCATGTTTTGGTTGATCATATGTTTACCAAGCTCACGGAAGGCAAGAGATGTTTCACTATCTGTAAACTTACCGTTTTCAACAAAGTTGAAGGCGATGTCATTCACTCTCTTAGCTTCTTCTTCTGATTTCCATTGTTTCCATGCATATTGGGCTGCAGAGAAGAGGGCAATCTTAGAAGGCTCAGATTGTTGCATTGGGTTCAACATGATACCTGAAAGGAGACTAGGGTCTACATTCGGATGAAGGAATTTCTCACCACCACCCAAGATCAAGTGTTGTTTAGAGTTATCTGTAACAGGCCAGTTTACCCATAGAGAAACTGGTCGGTAGGTCTTACCTCCTGCAGTCAGGTTATTCTTAAGGTTAGAGAGGAAGCTTTCAGACACTTCACCCCAAATCTTACCACCAGTAAGGGTCATTGATGCTGAACTTGGAAGATTTTCGTTGAGTGATTTCAACTCATCTTCACGTCCATTACCCCAATATTGACCTGGAACGAAGATCATTTCCTTACGAAGACCAACATAAGTTGCTTGTTTTTCAGTCAACCAATCTGTCATGTCCTTCATTAAGCGGTTATAGCTATTGTAGCCACCAACTGGACTTGGAGCATCATCGGCTAGAATACCGAACTCACGGACACCGACATCCATCAATTGAGTGAACTTAGCCTTAATGGTTTCAAGGTCTTTTTGGTAGTCAGCATCGTTGCCAAAACGGATACGGTTGTTCATGAATGGGTGGATGGTCCACACATAACGAGTCTTGTTTTGGTTTCCGACACGCGCCAATTCACGGATTTCTGCTAATTTTTCTTCTGGATAAAGTTCACGCCATTTCTTGTTGTGGTATGGATCGTCTTTTGGTGCAAAGAAGTATTGCGTCAACTTCAAGTCACCACCATAGCGCATCAATTCAGCACGATCAGCATTGCTCCATGGATTTCCATAGTAACCTTCGATAAAACCACGATTCTTAATTTCAGCGAAGTCTTCAACTGTTACATTACGCAAGACTGGAGCTTCGCTTTCATTAAGCATGTGTTTGAGAGTCGTCAAACCATAGAAGACAGCATCTGTATCCTTACCGACGATAGAGATTGTATTGTTCTTGATTGACAAGGCATAGGCATCAATCTTGTCAAAGAGTCCTTGAGAAATTCCTGACACTTCTTTTTCAGCCTGTGAATTTTGTCCATGAACACCAAGGTAGATATTTGTTGCACCTGCTACAGGTGTTTGGCTGCTTGTGTATGAAATTTGATGATCTTGTAGAACACTCTTCAAGCGGTTACGAGTATAGATATCTAACTGATCGCCCATAACAAGATTTACTTGTTTATGGAGTTTCGTAACGCCTTCACCATAAGTTACTTTTTGTGGTGTTGGGAATACCTTATATTCTTTCTTGAGATAGTCTTGACTTTGTGCTGCTGCAGCAACTGCTTCGTCACTTGTAGGTTTCGTAGCTACAAAGCTATCAGCAAGCTCAGTTGTACCATCGCCCATTTCCTCAACTTTAGGTTTTTCTGGAGTTTCAGGTTTTTCTGGTGTCACAGGTTTCTCTGGACTAACTGGCTCTTCCACCTTGTTAGTAGAAACTGGTTTAAGAAGTTGAATTTCTGCAGCACTACCAAATCCTGCAGCACCAGCTAGAACTTTAAATTCTACCTTATCCGTTTCAATTGCATCAAAGTTAACTGTTTTCTCTTTGGCATTGTTTTCCCAAGTTCCTGAAGCAACTTTAACCATTTGACCATCTTTTTGAGCATAGATTTCATAAGATGTCACAACACCGTTGCCTCCACCTGGACGTGGAAGATAAGTCAAACCATTAACTGTTTCAGCTGCTTTCAAGTTCATTGCCACTGTAAATGGAGCCTGATGACCAGACCATTTTGAATGCCAGAAGGTATTTGGATCATTGTCAAAGGCTTTTTCGACTGGACCTTCTGCATTGGTTCCTGGTAATTCTTGACTAGTTGCAGAAACTGTAAAATGATCATTTGGAATCAAACGTGGGTTTACAAATGCTTCATTTGACAACTCAGCACTATGCAAGATTCCTTTGAAGCCACCGATTGTTTCAAGTGGTAAGACTAAACTATTATGAGCCAAACGTGGATTAGCTGGATTTGCAATCCGTTCAACCTTTTCACCGTCCACATAAACTTCTGTCACTTGAGGTTTGGTTACGACAGAAATTTGATAACGTTTGTTCTTTTCAAGTTTCTTGTTAAATTGAATATGGAATTGTTCAAAAGTATAGGCAAGGTATCCATCTTTGTCCGCAAGATAGAGTTGATTGTTTCCACTTGTTGAGAAGGTTTGCTCGCCATCACCAGTCACTGTCACATCCAATTTCAAGACATGACTTGGTCCAGCATCACCAACTAGGCCTTCGATAGTGCTATCTTTTTCGAAGTTCAAACCTGCTTCAGTCTTCTGTACTTTCTTAGCAAGATAATCTTTGACAGTCTCAGGATTGATCTTGAACAAGTCTTCTTCAGCTACGGTCTTATCTGGATTAGATTGTGGTGCATAGACACTTGCTGGTTGAACACGTTCTGCATAGGTCTTAGCTGCACGGTCTGAACCCCAAGTGCGTTCAGCAGTTGTTTGCATACTCTTGAAGAAGCGTTTAAAGATATCGTAAGAAGTGAGTCCAGTTTCATGAAGGTCGATGTTGTCATTCCAAACAGCGTGACCACCACCGATGATATTTGGATTAGATGCTTCTAGGCGTGGTCCTCCACCTGTTGTAAAGTCATTTGGAGTCCAACTATTGTATTGGCGCTCATAACTTGCATAGTCTCCGTAACCACCTTGACTATTGCTTCCACTTGGAACACTATAGGTTGGAATATCTGTAATATTGATAATCTTAGCGCCTTGAGCAATAGCATCAGCTGGGCGTTGCCATCCGAGACTCCAGATATCAACTTCTACATCTTTCCAATCAACTGGCGTTGTACCAGGTTTTGCACTAAGTGAACCCCAAATACGTGGTGTATAGCCTTTGCCTTTGATGTACTGAATCATATCATTGACATAGCGACGATAGCTTTCGCGACTACCGTAGTACTCATCGGTTCCGATATGAACTGTTGAGACACCATGAAGTGGTGCATCCTCTCCATCCAACAATTTATCATAGACTGATTTAACAAAAGCAAGCGTTTCTTCGTACTTGTTGTCCAAGTCCAACATAGCCACACGTTCTACATTGTGTTTACCTCTATAGTCACTAAGACTGCCTTTATACATAAGATCAGGTCTAACCTTAACAAATGAAAGAGCGTGACCTGGTGTGTCAATTTCAGGAACAAGGTTGATATGCAAAGCTTTTGCCAACTTGATAATTTCTTGCATTTCTTCCTTAGTGTAATGCTCGTCAGATGTTAATTTTTCACCATTTTCACCGACAACATCAGTCTCTACACGGAAACCTGTCTTAGCATTTTTAAGAACATAATCCAGTTCCTCTTGAGGAGTAAGATTTTTCCCTGCTAAATGATCTTTTAAGAAGATATAGTTGTCATTCAAATGCAACTGAAGATCGTTCATCTTGTAGTAGGCCATGTTGAGCATGATGTCTACAAGCGTATCATAAGGAATAAACTTACGACCTGTATCTAGCATAAAGCCACGGTGACTGAAGCTTGGGAAGTCACGGATTTCTCCGTTTTGCAAATCCTTTTCTCCCATCTGAAGGAGAGTACGAGTTGCGTAAAAGGCTCCTGCGTTGGTCGCCGCTTCTACTGTGATAACTCCATCTTTAATGGTGATACCATAGCCTTCTTTGCCATAGCCTTTATCTACAACTTTCTTAAATTCGATCCGTTTTTGAGCTGTTTGATCACCTGTAGCGATTTCTAGCCCACGACTTTCAAGGTCAGTCTGATAGAATTTTGCTTCTTGACCAAATCCAGAATCGCCAACTGAAATCACGGTATCAGCTGTAATAGAAGTTTTGCCTTCAGTTCCATACCATTGTTGAACTGCTGGAGCAACTGCTGGTTTGGTTCCAACACCTTCGTCTGCATGTAACCCTTTAATAAGGACTTCAAATTCTTTTGTGAAGGTATGAGTATCCTTGACTTGTTGGACCATGACCTTAACAGTTTGATCTGTTAAGGGTTTGTAGATCTTGTTATTTAGGTCAACAACACCCTGTTTGTTGCTACCAATCAAGCTGACTTGACCTGGTAACTTAGGCAAGACAAGTGATTTTCCATCTTCAGCAACTGCTAGTTCTATCACTTGACGAATATCTGTTGGTTTGCTAGCGTCTGGAATGTTTGAGTAGGCACGAATTTCTTGAATCCCAACATTTTTCCAGTTCATTGTACCAGCTTGATAGTCTGTGATTTCAAGTTTAAGGTATTTGGCTTGGATAGCTTCTTTTAAGTCAACCTTTTCATCAAGTACAGGTGTTCCTGTTCTTTGATGAGCCAACTTCCATTCTTTTGCTCCTGAACCATTTACATCATCTTGACCAGCATAGTAGAGATTCCAAGATTTGATATTTGGATCATTTTGTTGACCACGAAGACGGCGATCCCAATCAATTTCCACATGCTTAATTACAGTTGTTTTCTCAAGTGTAAATTCGATTGTTGGTTTCTCAACGTTTTGGTCAGTAGCCCAACGAGTATCAGGTTTGCCATCAATTGCCTTTTCTGCTGTAAATGGTGTGTTGGCTTCATGGTTTGAAGCTGTTGCAGTCGCCTTTTCTAGATGATTGACATCTGGTGTATCTACTACATCTTTAGTCGCAGGACTTGCAACTAGTTTCGCCTCAGAAGCTGCTTCCTCTTTAGGATTTGTAGCTGGTTTTGAAGCTACTTCTTCCTTAGGAGCAGGAGTTTCAGTTGGTTTTGGAGTAGTTGTTTCAGCTGCAGTTGCTCCAGTTTCTGACGCTGCAGGTTGATCATCTACAGTTCCAGCACTCGCTTCTGCTTTTTCAATAGCTGCTGCTATATCTGCTGGCAGTTTATCCAGAGGCTGAGCCTGTGTTACCGTACCTTCTGTCTCTGCAGGTCCTTCTGTTTCAGCAGCCTGAACCACACTAGCTCCAAAGATACTGGCACCAATCATAACAGAAGCTGCGCCGATTGTAAATTTACGTATACTGTAATGACACCGTTTCTCAAAAAAATGTTTTCCCATTTTTTCCTATTTCCTTTCATACGCTCACAAGTGGTAAGCGTTCTCATTCCTCTTTAGAAAAAGAGAGGACCTAGAGGGTCCTCTCTGGGTTTTCTTTTTCTCCACGACAATGATTGTGGAGTCTAAGCTCTCTTTTATTGAAAACTTTTTTGTATTTTAATCTTCTTTTCTTTTGACAGCTAAGAGTGCTGCTGAAACTGCCATGCTGACACTAGCGATGAAGAGAGCTGTTTCAGAATTATATTCACCCGTATTTGGAAGAACATTTGAATGTGACTCTTTAGATGTATCTTTATTCTCTACTAAATCTTCTCGATACTCTGGTTTTTCCACTACAGGGGCAGGTTGGTTACCTACTGTACCAATTTGGCCTTTGTATTCTGGAATTTCATGGATTGCGCCATCACTTCCATTCACACCTCCGGTAAACTCTGGTACTTCATGAATTGCGGATTCGGTACCATTTACACCACCTGTGAATTCTGGTGCTTGGCTCACAGCTGCTTCTGCTACGTTAACTCCACCCTTGAATTCTGGAACTTCATTTACAGCTACTTCTTCTCCTGCCGTTCCAACTACTCCTGTATACTCTGGAAGTTCTACAACTGGCGCTGCTTCATCGCCTGCTGTGCCAAGAACTCCAGTGTATTCTGGAACCTCTACAACTGGCGCTGCTTCATCGCCCGCTGTGCCAAGAACGCCAGTGTATTCTGGAACCTCTACAACTGGGGCTGCTTCATCGCCTGCTGTGCCAAGAACTCCAGTGTATTCTGGAACCTCTACAACTGGGGCTGCTTCATCGCCTGCTGTGCCAAGAACGCCAGTGTATTCTGGAACCTCTACAACTGGGGCTGCTTCATCGCCTGCTGTACCGATTGGTTCTGTGTACTCTGGAACTTCATGGATTGCGGCTTCAACACCATTTACACCACCTGTGAATTCTGGAAGGTCAACAACTGGCGCAACTTCGTCACCCTTGCTTGAAGTTGGAGTTTCAGGTTTAGGTTTTGGAGTTGGTTCTGGATCTGGAGTTGGAGTAGGTGTTTGGTCTTTCAATTGGTCGAGATAATCTGCAAAGTATTCAAGCATTCTATTTGTCAAGAGATGATTATCTGTTGCAAATTTCATGCTGGCAACAACACTTGCTACTTCCTCTTGATTGCTCTTATCAGTCAATTTTTGAGCTTTAGCCAAGGCTGCTTCATAAGCTGTAGTATCAAGACCAGTTTCAGCAACTTGTGGACGAGCGAAGATCAATTCTGCAGCAGATTGATATCTATTGCCACCATCTCCGTAAGTTCTTGTTCCTGTTAGGACAATCTTCTTAGCTTTGATAGTCTTGCCAAAGTCGATATCTTTTGGCTTATTGTTATCAGCCCAATTGGTTGCATTGAAGGTATGTTCCTTACCTGTTTCATCCGTTACTACAAGAGTCACATCTCTCAAGTTACCATTTGAACCTGAACCACGCGGAACATAACGGAAGCCTGTGATTTCAGTTGGTTCCTTCAAGACCATAGTTGCAGGTTTACCAACATCTCCTCCGCTCCATGATGTATGCCATAGGCTTGACACGTTGCCATCAAAGGCATTTTCAAGACCTTCTTGAGCCTGAGCAGGAGCACTTAGGCTTGAAAAGTCATCTGCTACAAGAGCTGTTTTCTTCATCACTAAAGCGTCTTTAAGAGCATTGACCTTAGCAATTTCAGACTTAGCTTCTTCTACACTGATGTCATCGTCTGCTTGGCTGAGGTTGAAGACTGCTTCTTTCAAAGCATCCATTGTTTCTTTGGTGTAGTTAGTCATGGCTACAGTTGGAAGATAGTTCTTGACAGCATTTTCTGTCATCATCTTACCAGTCAAGACAATCTCTTCGATTTGAAGTCTGTCCATGATGAAGTCATTGTAACCACGGAAGTTAGCATTACCACCAGAATCTCCGCGAGTGTTACTTGCATTGCCTGTAGAGTAGATACCTACCCATGTATCGCCAGTTTCAGCCCCTGTCACGAGGAAGGTTGCTCGTTTCGCTTTTTGAGAATCTGTCCATGTATTTGGCAATTCATGCACTTCCATATTGCTCGTTTGACCAGATTGGAATTCTCCCTTACCGACTACAAAGGCGTAAGTGTTGTCAGAACCAGCTTCATAGTCAAATGTAATACGGTAGGTCTTGCCTGCTTCAAAGCGGAAGTTTTGTGGAATTGTTTGGTAAACCAAGTTACGACGACTTACGAGACCATTTGTCTTGAGTGACCAATTTCCTTCGATAACGTCATCAACTTTCTTGCCGTTCCAATCACGTTGAGTGTATGGACCATGTTTTTCAGACAAGTGAGTACGGTTATCTTCAACACCCTCGATACCACCGATAACAAATGGGAAGATACCTTGACCAACATTTTCAAAGTCTTGTTTGAAGACGCCTGTTGCAGTATCGTGACCGTCCCCGTACATATTTGATTCATTTTCAAAGGTACGAATTTCATCAAAGTAAGTTGCTTCATCGCCTGCTTCACGACTCAAGGTCAAGGTTACATTTGATACATCTGAACCTGTTGTGAAGAAAGCATACATGTTTTGGAAATAACTTGTGTTATCAACTGTTGCATTGCTTCGACGAGTATTGTGAGCATAGGCTTTTACATAGTTGAGGGCGAGTGACTTGTTGGTGTAGTTGGTTACTTCTTTTTCACCAGTATTAACGGTAATACTTGCTTTAGCATTACTACGGTTGTCTACACCGACATAGACTGCATATTTAGTATTTGGCTTCAAGCCAGTCAATTTTTGAGTGAGACTAACTTTTTCTTTGTTGCCTTGGATGCGGAGCATTTGGTTTGCACCTTGAGACTTCACGATTTCAGCCTTAGAAGCATCTCCCGAAATCTTCCAATGATCCAAAGATTCACTGTTAAATCCTTGGTCATAGATATGCATTCCTTCACTCCATGACATTTCAGGATTTGTTTGTTTAGAACGATAGAGAACATATGGCTGATTTGCAGTGAGGTCAAGGGTAATCTTACCATCTTTCACGGCAACTTCTTTTTCCTCAGTTTTACCTTGGTCAGTTAGCTTATAAAGGTAAACCTTACCATTTGCCCAGTCGCTAGGAAGTGTCCAAGTTGTTGCACCTGCTTCAGTATTGAAGTAGTACATTTTTTCCTTGTCACTTTCAAGCTTATTACCATTTGCATCCCAGTTCCAAGGTGTCAAGTAGGCTGAACCATCTTGAATCACACGATCGTTAAGCGTAACAATTCGTTCACGATATTGTGGACTGTTGACATCATTAGATTTACGAGTTACAACAACCTTGTTATTTGCAGCATCGACCAACTCGACTTTCATTTCTGGAGTCCATTTATAGGTACTACCATTGTCAGACATGGTTACTGGTTTGCCATTTTCCCATTTGCTTACTGTGAAGTGTTGGAAGTACTTAGTCATCACATCATGGGCAAACAAGTTTGTTACATAACCGTTATAGTCACTACGTCCTTGCCATCCTTCAAAGTCCTTCATGCTATAACCGCCTAGAAGTGGGTAGTCAGCTGCACCACCATAACTTCTGTAGTCACCAACCCAAGAATCTTTTTGGTGGTTACGGATAAAGCGAGTGATGGCACTGTTAATACCTTTATTTGTATAGCCACCGTAGGTCAAGTCAGCTGCCCAGTGTTGGAAGGTAGAATCATATTCACCACCATGGCCCCACTCAATAGCAAAGCGCCAACCTTGTTTGTTAATTTCTTTCGCAATAACGTGAGTTGCCCAGGCACCGTTGTCACCTGATTGACCGTTACCCCATACGTCGACATAGATGAAGTCTAAACCTTCACCCAATTCCTTCTTCAACTCTTCCCAACGAGCTAGACGCCCATGAGCGAGGTCATAACCAGCATCAATATTGATACCTTGGTCAAGCCAGTTCCAACCGTAGCTGTAGCTACCATCTGCATTTTTACGTAGGATATTTTCATTGAAGTATTTTGATTCAGGATATGTTTCTGAAGCGTTAACGTGGATACCGAGGTGGGCACCATATTTCTTAGCTTTCGCAATAAGAGTCTTAAAGTCTTCAACACCACCAATACGTTTACCGATGTCTGCATAATTCAAGTGTCCAGAGTCATGTCCTTCACTTCCGTATCCCTTAAGAAGTACACCTTGACCAAGACCATCGGTGTGGAGGTTGATCTTCTTGATACCATCCAAGGTCATGAGGAATGGGTTTTGCGCTTGTGAACCAAAGTTCATAGCGATACGGTAAGCTGTAATGTCTTTAACTTTTTCCCAACCTTGAGGGTTGTTCATGATGCTACGGTAAGCGATGGCACCATCTTGCCAGTCAACCTTATGGTCAGCATTAGCATCTTCAGTGATGACAACTTTTGCACTTGGAAGTTCTTGAGTGTATGCTGGGAAGACAACTCCATTGTGGGCTTTTTCCCATTGCCATTCAGAGCTATGAATTTCCACATAGTTGGCATTACCAATCGTATTCTTGTAAGCTGTCAATCGTGTCCAGTCGTAAGAACCACCACCGTAGCTGTTTTGTGAGTTACTCCATACCCCAGCTGCAAGCTTGTCTGTTGAAACAAATCCATACATGTAACCTTTGGCCAATTCTTTCATTGGATTGGTTACTTCGATATGGTCATCACCACTGACGTGAGTGTTGTTTGACATGGTTGCCCCATCAAACTTAGCTCCTGCTTGGTCACTAGAAACAGATACCAAGGCATTTCCTAGGAAGCTGATGGAAGAAAGTAATTTACGTTCGTCATCAATCTTTTGTCCTGGTGTCACTTGGTTATGGTTGACAATCTTAGTCACATCAAAGTGAAGTTGGTTGTCCACTACTTGCAAACGAACGGTCATATCTGCATTGATGAGATTTTTCTCATCACGGAGTTTCATGTCATACTCGGCAGTCGTTGCGTTGACCTTTTTATAGGTAACTTCAGGAGTCACAGCGTGCTTGTTAATCACCACTTGATTAATTGGTTGCACTTGACCCGGAAGTTTGTTGCCATTAAGGACATATTCTTTAATACGTGGGAAGGCTTGGTCAATGACTGCTTTCAATACTGTAGATTGAATAGTGTCGTATTTTACATTGCTATCATCTACTGTATCGCCCTTTTCTTTTTTAGTCGATTCTTGATCGCTTTTAACTCCTTCTTGGTCATCCGTTTTGACATTTACAATGGTTCTCTCACTGCCATAGCTTCCAGCCTTAAGAACGATTTTCTTCTCATCTTTGAGCTTGTCATTTACAGCAGATGGTAAGGTAAGTGTGTCAAAAAGTTTGACATCATTGTTTGTTGCGTTAAGTTGTCCATCTGATTTAAGACTGATGGTCAAGTGGTTGGTTGAGCCATTAACAGGAGCTGCAACACGTCCACCTTGGTACCAAAGTCCACTTCCATTTGACTTGTATTCCCAGAACCATCCACCTTGGTCATAACCTACAAAAACGTTGTTATCGGTATCTTTGAATTTCATGAAGACACCAAAGCGAGATTTACCAGTTTCAGATTCTTCTTTAAAGGTCAAATCAACTGTGGCATTTCCATTAGCATCGACTGTCAAACCATCTTTTTCAAACAAGGCTGGTTTCTTACCATTGTCATTTTGAGCAGTTGAAGCTAGTTGGTTGTAACGAACTCCATTTTCTTCACGGATTGTTACTGTTCCCTGTTGGTCTTTATTTTCAACTGTTTTCCATTCTGGAGTAACTTCTTTTGATTCAGTCGGTTTATTCTCAGCTGGTTTATTCTCAGCTGGTTTATTTTCAGCTGGCTTGTTTTCAGCAGGTTTATTTTCTGCTGGTGTTTCTTCTTTTGGCTTATCTTCCTTAGGTTTATCCTCTTTTGGTTTTTCTTCTTTATCTTCTACTTGCTTATCCAAAGCATCTAGACCAGCTGGTTTCGTTGTTTCAATACCCTTGATGTAGTTTTGAATCCACTCTAGCTGAGCAGGTGAGAAGAGAATACCTCCACTACGTTTACCAGATACACCATTTTGATGAATACCAATCAATTTCCCATTTTCATCGAAAATTCCACCACCGCTGGCACCAGGTTCACTTCCTTGATAGCTAATGCCACGAACACCTTCTCCGTGATTGTTAATAGCTTCAACAGTGGTATTAAGGATTGGATCGAGCTCGCCTTTTGGATAACCAAAAACATGCACCTTATCTCCCACCTTAATTGTAGATGGTTTATCCAAAACTTCAACTGGAGCATTTGCAAGTGGACTGCGAAGTTTGACAATGGCTAAGTCATTTTTATAACCTTTTAGGAAACCTTCACGATCCCAGTGTTTCACATCATTCTTACTGAATTTGACGTCCGGTGCCCCTTTGTAAGAAACTGTATAAACATCGTCATCACTTTCAACATTATCAGCTACTTTACGATTATTGCCATCTGGAACATCTTTGATAAAGTTATGAGAAACAGACAAAACGAGATTTTCCCCGATAACGATACCACTACCGAGCCCAGCAGAGCTTTTAATTTCGACAGTCGCACCGTAGTTTAATTCTCCATTTTTTGTTTTAGCTACTTCTTCTGGAACTAAGCTTTTATCTTCTTTTTCTAGTTCTTCTTTTGAGGCAGTGCGGCCATTTTCTTCAGCCTTATCAAGTTTTCCACGTAGTTCTTCAGGAAGAGTATCTGAAGCTGCTGAGCTTGTTGCAGTTGCAGTTTCTGTTGCCAGCAATTCTTCTTCAGTCTTTGGTCCTTCAGTTACTTCAGGAGAACCCTGATCTTCACCAGGTTTTGGCGCTTCAAAGTCATGCCCATCATCCTCTTTAGCATTGGCAAGAGCTGCCGCCAAATCAGCTGGCATATTCGCTGTTGAACCTGTTTGTGCAGAATCTGCGAGAACAGTGCTAGTTCCAAAGAAAGCTGCACCAATCATAACAGAAGCAACTCCTAATGAAAATTTCCGAATACTATATTTGCAACGTTTTTCAAATAATCCTTTATCCATCGGTTTTTTTGTTCCTTTCAGTTTACCAAGTAAGCGTTTGCATTTTATTTTAAAAAAATATCCTCCTCAATTTTTAAACACTTCTGGATAAACATATAATTTTTTCTATACCAATTTAATATATCAAAAACAGTTTGAAAAATCAATAGTTTAATAGGTAAAACTAGTAAAAGTAAAATCCAATTATTGGGCAAGTCTGAAACGATTTTCAGATGGCCTTATTTCTAAAGAAATCGCTATTAAAAAAGAAACTCTATCTAAAAAGTTAGACCAATTTTGACTAACTTTTTAATAAAGTTTCCATGCATTTTTATACTTTTTTTACGTTTTTTACGTTTTTTATTGTTATAAAACCTTTCGCGGCTTCGTTCCTTCTGCAGGTCCGATAACTCCAGCCATCTCTAATTCTTCCATCAAGCGAGTTGCTCGGTTAAAACCAACTGATAATCGACGCTGAATCATGGAAGCACTTGCTTTTTGAGTTTCAATGACCAGAGCCTTAGCTTCTTCAAATAGCGGATCTCCCCCTTCATCTCCTGTGCTAGACTCACCATCTGTCTCAGAAACTTCTCCTGGATCAAAGCTTTCATCATAGTCAGCATCTGCTTGAGCTTTGATAAAGCTAACAATACGCTCAACATCATCATCCGAGATAAAAGAACCTTGCAGTCTGACAGGGTGGTTTTCATCGATTGGTTTAAAGAGCATGTCCCCTCGACCAAGCAATTTCTCAGCACCATTTTCATCCAAAATAGTTCGAGAATCCGTTCCAGAAGATACAGCAAAGGCTACACGAGACGGTACATTGGCCTTAATCAAACCAGAGATAACATCAACCGACGGACGCTGCGTCGCAAGAATCATATGAATACCAGCCGCACGCGCCTTCTGTCCAAGACGGATAATAGCATCTTCTACTTCCTTGCTGGCTACCATCATGAGGTCAGCTAATTCATCGACAATCACGACAATCAAAGGAAGAGGTACTTGTTTATACTCAGATTGAGCGTTGAATTCCTCTACCTTAGCATTGAAACCAGCAATATTACGAACGCCAATTTTTGCAAAGAGTTCATAGCGATTTTCCATCTCATCCACGACTTTTTGAAGGGCCTTGCTGGCCTTACGAGGATTGGTCACAACTGGAATCAAAAGGTGTGGAATATCATTATAGACTGACAACTCAACCATCTTCGGATCCACCATCATAAACTTGACTTGGTCTGGACGCGCCTTCATGAGAATACTTGCAATGATACCATTGACTGCAACAGATTTACCAGAACCTGTCGAACCAGCTACTAGCAAGTGAGGCATTTTAGCAAGGTCGAAACTACGGGCTGTACCATTGACAGCTTTCCCAAGGGGAATTTCTAGAAGATTTTCAGGTTTAGTTTGCGACTGTTCCCAGAGCTCTCGGAAGGAGACTGTCGCAATCTCTGAGTTAGGCACTTCAATCCCGACTAAGGATTTCCCAGGAATTGGAGCTTCGATACGGACATCTTTCGCAGCCAAGGCCAGAGCCAAGTCATCTGCTAGATTAGAAATGCGATTGACCCGCACACCAACAGCTGGCTTGACTTCGTACTTGGTAACGGATGGACCAATCTCAGCACGTTCAACCGTTACCTTAATACCGAAACTCGCAAAGGTTTCTTCCAAAATCTTGATATTCTCGCGAACGATTTTCTTTTCCTTGGACTGGTCTTTTGGCTTATCGGGTGCAAAAAGTTGCAAGCTTGGAAGTTTGTACTCTAAAGCTTTTTTTGCAGAAAAATCTACCTCAACATCCTCATCCTCTAAGAACTCATCTTCCTCTGGAATGTCAACTTCGCTAGGAACTTCATAGTCTGCTTGAGGGAGAATAATTTCAGGTTCTACCCATTCTTTCTCTGGAAGAGGTGGTAAATCATCAAAGTGAACAGGGGGAGCTTCTAAAATCTCGCCAGTTTCCATATCAACAGGAGGTATGTCCAACAAGGCTTGCTCTGCCTGCTCTTTCTCAAGTCTTTCCTGTTCCTCTGCTTCCTTACGAGCTTTTTCTTCTTCTCGTTTGACAAAACGTTCTTGTTTCTTCTGCTCGCGTCTCTCCATCCAAAGTGCAAAACGTGCTCCAAGAAAATCAGCGACATCATAGACAGACCAGGGACTAACTAGAAGAGCACCGATTAAGATTAAGATGGCTCCGATAAAATAAGTACCAATATTTGAAAAGAGAAAGGCGACTGGAATATAAAGGGCAACACCTAGAAGCCCTCCTCCAGCAAAGCTAGTCACACGAAAGCCTGTCAAATCTGTCAAAACTTGGGCTAAAGTCCCCTTTAAGACAGATTGCTCGATGCCATATTTCCATACAAGATAAGCTTCAAAAATCAGCAATAAGCCTGAAAAAATGCAAAGAAAACCTGAGATCAGACCTTCTTGCTTCCGAATCCATTTAAAGAGAAAAAGATAGACTAGAACGACAACAATGACCAGATAAGCCAGACTTCCTACTAGTAATCGAATAAGGTTATAGAGCGTAAGTCCCACTGCTCCTAATTTCAGAGCAGCGAACATTAAGCAAAAAGCTATGACTAAGGAAATTAACATCCTTTGGATAGCTTGCTTTCTTTCTAATTCAGCTTTTGACGGTCTCCGTCTTGTTTTACTTGTATTTTTGTTTGCCATGCTTCTATTATACCATATTTCAGAAACATCTAGAGAAATCAAAAAATGACTGCCCACTTTCGTGTTCAGTCATTTGAATGTATTTGTAATTATTTTTCTAATGGTTTACGAAGATAACCGTAAACGACACCACTAACAAGTGCTCCAATCAAGACAAAGACAAGGTAAAGAAGGGCATTTGTTGTAAGGGCGATAACGAAGATTCCTCCGTGAGGTGCCATGAGTTTGATACCTGCAAGACCAACAAGTCCACCTGCCACTGCTGAACCAAGGATAAAGCTTGGGATAGCACGAGCTGGGTCAGCTGCACCAAATGGAATCGCACCTTCAGTGATGAATGACAAGCCCATAACGATGTTAGTCAAACCTGAGTTGCGTTCTTCTTTAGTAAATTTATCTTTGAAGAGAAGTGTTGCGACAAAGATTGCAAGTGGTGGAACCATTCCGCCAGCCATAACCGCTGCCATCGCTACTGAACCACCTGTTGACACTGTTGCTGCAAGAGTACCAGTACCAAAAACATAAGCTGCTTTATTGACAGGTCCACCCATATCGACAGCCATCATACCTCCAAGAACGATACCAAGAAGGACAGCTGAACCGCCTCCAAGACCGCCAAGGAAGTCGTTCATAGCAGTGTTGATTGCTGCCATTGGGATGTTAACAGCAAGCATGACAAATCCTGTCAAGACTGTTCCAAGAAGTGGCAAGAGAAGGATTGATTTAGCACCTTCAAGCGAACGTGGAACCTTCACGTATTTCTTAACCAAAAGTACCAAGGCACCAGCGATAAATCCACCAACAAGGGCTCCAAGGAAACCTGATGATACACCTGCAAGGGCTGAAGTTGCTTCACCACCTTGAGCGTAAGGGATTTTACCAAAGGCAAAACCTTCTTTGGCAATAGCTCCAGCTACGAAACCTGCTACCAAACCTGGTTTTTCAGCGATAGAGTAGGCAACATAACCTGCAAAGACTGGAAGCATCAAACCAAAGGCTGCACCACCAATTTTCATGAACATAGAAGCTAGTTCATGGTAAGAACCAAGATTGCCAAGATTTTCATTTGGAACACCCAAAGCACCATCAATCAAGAAGGCAAGGGCAATCATGATACCCCCACCGATAACGAATGGTAACATTTGAGATACACCACTCATCAAGTGTTTGTAGAAGGCACCACCAAGGCTCTGTTTTTCATTGCTTGTAGTTGCAGCTTTTACACCATTAGCAGCACGATAAACTTCTGCATCTCCAGAAAGAGCCAAGTTAATCAACTCTTCTGTTTTACGGATCCCGTCAGCAACTGGACGATTGATCAATGGTTTACCATCGAAACGATCCATTTCAACGGCCTTGTCTGCTGCGATGATAACGGCTTTAGCCTTGCGGATATCTTCTGCAGTCAATTTGTTGCCAACACCGCTAGCACCATTGGTTTCAACCTTGATACCGACACCCATTTCCGCAGCCACTTTTTGAAGAGCTTCTTGAGCCATATAAGTATGGGCAATTCCTGATGTACAAGCAGTTACAGCAACGATAAAGTCATCAGAACCATTTGCAGGTGTTTGAACTGGTTCCTCAGCTTTTTCTGATGCTTGGTCAAAGAGTTCAATGACTTGATCAGCTGATGTCGCTTGACGAAGTTTGTCAGCAAATCCGTCTTTCATCAAGTACTGAGACAATTCTGCCAAGGCAGCCAAGTGAGTATCATTGGCATCTTCTGGAGCAGCAATCATAAAGAAGAGGTCAGTTGGTTGTCCATCTAAACTTTCGTAGTCAACACCCTTGTTTGACTTAGCAAAAAGAACTGTTGCTTCCTTTACAGCAGCATTTTTGCTGTGTGGCATAGCGATACCGTCACCCAAACCTGTAGAAGTCAAAGCTTCACGCGCCAAGATTCCTTCTTTAAAGGTTTCAAAATCTGTCACGTATCCGTGTTCTACCAAGCTATGAATCATTTCTTCGATAGCTGCTGTTTTTTCAGTTGCTTGTAAATCGAGCAACATCACATCTTTTCTCAATAAATCCTGAATTTTCATTTTTTTTCTACCTCAACTTTTTCATAAGTTTCTTTAATAAATGCTGCAGTCGCCAAGTCATCAGAGAAGGTAGTTGCTGTTCCACAAGCCACTCCCCACTTGAAGGCTTCTACTGCATCTTTTGATTTGACAAACTCACCTGTAAATCCAGCAACCATAGAGTCACCAGCACCAACTGAGTTTTTCACGGTTCCCTTTATTGGTTTTGCAAAGTAGGCTCCCTCTGATGTTACCAGAAGGGCACCGTCACCAGCCATAGAGATGATAACGTTTTGAGCACCTTTAGCCAGCAATTCTCGAGCGTATTTTTCAATCTCATCTAAACTTTCGAGCTTGACTCCAAAGATAGCTCCGAGTTCATGATTGTTTGGTTTGACCAAAAGTGGTTGATAATCCAAACTATCAATCAAGGTCTGACCTTCAAAGTCACAGACCACTTGAGCACCCGTTTGACGAGTCAAGACAATCAAATCCTTATAGATGACATTGCCTAAGTTTTTAGCGCTTGAACCAGCAAATACCACTGTATCTTCTGCTGTTAGACTTGAAAGAATAGCTTTTAATTCTTCAAGCTGTTCTGGCTCAACAGTAGGACCAGTTCCGTTGATTTCAGTTTCTTGATCCGCTTTAATCTTGACGTTGATACGCGTATCTTCTGCTACTTGAACAAATCGCGTTTCAATTTGTTCTTCAGCTAAAGTATCTGTGATAAATTTACCAGTAAAACCTCCAATAAATCCAGTCGCTGTATTTGGAATATCCAAGCGTTTCAAGACACGGCTAACATTGATTCCCTTACCACCAGCAAACTTATCATCACTATCCATACGATTAACACTACCAACTTCCACTTTATCCAGACGGACAATGTAGTCAATAGATGGATTGAGTGTGACTGTATAAATCATACTTCTATTACCTCCGTTTTCTCTTTGATAGCTGACAAGAGATCGTGCCCCTTGCTTGTAATGACAATAGCTCGTTTTATAGGGGCAACCTTAGCGAAACAAGACTGACCAATCTTGGATGAATCAGCCAAAATATAGGTTTGTTTGGCATTTTCTAAAATAGCACGCTTAACAGCTCCCTCCTCCATATCTGGAGTTGTATAATAACCTTCATCCACACCGTTCATTCCGATGAAGGCACGGTCAAAGTGAAGCTGGTTAATCTGATTAAGCGCGACACCACCGATGCTGGCATCTGTTGTCATCTTGACTCCACCACCGATAATCACAGTTGGAATTTGCTTATCCACTAATTGTACCGCATGGTGAATGGAGTTAGTCACAACAGTAATGTCTTTTCGCTCCAATTCCTTAATGAGAAAGGCTGTCGTACTTCCTGCATCCACAAAGATAACATCTTTTTCTTTGATGAGGGAAGTTGCTTTTTGCGCAATCAATTTTTTCTCTTGAAGGTTTTTGACAGATTTTTCTTGAATGGTTTCTTCTTCTTGCAAGAAGTGAGGCAACTCTGCTCCTCCATGAACTCGGCGAAGTTTATTTTCCGATTCCAATTCATCTAAATCTCGTCTAACCGTTGATTCTGACGTGTCTAACAAACCTACTAATTTCTCTAGAGAAACGACTTTATGTTTACTCAGCTCCTCTAAAATCAATTTTTTTCTCTCGGTTTTTAGCACTTACTCACCTCCTGTTAACGATTACAGTAATCATTCTACCACAAAAAAAATCAAAGTCAAGCGCTTTTTATCACTTTCTTCCATTTTCTATCATTTTGCCAATTGTTTGAATTTTATTTGCAAGATAATTCCCTTTATGATAAACTATTTTAGTAAGTATTGGAAGATTACTCAAGAGGCTTAAGAGGCCGTGTTGGAAACGCGGTAGGCGTGTGAAAGCGTGCGTGGGTTCGAATCCCATGTCTTCCGTTGCTATAGTGTAGCTG
Organism: Streptococcus infantis; assembly: GCF_047460685.1. GTDB lineage: Bacteria > Bacillota > Bacilli > Lactobacillales > Streptococcaceae > Streptococcus > Streptococcus infantis_AD. The sequence continues at coordinate 44,705 of NZ_JASHFS010000012.1, read as the reverse complement.
CATCTTCATGCAGCTTTTTATAATATTTTTCGTCTATCAAAGATTTGAATTGCAAAAAATCACCCAAGAGTTCACTCTCGGGTGATTTTTTTCTACTTCATGTTAAAAGGTCTTAAAAAATATCAAACAGCAATTTCACATTGAGAATGGTCAAGATAATGGAAACGATATAACCAAGGATGGTATTCCATTTGGCATTGGTAAATTCTCCCATCAGTGATTTTTTTGAAGTAAGATAAATCAAGGGGAAGATTGAAAATGGAAGAGCGATAGAAAGAAAGACCTGTGAATAGACCAATAACTGATCCAAGGTTTTTTCCTGATGACCAAACAAAACTGCTACTATCATGACAGGTAGTAAGGCAAAGAGTCGAGTCGCCAAACGAATGAACCACTGAGGCAATCGCATATGTAAGAAACCTTCCATAACGATTTGTCCTGTCAAGGTACCTGTGATAGTCGAATTCTGACCACTGGCTAATAGGGCCAAGGCAAACAAGGTTGATAAGGTTGAGCTAGCTATAGCTCCCGCAATGGTTGAATCCTGCAAGGCATTATACATTTGAGAGAAAGCAGAAATCTCAGATGCATGTCCGAAAAAGAGAGCCGCCCCTAAGATCAAAAGAAGGGAGTTAACCACAAAGGCCAAGGATAACTGGAGATTAGAATCCCAAGTCATAAAACGAACGGCTTTTCGAACATCATTCTTGTCCTTGTGATTGATTTTCCGAGTCTGAGACAAGGAAGAATGTAAATAGAGGTTATGGGGCATCACTGTCGCACCCACAATCCCCAGCGCCAAGGTTAATTGACTTTCATGTCCAGGCAGAGGACTCTCAAACAAGGTTGCATTTGGTAGATAACCCTCAACGATTCCTTGGAAGCTTGGATGTGACAAAGCTACTAGATAGGTAAAGATTGCTAGAATCGTTAAAATCAGCGTTGTCACGATAGCTTCTATCTTCTTAAAGCCAAACTTCATAAGAAGCAATAAGAGAAAGACATCCAAAACTGTCAAGAGGATGGCTATCATAATCGGAATCTTAAAGAGAAGATTTAGGGCAATAGCTGAACCTAGAACTTCTGCCAAATCTGTCGCCATCAAGGCCAATTCCAAAATCACCCATAGACTATAACGAAGCCATTTTGGTGAGTGATGAGCTGTCGCCTGAGCCAAGTCCATCTGGGTTACAATTCCAAGTTTTCCAGCCATCTGCTGAAGCTGCATGGCAATAAGCGATGAAATCAGGATGACAAACAAGAGACTGTACTTATAGGAAGCACCACCGACTACACTAGTTATCCAGTTTCCTGGATCCATATAACCAACTGCTACAAGGGCACCTGGTCCCAAGAAGGCCTTTAAATTTTGCCAGAAATGATTATTATTTGGAGTATTGATAGATTGATTAATCTCAGAGAGTGACACTTTTTTATGAGAAGACATAGATACTTACCTCTTTCTAAACCTACTTTTTCATTATTTTCTATTAGAGAAAAATAAGATTGACTTTAAACTATTAAAACAATGAAAACTATATGAAAAACATTTAGTTTTTTCATTATTTTTCTTAAGGCACCTTAATATTTTTCTTAAGGCACCTTAATTATAACACAAAAAATGAAAACTATATGAAAAACATTTAGTTTTTTCATTATTTTTCTTAAGGCACCTTAATTATAAAAAATATGATAAAAACTTAAGAAAATTCAACAAAATTTTAGGGAAAGTCAGAATAAGTCTACTCATTAACGATAATGATAAATCTATTGATAAACTTTGACATTTAATGGTGAACTGTAACTATTATTTCTAACTCGATTTCTCTATAAAAGAGGAAAAACCAGCGTCTTTTGACGCTGGATAAAAGCTACTTAGATCATTTAACAAGAAACTAAATTGCTTCTGTAACGAAGCTACGGCTTTCAAGTACCTTAAGCATAGCATCCGCTGTATCCAAAGCTGTAAAGAGAGGAACTCCGTGTTCAATAGCTGAACGGCGGATTTGTTCACCATCTTCATCAGCAGTTCGCTTAGTACCAACTGTGTTGATGATAGCTTGGATTTTCCCTTTACGAACATAGCTTGGGATATCATGTTCATCATCACCAATCTTACCAACGAGTTGAGCCTTCAAGCCATGACTTTCAAAGAAAGCTGCTGTTCCTTGAGTCGCCAAAATCCCGTATCCAATCTCTTGGAAACGACGAGCCAATCCCAAAGCTTCTTCTTTTGCATCATCTGCGATAGTGAAGACAACATTACCAAAGGTTGGTAAGTGAAGATAAGAAGCTTCAAAGGCTTTGTAGAGTGCTTTTTCAAGAGTGGTATCAGAACCCATGACTTCCCCTGTCGACTTCATTTCAGGGCCAAGTAGGCTGTCTACCTTAGCTAGCTTGGTAAAGGAGAAGACTGGTGCCTTGATATGAACGCGTGTGCTTTCTGGGTAAAGCCCATCTTGGTAACCAAGCTCTTCGAGACTTTGACCAAGAATCAACTTAGTCGCTACCTGTGCCATAGGGATGTTGGTTACTTTTGAAAGGAATGGAACAGTACGGCTGGCACGAGGATTTACTTCGATAACGTAGACTTTCTCATCCTTGATAACAAACTGAATGTTCATCATCCCAAGACAGTTGAGGCCAATTGCAAGACGTTTGGTGTAGTCTGCAATCGTTTCTTGCACTTTTTGCGACAAGGTTTGAGGAGGATAAACCGCCATGGAGTCACCTGAGTGGACACCAGCGCGTTCGATATGCTCCATGATACCAGGGATGAGGACATTTTGTCCGTCTGAAATGGCATCGACTTCACACTCTTGTCCGACGATATAAGAGTCGACAAGAACTGGGTGGTCTGGACTAGCCTTAACAGCAGTTCGCATGTAAGATCGAAGATCATCTTCATTCTCAACGATTTCCATAGCACGTCCACCTAAAACATATGAAGGGCGAACGAGAACTGGGAAACCAATTTTACGTGCAGCAAGTACTGCTTCTTCTTCATTTGTTGCAGTCTGTCCTGGTGGTTGTGGAATATCCAAGTCTTTGAGGGCTTGCTCAAAGAGATCACGGTCTTCTGCACGGTCCAAGTCAGCAACTTGAGTACCAAGGATAGTCACACCAGCTTTTGCTAATGGCTCAGCAAGGTTGATAGCTGTTTGACCACCAAACTGAACGATAACACCTTTTGGTTGCTCAAGGTCAATAACATTCATAACATCTTCGAATGTCAATGGTTCAAAGTAGAGCTTGTCAGATACTGAGAAGTCCGTTGAAACGGTCTCTGGGTTTGAGTTCATGATGATGGCTTCATAACCAGCAGCTTGGATAGCCTTAACAGAGTGAACTGTTGCGTAGTCAAACTCTACCCCTTGACCGATACGGATTGGACCAGAACCTAGGACAAGTACAGATTCCTTATCTGACTTGATAGATTCATTTTCCCAACCATAGGTTGAATAGAAGTACGGAGTTTCTGATTCAAACTCTGCCGCACAAGTATCTACCATCTTGTAAACTGGGACAATCTTGTTTTCTAAACGAAGTTGGCGAACTTGATCAGCTGTAGTGTCCCAAAGCTCCGCGATTTTCCGATCTGAGAAACCATTGAGTTTTGCTGTTTTCAAGACATCGACATCCTGAGGATTTGCTCCCAATTCTTGCTCAATTTCAAAGATATGCAAGAGTTTATCCAGATAAAAGATATCGATTTTTGTAAGCTCAGCAATCTCTTCTGGTGTGTAACCACGGCGAATGGCCTCTGATACGTAGAAGAGACGGTCATCTTGAGCTTTGACAACTTTTTCAATCAAGGCATCATCTGAAATTTCTGCCAGCTCTGGCATTTCATTGTGGTGAACACCGATTTCTAGCGAACGACAGGCTTTGAGAAGGGATTCTTCAATGTTACGACCGATGGCCATAACTTCTCCAGTCGCCTTCATCTGGGTACCAAGACGACGTTCCCCTTTTTCAAACTTGTCAAATGGGAAACGTGGAATCTTAGCAACAACGTAGTCAAGGGCTGGTTCAAACATGGCATAAGTTGAACCTGTAACAGGGTTAATAACCTCATCCAAGGTCAATCCTACAGCAATCTTTGCAGCCAATTTAGCGATTGGGTAACCTGTCGCCTTAGAAGCAAGAGCTGATGAACGAGATACTCGAGGGTTCACTTCGATAACATAGTACTTAAAGCTGTGAGGGTCGAGAGCCAACTGAACATTACATCCACCTTCAATCTTAAGGGCACGAATAATGCTCAAGCTTGCATCACGAAGCATTTGGTTTTCATAATCTGACATAGTCTGCGCTGGGGCAAATACAATGGAATCTCCTGTATGAATTCCGACTGGGTCAAAGTTTTCCATGTTACATACAACAAGAGCATTGTCAGCTGAGTCACGCATGACCTCATACTCGATTTCCTTGAAACCTGCAATCGAACGCTCAATCAAACATTGGGTAACAGGTGACAACTTCAAGCCATTTTCAGCAATTTCACGCAATTCTTCCTCATTGGCACACATACCACCACCAGTACCACCAAGTGTAAAGGCTGGGCGGACGATAACTGGATAACCAATCGTCGCTGCAAAGGCAACAGCTTCTTCCACTGTGTTAACAATTTCAGATTCTGGAATCGGTTGATTCAATTCTTCCATCAATTGTTTAAAAAGATCGCGGTCTTCAGCTTGGTCGATGGCAGACAATTTAGTCCCGAGAAGTTCTACTCCCAATTCATCAAGAATACCATTTTTAGACAATTCCATGGCCATATTAAGCCCTGTTTGCCCACCAAGTGTTGGAAGCAAGGCATCTGGACGTTCCTTACGAAGAATACGTGTCACAAACTCAAGTGTAATCGGTTCGATGTAGACCTTATCTGCAATCTCTTTATCCGTCATGATGGTTGCAGGATTTGAGTTAACCAAGACAACCTCATACCCCTCTTCTTTCAAAGACAAGCAGGCCTGGGTTCCAGCATAGTCAAACTCAGCAGCCTGACCAATAATAATCGGACCAGAACCAATCACCATAATTTTTTGAATATCAGTACGTTTAGGCATTTACAAGATATTAAGGGCGTCAAGCGGACAAAGCTAAAATAGGAGTTATGACGAAGAACCGTCAGTTCTAGGAATAACTATCTTTTTAGCACCGTCCGTAGCCCGTATTCAATTCAGCAAATACGGAACACCCCTCTCCTTTCTATTCGGCAACTCTCTGGTTGCCATTAAATAAATTCTCCGACGATTTTTTAGAGAAACGATAATTTTCAATAAAAAATCTAGTGCAGGGAGTTTTTAGTTCGCCTAATAGCGACTAAAAGAAACGACCTGCCTTTCTATTCGTCGCCTCACAGGGCGACATTAAATAAGATATAAAGGACGAATAGAAAGCGATTGAATTTTAGGAAACCAAGGAAGGATTGACAATCCGAGTTGGGTTCTCTAAATTTCGAGCTTTCCGTCCGTGTTCAATTGCATAAATTCTCCGACGATTTTTTAGCGAAACGATTTTTTTCGATAAAAAATCTAGTGCAGGGAGTTTTTAGTTCGCCTAATAGCGACTAAAAGAAACGACCTGCCTTTCTATTCGGCAACTCTCAGGTTGCTATTAAATAAGATACAAAGGACGAATAGAAAGCGATTGAATTTTAGGAAACCAAGGAAGGATTGACAATCCGAGTTGGGTTCTCTAAATTCCGAGCTTTCCGTCCGTGTTCAGTTGCATAAAGTCTCCGACGATTTCACACTCGTCTTTAGTTTGCTTGTTTGAAAGCTTCCATCATCTCGATGAACTCGTCAAATAGATAACTTGCATCGTGCGGACCTGGTGCAGCATCTGGGTGGAATTGCACGGAGAAACCTGGTTGGTATCTGTGACGTACACCTTCAACTGACTTGTCATTGATTTCTTCATGAGTAATCATCAAATGGTCTGGAAAATCTTCACGACTCACTGCATATCCATGGTTTTGACTAGTAAAGTCCACGCGCCCTGTTGCAATTTCACGCACTGCGTGGTTAAAACCACGGTGACCAAATTTCATCTTGTAGGTCTTAGCACCATTTGCCATTGCAAAGAGTTGATGCCCCATACAAATACCAAAGATTGGAATTTTCCCGAGAATACCACGAATCATATCGAGTGCTTCTGGTACATCTTCTGGATTTCCCGGACCATTTGACAACATAACTCCGTCTGGATTTAAGTGAAGGATTTCCTCTGCTGTTGTAGTATAAGGAACGACCGTTACATTACAATCTCTCTTAGACAACTCTCTTAAGATTGAATGCTTGAGACCAAAGTCTACAAGTACCACGCTTAAACCTACTCCTGGAGCTGGGTAAGCAGTTTTTGTAGAAACCTGTTTGATATTATCTATTGGTAAAACAGTTGCTTGAAGCTGATCTGTGATGTGATCGATACTATCTCCCACATGTGTCAGAGTCGCTCTCATAGTTCCATGTTTGCGAATGATTTTTGTCAAAGCACGTGTATCAATACCTGAAATACCAGGGATTTTCTTAGACTTCAAAAATTCATCCAGTGTCATCTGGTTGCGCCAGTTGCTGGCTCTACGAGCTTCTTCAAATACCACTACACCTTTACAGGTTGGACTGATAGACTCGTAGTCATCACGGTTAATCCCATAATTTCCAACCAAGGGATAGGTAAAAGTTAGGATTTGCCCATTGTAAGACTGATCCGTAATGGATTCTTGATAACCAGTCATCCCGGTATTAAAGACAATTTCACCAGTTACATCGATGTCAGCCCCAAAGGCTTTTCCTTCAAAAATTGTTCCATCTTCTAAAACTAGAAGTCGTTTAGTCATAAATTCACCTCTCGTGGATGCTCTCAGGCATCTTTTAACGTTTTGTGTCTTATTTTGCGTTTCTGTAAGTCAATACAGATTCTAAAATTGCCATTCTGACAAAGACACCATTGGTCATTTGTTGAACAATCCGTGATTTTGGTGCTTCGACCAAGTGATCAGCAATTTCAACATCGCGATTTACAGGAGCAGGATGCATCAGAATAGCTTTATCTTTCAAGCGTTCATAACGTTCTTGAGTCAAACCATGCTGGGCATGATAGCCCTCTTTTGAAAAGACTGTTCCACTTTCATGACGCTCATGTTGAACACGGAGAAACATCATCACATCAACTTGGTCAATGATTTCATCAATGCTTACAAACTGTCCATAGTCTGCAAACTCTTGACTTCTCCATTCCTCAGGTCCAGCAAAGTAGAGTTCTGCTCCTAAGCGTTTTAAGATTTGCATATTGGATTTAGCCACACGTGAATGGTCAAGGTCTCCAGCAATGGCCACTTTAAGTCCTTCAAAGTGTCCAAATTCTTCATAAATCGTCATTAAATCAAGCAAACTTTGGCTTGGGTGTTGACCCGAACCATCCCCACCATTGATAATGGAAGTCGTAATAGTAGGACTTGCGATCAACTCTCTATAGTAGTCTACCTCTGGATGTCGGATGACACAGGCATCCACTCCCAAGGCTGACAAGGTCAAAATTGTATCATAGAGTGTTTCACCCTTATTGACTGAACTTGTTTTCACGTCAAAATCCAATAGGTGAAGTCCTAGTTTAATCTCTGCTACTTCAAAAGATTTGTGGGTACGAGTCGAACTCTCAAAGAAGAGATTAGAGACAATGTGTTGGTCTTCGTAAGAAGCTTTTGCTCCATTTTTAAATTCGATCCCGCGTTTGATCAATTTCATAACTTGTTCTACAGTAAGGTCTTCCATAGAAACTACGTGTTGAATGGCTTGTTGATTTTCTGACATGGCTAACTCCTTTTTGCTATCTAGGCTTCTTCAGTAATAAGAACACGATCTTGTCCATCAAGTTCAGTCATCTCTACGATGATTTCTTCTGAACGACTGGTTGGGATGTTTTTACCAACGTAGTCTGGACGAATTGGTAATTCTCTATGTCCTCGGTCTACTAGAACTGCTAAACTCACACGAGCAGGACGGCCATGGCTAACGATGTTGTCAATGGCTGCTCGGATGGTACGACCTGTATAGAGTACATCATCCACTAAAATCACTTCTCTATCCGTTACATCAACAGAAATGACAGAAGTATCTTCCCCACTTTTAACATCGTCACGGAATGGTTTTGTATCTAACTCAACGATTGGTACTGAGATTGACTCTAACTGTTCCAATCGTTCTTGAATGCGGCGGGCAATAAAGACACCTCGTGTTTTTATCCCTGCCAATACAATCTTGTTCAAATCTTTATTTCGCTCGATAATCTCATAGGTAATTCGAGTAATCGCTCGCTTGACGGTCAATTCGTCTACAACTTCTTTTGTCTTCATGACAAACCTCCAAAAAGAAAAGTCTCCTTAAACAAGGAGACTTCAGAATGTATAGTTAAGCCAGCCCTACCAAAACAGCAGAGACTCCACCCTTCTACTTGATTCAGCTCCTTGCCTGCCTCACGGGACAGGATTAAAGGAATATTTGATTGGTACTACTATAACACAAACCAGGAATCGATGCAAGAAAAAACACAAGAAATCAATTTTATAACGAACTAAAATCGTACAACTGTGGATAGTGATCGCATTCTGGATTTTTCGGATGACAGATAGCACGACCAAAGTAAATCATAGCCTGATGGGCTGCAAGCCATTCTTCTGGTGGCAAAACATCCATGACACGTTTTTCGACCTCAAGGGGTGTAGCTGATTTTTTAACAATATCGTGGTGTTTACAGATTCGCTCTACGTGAGTATCTACTGCAAAAGCTGGAATACCGAATCCCACGCTCAAAACTACGTTGGCTGTTTTACGACCAACTCCTGCCAAACTCTCTAATTCTTCTCTAGTCTGAGGGACTTGACCGTCAAAATCATCCAGGAGTTGTTGGGAACATTTTTTGAGGAATTTAGCCTTATTGCGATAAAGGCCTAGGCGAGAAATATACGAGGCAATCTCACTCTCACTTGCATCTGCCATGGTTTGTGGGGTTGGAAAAGCTGCAAAAAGTCCAGGTGTAGCCTTGTTGACTGCCGCATCTGTCGTCTGAGCAGACAGCATAACAGCAACCAGGAGTTCAAAATGATTGCGAAAATCTAGACTTGGTTTCGCATCTGGAAAAAGAGCAATGATTTCCTCAATGACATGACGGGCACGTTTCTTGGATAAAACCATCTATTCGTCTCCGTCAAACAGTCCTTGCAAACCTGCAAAAGGACTATTTTCTTCTTTCTTGACTGCTTGTTGGGCTTGATACTCTTCCTCAGACATGATTTGCCAGTCATTTCCAGATACAAATCCCTGACCTGCTTCTTCCTCAGCTGTTAAGACCTTGATTGGAATATTGAGCAAGATATTATCTGAAACACTTTCAGCCAGGTCAATTTCTCCATTTTCAATCGGTAAAACCAAGTCATCATCTAGAACTTCTTGGTCCAGTTGATTGGTAGCACCTTCCATAAAGACTTCTGTCACTGGATAAGACTCTTTCAATTCTACAGGTTCCATGCTACGGCTAGAGGCTAAAACGATTGTATAAGACAACTGATAATCTAGGAAAAACATACGGTCTTCGTACTGAACTTTTCCAATAGCGACAATATCTTTTACATCTATAATTTCTTGATTACGGGCACGCAAGTCAGCTGCTAAGTCTAAAGTCTGCTCAAAGTGCAAACCTTCAGGCTGCTTACGAATTTCTTGAATATTTAATTTCATACTTCCTCCATAAAGATTTACTATCTTGATTATACCATGAAAAAAGTTCAAACAAGGTATCTAAACATTTTAAATATTTTTCACTATTTTTTGATATATTTACTATGACATTTTTTGTTTTTGGTGCTATACTATAGACATCAATACATGAGCAAAGGAGGACGCTCATATGGAAGATAAAGAACTAATCTTAGAAGCTTATCAACTCATTTCCGAGTTAAACAAAGCTTACCAGACTTGCAAACAAGGATTGCCTGATGATCTGTGCTTGCAGCAAAATATTGACGAGCTACTCAGACAACTTAAAAAGACAAAGAAACTAGATAACTCTATCTTAGTTGATCTTGAGAAATTTTACCAACATACCAGTCTCTTGATTGGACTTGGCACCCTTAAACTCAATGAAGAAGCTCGCACAGCTTGGCGAAACTATGACAAATTCCACTACGATCAAGTCAAACACGTTTTGACACTCTATGGACCTGTTTTTGGTTTCTAGAAAGATTTGAATTTCTCATTTCTTTTGACAAAGTGTTCCAAAAGGTATAAAATAAACATAATAATTTTCGGAGGTAAGGGAGACATGAACAACTAAGTCTATCAAATAAAGAACCTTTATTTAGTAGATCTTGTTTCTGTCTCTTTTTGTGTGCTCTTTTTTCTGCTGCTTTTTCAGCCCTTTTAAAAGAGGATTTTTTGACATAGACAATTGGCTCTACTAGGTAAAGTAGAGCTTTTGTTATGCAATATAGACATTCTAGAAAGGGCATTAATATGATAAAAATTAACCATCTAACTATCACTCAAAACAAAGATTTACGAGACCTTATTTCCGATTTAAATATTACTATCCAAGACGGAGAAAAGGTCGCTATTATCGGCGAAGAAGGAAATGGAAAATCAACCTTACTTAAAACTTTAATGGGCGAAAGATTAGCTGATTTCACTATCAGGGGAGATATTCAGTCTGACCTTCAGTCCTTGGCCTACATTCCCCAACATCTCCCTGAAGAATTGAAGAAAAAATCTCTACAGGACTACTTCTTTTTAGAGTCTGCTGATTTGGACTTCAGCATTCTCTACCGTTTAGCTGAGGAATTGCACTTTGATAGCAGTCGTTTTGCTAGTGACCAAGAGATTGGTAGCCTCTCGGGTGGCGAAGCTTTGAAAATTCAGCTTATCCATGAATTATCCAAACCCTTTGAGATTCTATTTTTAGATGAACCTTCAAATGATCTGGACCTTGAAACAGTTGATTGGCTAAAAGGTCAGATTCGAAAGATTCAGCAAACCGTTATTTTCATTTCCCATGATGAGGACTTTCTTTCTGAAACGGCAGACACTATTGTCCACTTGCGACTGGTCAAGCACCGTAAAGAAGCAGAAACATTAGTAGAGCATTTAGACTATGATCGCTATAGTGAGCAGAGAAAGGCTAATTTCGCCAGACAAAGCCAGCAAGCAGCAAACGACCAAAGAGCATACGATAAAACCATGGAAAAACATCGGCGAGTCAAGCAAAATGTAGAAACTGCTCTTCGAGCTACCAAAGACAGTACTGCCGGTCGCCTATTGGCTAAAAAAATGAAAAATGTCCTATCTCAAGAAAAACGCTTTGAAAAGATAGCTCAGTCCATGACCCAAAAACCACTTGAAGAGGAAGAAATCAGACTTTTCTTCTCAGATATACAGCCATTACCTACTTCTAAAGTCTTAGTTCGACTGGAAAAAGAAAATTTATCTATTGGCCAGCGCGTTTTAGCTCAGGAGTTACAACTAACTGTCCGTGGCCAAGATAAAATCGGTATCATCGGGCCAAATGGTGTTGGAAAATCAACTCTGTTAGCCAAGTTGCAGCAACTTCTTAATAATAAGAGAGAAATCTCGCTTGGATTTATGCCACAAGATTACCAAGAAACATTGAATTTGGATCTATCTCCAGTAGAATTTCTCAACCAAACTGGGCACAAAGAAGAAGTACAGAAAATTCAATCTCTCTTAGCCAGTCTTAATTTCAGCTATCCAGAGATGCACCACCAAATCCACTCCTTATCTGGTGGCCAACAAGGTAAACTCCTTCTTTTGAATTTAGTCCTGCGGAAACCAAACTTTCTCCTTCTGGATGAACCCACACGGAATTTTTCTCCAACTTCTCAACCCGAAATCAGAAAACTCTTTGCCAATTATCCCAGTGGTCTGGTCACTGTTTCACATGACCGTCGTTTCTTGAAAGAAGTTTGTACGAATATCTATCGTCTGACAGAACATGGTTTGGAAGTCGTTGATTTACAAGATTTATAAATGTAGAAAATCTCAAAAGAGGCTGGGACAAAAGCCCTGGCCTCTCAATTGTCTTTGGATTGTCGAGCAAGACGCAGTGGTTGAGTGGGCTCTACTACGCTGATTTCATCAGCTTTTACAGCCCTACTCAACTGTGCGGAAGTGGGACGACGAAATCGAATTCTAACGAATTACCGATTTCTGTCCCACTCTCTCTTTCTACATATGTTGCAAACGCTCAATCCGCTCTGAGCTTAAGGGTTTAGTGTAGAAGAGTTTTTGAGGAGCCTTGCGATAGAAGGTTCTGCTACATACTCTAGAAGCCAACTCATGACTGGCTATTATTACAGTTGTATAGGGAAAAAATTTTACCTATATTTAAAACTCAGAGCATTCTAATTTGGAGATTATATCAAATACATAAAGCAGAATGCAACTAGATTATTGAGGAAATGTAAAAGAATAGAATTCCAAAGATTGTCGGAAGTCTTATACCTTATACCAAATGCCAACCCCATACCTAAATAGGTAATAAAACTAGGAATCGTATCGGGTCCATGTAGATAAGCAAAGAGAATCGATGTGGCAACCAAGCCTATATATGTATTCTTAAATACTGTCCCTTGTAACAGTCCTCGCATAAAAATTTCTTCCGTGACTGGTGCTAAAATACAGAGATCTAGAAAGAGCACAGGCAATGAAAGTGATAAACTTTTCACCGCTTGAGTTGTGTCTGATTGGGTAGGTCCTAAAAAATTGACCAACATATAAAATAAGAAAAGCAAGGCGTAGGAGAGAAGCCACTTCAACATATCTTTTAGGCTGATTTTTCTAATGTGAAACAAGTCATACTTTCTTCCTACATAAAAAAATATTGCAAGTTCAACAAGTGTAAAAATGATTGAGAGAACTAATGAATTTGTCTGCATAACTTTGTCAGCTATACTCAAGTGTATTGGTATGAAAATCAAAATTAAGAAAAAGGTCATCCAGCGCTTATACATGATTTACCTCACTAATATTTAATTACATATATTATACTACTTTTTTGTAATAGGACAAGTCACAAGTGAGGTGATAGATGCAAAAATCCAGAGGAAAAGCTCTGGATTCTTTTACATATGTTTCAAACGCTCAATTCGTTCTGAGATAGGCGGATGCGTATAGAAGAGTTTTTGCAAACCACCTCGTTTTTGAGGATCATTGATATAGAGAGCACTGCTAGCATCATCCACATGACGGCTCATTGGCTGACTATTGTCCAGCTTACGAAGGGCATTGATCATCCCTTGAGGATTACGAGTCAACTCTACACTTGAAGCATCCGCTAAAAATTCTCGCTGACGAGAGATAGCTAGTTGTACCAAGGTTGCTGCTAAGGGAGCCAAAACAATTGCTAGGAGAGAAACGACTAGCATAATAATTTCAAGTCCCCCGTTATCACGGTCATCACTTCTACGACCACGACCTGCTCCTCCCCACCACATCATGCGTCCAGCCATACTTGATAAAAGTGTAATGGCACTGGCAAGGGCAACCGCAATAGTAGAAATACGAATATCATAGTTACGAATGTGACTGACTTCATGGCCTATAACCGCTTCTAACTCTTCACGATTCATTATCGCTAAGAGTCCTGAAGTTGCTGCTACAGCTGCATTTTGAGGATTTGAGCCTGTTGCAAAGGCATTTAAGCTAGCATCATCGATGATAAAGACACGTGGCATGGGGATTTGCGCAACCATAGCCATATCTTCCACAACATGATAGAGTGTTGGTGCCGTCTGCTCATTCACCTCACGCGCACCATTCATACTCATGACTATCTCTGTTGATTGAAAAATCATGGACAAGGCATAGATAAAGCCGATAATCAGAGCGATAACTAAGCCACCAAGACCAGACCGCATAAAGAGGTAACCAACTGCATATCCAACCAAAGCCAAAAGTAAAAAGAATACTAGTAGTAAAATCCAAGTTCTTCGCTTATTACTCGCGATTTGATCATACAACATCCTAGTCACCTAAACCACTAAAATCGACTTTAGGTACTGCCTTTTCTTCTTCAGGAGTCTGAAGGAAGTCAGCCACTTTAAAACCAAAGAGTCCAGCAACTAGGTTACTTGGGAAAGTCTCCAATTTAACATTATAGTTGCTAACAACACTATTGTAGAGTTGGCGAGAGTAAGAAATTTTATTCTCAGTATTGGTCAGCTCTTCTTGCAATTGTGCAAAGTTGCCACTCGCTTTTAGGTCTGGATAATTTTCTGCAACGGCAAAAATTCCTGAAACCTGGCGTGAAAGGGCATCACTAGCTCTCATAGCTTCTGCTGGTGAGGTTGCTGTCGCCACTTGGTTACGCAGTTCTGCAACTTTTTCAAGCGTTGAACCTTCATACTTTGCATATCCCTTCACGGTCTCAATCAAGTTTGGCAAGAGATCGTTACGACGTTTCAACTGAACATCAATCTGACTCCATGCCTCCTTAGTTTGCATACGATTTTTAACTAAACCGTTATAACTAACAATTATGAAAATAACAATAAGAGCAAGAACTCCAAGAATAATCCAAGTCATCATATAATTCCTTTCTGCTTTTAGATTAGTACTAGTATATCAAATTTCTATCTTTTTGTGGTAAAATAAGATGATACTAAAGAAGGAAACTACTATGAAACCAGAAACATTTTATCAACTGCTAGCTGAACAAAATATCAATCTTTCTGACCAGCAAAAAGTTCAATTTGAGCGTTATTTTGAGCTCTTGGTCGAGTGGAATGAAAAGATTAATTTGACGGCTATTACAGAAAAAGAAGAAGTCTATCTCAAACATTTTTACGATTCAATTGCACCTATTACACAGGGCATGATTGAAAACCAGCCCATTAAACTCTTAGACATCGGTGCTGGAGCAGGATTTCCTAGCCTTCCTATGAAGATCCTCTATCCTCATCTAGATGTAACCATTATTGACTCTCTCAATAAACGAATCAACTTTCTGAATCTATTAGCCCAAGAACTAGGTTTAGAAAATGTTCACTTTTATCATGGACGTGCCGAAGACTTCGCACAAGATAAGAACTTCCGTGCTCAGTTTGATATCGTTACAGCTCGTGCAGTTGCCCGTATGCAGGTATTATCTGAATTGACTATCCCCTACCTGAAAGTCGGAGGAACATTGCTAGCACTTAAGGCAAGTAATGCTCCTGAGGAATTAACTGAAGCTAAAAATGCCCTCAATCTTCTCTTTAGTAAGGTTGAAGAAAATCTCAGTTACACACTTCCTAACGGAGACCCTCGCTACATTACTATTGTTGAGAAGAAAAAAGAAACTCCAAATAAATACCCAAGAAAGGCTGGCATGCCTAACAAACGTCCGCTTTAAATTTTTAAGTAAAAAAATATTTACAAAGTTTATAATTTCTGCTATACTATCCTAAGCAAAGGTTTTTAATGTCATCCCGTGAGGTGACGAAGACGCAGAAATATATGAAATTCTTTAATATTGGGATAACCATGTTTTGAAGAAGTCTTACTCTGAGAGCCTATTGCTGTAAAATAATGGGCTCTTTTTTGATGCCCAAAAGTGAGGTTAATATGAAACAGGAATCAACTGTTGATTTGTTATTAGACGTTGACCAACGTCCTTCAGCTGGAAAAGGAATTCTTCTTAGCTTCCAGCACGTATTCGCCATGTTTGGTGCTACTATCTTGGTACCTTTGATCTTGGGAATGCCTGTATCTGTTGCCCTTTTTGCATCAGGTGTAGGAACACTCATTTACATGGTTTGTACTGGCTTTAAAGTTCCAGTTTATCTGGGGTCTTCTTTTGCCTTTATCACAGCCATGTCACTTGCTATGAAAGAAATGGGTGGCGATGTATCTGCCGCTCAAACTGGGGTTATTCTTACAGGTTTTGTCTATGTCCTTGTTGCTGCAAGTGTTCGCTTTGCAGGTACAAAGTGGATCGACAAACTCTTACCTCCAATCATTATCGGTCCTATGATCATCGTTATCGGTCTTGGACTTGCTAGTTCAGCTGTTACCAACGCTGGTCTTGTAGCGGACGGAAATTGGAAAAACGCTCTTGTAGCAGTTGTTACTTTCTTGATTGCTGCCTTTATCAATACAAAAGGAAAAGGCTTCCTACGAATCATCCCATTCCTATTTGCCATTATCGGTGGTTACCTCTTCGCTCTAGCTCTCGGCTTAGTTGATTTCACCCCTGTTCTTCAAGCTAACTGGTTCGAAATCCCTGGTTTCTACCTACCGTTCAATACAGGTGGTGCCTTCAAACAATACAACCTTTACTTCGGTCCTGAAACAATTGCCATCTTACCAATCGCTATCGTAACGATTTCTGAACATATCGGAGACCATACCGTTTTAGGTCAAATCTGTGGACGCCAATTCTTGAAAGAACCTGGTCTACACCGTACCCTTCTTGGTGATGGTATCGCAACTTCTGTTTCTGCCTTCCTTGGTGGACCAGCCAATACAACTTACGGTGAAAATACAGGGGTTATCGGTATGACTCGTATCGCTTCTGTCTCAGTTATCCGTAACGCTGCCTTTATCGCAATTGCCCTTAGCTTCCTTGGTAAATTTACTGCTTTGATTTCAACAATTCCAAACGCTGTACTTGGTGGTATGTCTATCCTTCTTTACGGGGTTATCGCAAGTAACGGTTTGAAAGTCTTGATCAAAGAACGTGTTGACTTCGGTCAAATGCGTAACCTTATCATCGCAAGTGCTATGTTAGTGCTTGGACTTGGTGGGGCAATCCTTAAACTTGGACCAGTTACCCTTTCAGGTACTGCCCTATCAGCTATGACAGGTATCATCCTAAACTTGATCTTGCCATACGAAAACAAAGACTAATCCATATATAATCAACAAGAGGTCGGGACCAAAATCCCGACCTCGTTTTTATGAACAAGAAGCCTTTGATACAATAACTCATTGTACTTTTGTTGAAAACTTTGTTTTCTCAAATTTCCAGTCTTTTATCCTTAAATTCCTCAAGTAATCAAGAGATACAAGAGACTAGATCCAAACATATCTGCAAGAGCATGCATGTTAAAGAATGTGAGTAAATTCTTGACCACATACTTGTACAAGAAATAATAAAAGAGACCATAAACAAGCCCAATAACCAAGGCCCATAGTAAGCCTTGATAGGTATGGAAAGAAATTCGTATAATTACAGAATATACTAGAACCAGCCACTGATGCTTTTCTTTTACTGAAGTCAGCAATCCCAAGAAGGAAAATTCTTCATAAAAACCATTTAGAAGAGCATAACCAATGGCCATTGGCGTCAAAACCATAAATTTTCGAATGATTTCCATGGGATCAATAAAAGGGATCAACTGAGTATTAAAATAATTGTACTCACCACTAAGGGTTGTTACAATATCACCAAATATCCCAACTACAGCAAAGATAAGGGGTACCCAAATTAAAACAGAGCAGCTCCAGCGTATAGGTCTTGTTTAAAATCATAATTTCGAATCAAGAGATAAAGGAAAGTAATCCCTAACATCATTAATTGAAAAGTAAAATTACTAGAATAAGCTGCCCTATCACTAGCTACATTTGCCCTAGTTCCAGCAAAGTTAGTAAGAGTTGAAGGTGATAAACTTACCATAAATTGTTGGGTAGAACGAATGATAAACTCTCCAAACATTAAAACAGTCACGATAAAAATACCAAACCATTTTAAGGGACTTAAAGACTTAGATGGATGTAAACACAAAAAAACAGTCCTTGTAAAAAGACTGTTCTAGTAAATTACACTGAGTGGTGTTTCTTTTCCAACATTAAATCCTTCAATGAAATGATAGTCACAGCTAATAAAATCATAGCCATTCCAAGAAAGTCAATCGGATAGAAAATATCTCCCATAATCATGAAGGCGAAAAAAACTGCTGAAATAGGCTCAATAGAAGCCAAGAGGCTAGACTTGACTGGGCCAATCATACTAGCTCCCTTGAGGAAGGCTGTGTAGGCAAAGACCGTTCCGATCAAGATGATGCCTAAAAAAGCTAGAATAATATCAAAAGAAAAGGGAATACTAGCTCCAATAATCCCAGTAAAAGGTACTGCTAGTATACCTGAGATGGTCATTCCGACACCAATAACCAAAATGCTCCCCCATTTTTGAATCAATTTTATCGGTAAAATGATATAAAGAGCATAGGTTAGGGCCGAGAACAAGCCCCAGAAGAGACCCGCTGGTGTCATAGAAAGCTGATCCAACTGTCCATGAGTTGCAATGAGAAAGGTACCACCTATAGCTAAAAACATAGAGATGATTTCTGAAAGCGTCGGAGCCACCTTATCCTTGATACAAGTGTAAGCAAGAATTCCAACTGGACAGATATACTGGAGGACTGTCGCTGTCCCAGCATTTGTCTCCTGAATAGCCGATAGATAAGCTAATTGATTCAGAAAAAGACCAAATAAAGAAAATAACAAGAGAGAAAACAGACTTGATTTATCCTTCAGAAAAGCCATAAATTTATCCCTTGATTTAGTATAGGCCAGAAGAACTAAGAGTAATCCAGCGATTATCAAACGGATATTGGTCAGAACGAGAGCAGAAATCCTATGAGCCATCAAGTACTGACCACTGGTGCCAGACAAGCCCCAGGCAATACCTGCAATCACTGTAAAAAGAGTTCCTTTTAGTGCTTTTGACATACTTCCTCCCTAGTCTGCCTCTCTAATCAAGTCCATGACCTGATTACGATCTAATATCCACTGAGCACGCTCATCTTTTTCATAGGTTCGGTTAGATAGAAAAATTGCCGCCTCTTGCTTCTTACGATTCCACATGATAAAGGTCCCAGTATAGCCTGTATGGTCCAACCAGTCACCTTCAAGATTCCAGGCCAATGAGCGTTCTTTATCACTCAAATCTGAAAAATTTTGACTTAAGGATGTGGCAAAATCATCCTGCAAATAATGCTCAAGGAAGATTTTTAAATCATGAACTGTTGAAAACAAACCTGCACTACCTGCATGTTTCCCAAACAAACGAGCTTTGGGATCATGGACCACTCCTGCTTTCTGTCCACGGACCGTTGGAACAGCACTGCTAACTGGGCCAAACTGTGTTTCTTTCATCTTCCACGGATCCAAAACTTGCTCCTGTAAAATCTGGTCTAAATCTTTCTTGAAGTAACTTTCCAAGAGAAAACCCAACAAGAGAAAGTGCACATCCGAGTAAAGAAAGGCTCTCTTCTCACGTCGATTCAAATGAAACATAGCTTTTCTTAGCTGGTCAGCTGAAAGCTGATCCCTATTTGGGATAAAAGGATCTAAATCCGTCCCATGAGTTAGGAGTTGTTGAAGGGTTATGTCTGGATAATCTACCTCTGGAAGATAGTCTCTTATGAAGTTATCTAGCTCAATCTTACCTTCCTTCCACAAGAAAATTAAGACAGTTCCTACTCCAACAACCTTACTCACACTGGCCAAATCATAGACCAAACCCTCACGAGTCTGCTCGCCAATTTCTGGATTTGCTTCTCCTAGATACCAATCAGACCAAGCGCCATCCTGATAATATGCAAAAGAGGCACCAGGATAAATCCCTGCCTCAATTTGTTGCTTTATTTTTTGAATGATTTCTTGTTTCATACTTCTTCAAACCACAATTCGATGTTGTTGGTATCCTTACTTAGGAAAAACTTCTCAGATTTTGGAATAAAGTAACCAGTTTCTTCAAAACGCTGACGCAATTCAGCAAGTTCCAAGTTATCTACTTGAAATTTCAACATGGACAAGTCCCAAGTTACATTATTTTCAACCAGCAAATCACTACCTTTAGCTTGATTAAAAGCTAGTCGGTTTTCGATTTCTTCTTTTTCAAGCAGACTAGCTGTCTTTTCTGGCAAGTTGATTTCTACAGAGATTTCAAAGGCTGTCAAATATCTCATCTTGTCATCTTTTGAAAAAGTGACTTCTTCCTCAACTTTATTCAAATCTTTGATATCATCTTCCGCATGGATAAGGACACAATCTCCTTCCGGAGAAAGAACCTCAAAAGCATAGCCCTTGTTTCCTTTATAGAGGCGAGGATGTTTTTCCATTCTAGCTAGTAAGGCTTCAATTTCAGATGCATTTTCTACCTTTACAAGTAGCCTAGCTAATTTTTTAATCCCTTCAACCTTACGGCTTCTCATACTTGGTGATTCTTCTAAAACTAACTTTTCAATACCTGATTGATCTCCTAGGGATAAGAAGGCTGACTCTTCAAGCAAGGGTTTCATCCCCAAAGTCTCAATATAAAATGATTCATTTAAATTTCTATTATTTACCTTTAGCATCGGGATCATACGCTTTATTTGATTTACAATCATAAATTCCTCCAACACTTTTTATTTTAAAGGATTTTATCTTTTTTTACAAGTTATTCAATAAAAAACTTTAACTATATTAACTCTTTAAATAAATCAACCCCTTCTGCTAGTAGAAGGGGGACTGGTTTGTTTTTACTAAAATACCTTATTTAGTCTTTCCAAGCTAGTTCTGCTTGGAGACCATAATGATCGCTCACCTGTGGACTGTTTTTACCATCAAAGACGACGTGAAGGTTTTCTACCTGCATATCCTTTGTCGTAAAGACATAATCAATTCGAAGTGGTTCGCTGTTCCCCTTCCAACCATCAATTTCAGGCGGAACGGTAAAGCTTCCACTTCTTTCTTTTGCAACTTCATATGCATCTTGTAAGACTAGTGGACTAGCTAGAATGGCTTGATAACCTTCCTGACCAGCAGGATTATTGAAATCACCTGCTAGTAAGAGTGGCTTGTTCAATTCTTCCAGAACCGCTTCAAAGCGCGCCCATTCCTCTTGGAATCCTTTATCCCACCAAGAGAGATGGACACTGGCAACTGCAAGCTCTTTACCTTCAACTACTGTTTCTGCTAAAGCAACTCGACGAGTGTGATAGTCTGTCGGATCATCCACATCTGAAACTAAAATTTCTCTGGCTTCAATAGGTGTTTTAGACAAGATAGCTACACCTTCATGATAGCGATCATAACCGATATGGTTGTAGGCCCAAGTCCAGTAGTAATTTTTCCCATGCTCAGACAACTTCTCTACCAAAAGTCGTACATAGTGGTCTTGATGAATCGGCTCAGCCGATGGTAATGGCTGATAAAGTGGGCCTGTTTCTACTTGCGCTGAAGTGATTTCTTGGTTGATTTCCTGAAAACAAATCAAATCATAACTGTTTTCAAGGATATCTTGAAGTAAAAGTTGAAACTTTTGTTCAGGATCTTTTTCCATCCAACTATGGGTATTGAGTGTTAAAAACTTCATTCTTTTCTCCTATAAACAAGAGGTTGGAATCAGCTTCCAACCTCCTAAATATTACAATTCTACTTTTGCAACTGCTGTTTTAGCAGCAAGAGAACCTGTTTTTTCTAATTTAACTGATTTGATCGCATCACCATTTGTGAAGACAACTACTGTTGAAGTTTCACGTCCTGCTGCACGGATAGCATCCAAGTCAGCTGTGACAAGGAGATCACCTGCTGCAACTTTTTGTCCTTCAGCAACATGAACTGTAAATGGTTTACCTTCAAGACTTACTGTGTCCAAACCAATGTGAACAAGCACTTCAAGACCTGCTTCAGTCACAAGACCAAGAGCGTGTTTAGTTGGGAAGATGCTTGATACAGTACCTGAAACTGGAGATACAATGTTTCCATTTGCTGGTTCCACCGCAAATCCATCACCCATCATTTTTTGAGCAAATACTGGGTCTTTTACTTGTTCCAAGGCAACAACTTGACCGTCAGCTACTGAGTAAACTTCCTCAGTAAGACCTTTGAATTGAACAGTGTTTTGTTGCGATTCTGTCATTTGAGTTGGAAGAGTTTCAGGAATAATTTCACCTGAATCAAGGATATCTTGGATATCAGATTTCAATACGTCTGCTTTTGGACCGTAGATAGCTTGAACCCCTTGTCCTTTCATGACAAGACCCATAGCTCCTTCTGCTTTCCATTGATCTGCATTTCCTACTTTATCTGCATCTTTAACAGTTACACGAAGACGAGTCATACATGCATCCACATCAACGATGTTTGCACGTCCACCAAGAAGGTTGATAATGTTTACAGCTTGAGAACCTGCTGCAACTTTCACTGCGCTGCTAGCTTCTTCTGAACCTTCAGCAGTTTCGTAGTTTCCGTTACGTCCTGGGGTTGCGTAGTTGAATTTTTGAATCATGAAGTTTGCGATAAAGTACATGATTACAGCAAAGAGAACAGTTACCCAAATGAAGTTAATGATATCCATACCGATACCAGCACTGATTGCAATAGGTGTACGAGTCAAGAACTCAATTGAACCGAATGAGTGCATACGTAGGTTTACAACGTCAGCCATAGCGAAGGCAGCACCTTGAACAAGTGAGTAAACAAGATACATAGGTGTTGCTACAAACATGAACATGTATTCGATTGGTTCAGTAACCCCTGTCAAGAATGTTGCAAGAGCTGTTGCAATCATCATTCCTTTGTATTGGTGTTTCTTGTCTGCTTCAACATTACGGTAAATAGCAGCAGCCACACCCATCAAAATACCGAATGAACCAATCATTTGTCCAACTTTGAAACGAGCTGGATGTACTGTATCTAACAAGTGTTGGTATTGACTAGCATCAGTACCTTTAAGGTTTACAAGGTCTGTTACCCATGCAAGCCAAAGTGGGTCTTGACCAAATACTTGAGTGCCTTTTGCTGCACCAGTTAAAATATCATAAGTACCACCAAGAGCTGTATAGTTCATTGGGATAGTCAACATGTGGTGAAGACCAAATGGCAAGAGCAAACGTTCCAAAGTACCATACAAGAATGGTGCAAGAACTGGTGCTGTTTCTTGTGAATTGGCAATCCAGATACCGAAGTTGTTGATACCTGTCTGAATAAGTGGCCAGAAAGCTGAAAGAAGAATTGCAGCGATTGCTGAGCGAAGAATAACTACAAATGGTACAAAACGTTTCCCGTTAAAGAATGAAAGGGCATCAGGAAGTTTACGGAAGTTGTAGTATTTGTTAAAAGCAGTCGCTCCAACAAAACCTGAGATAATCCCTACAAATACCCCCATGTTAAGAGCTGGTGCCTCAAGTACGCTAATGAAGTAATCAGCAACCTTGATAGATCCACCAAAGATTGTTGAAACCATAGCGTTAGGATCTTTCAACATATCCCCTGATACACCGAAGATTGTACCAGTGATACGGTTAATAAGGATAAATGCAAGACCGGCCGCAAAAGCACCACCAGCACGTTCTTTAGCCCAGCTTCCTCCAATAGCGAGGGCAAACAAAATATGAAGGTTACCGATAACTCCCCAACCAATTTGCTCTAGTACGCCACCAGTAATAACTAGGGGAGCAAGGTTTGGGTCAATCATTGCAAGTGACTTACCGATTGAAATCATCAATCCAGCCGCCGGCATAACAGCGATAACCACCATTAGAGCCTTACCGAATTTCTGCCAAAATTCGAAAGACAAGACATTTTTGAATGTATCTTTCATCATTCAAATCTCCTTTATATTTATTCGGCAAACGTTTTACGAAAACGTTTGCGCGTGTTTATGTTTTAATTTTACCACTTTTTATTTTTTTGTAAAGGCTTTTATAAAAAAAAATTTGACTTTTTCTTTCGTTTCACTTTCTAGGCACGCTCTCTCTTACTGACCTTTTTTGAGTTTGTAGAGCTTTTCTGATATAATAATAGCTATGAAATCCTATAATACCTTGAATGATTATTATCGAAATTTATTCGGAGAAAAAACTTTTAAAGTCCCTATTGATGCTGGCTTTGATTGTCCCAATCGCGATGGAACTGTAGCACATGGGGGCTGTACTTTTTGCACGGTTTCCGGTTCTGGAGATGCAATCGTTGCTCCTGATGCTCCTATCCGCGAGCAATTCTATAAGGAAATAGACTTTATGCACCGTAAGTGGCCTGAAGTTAAAAAATATTTGGTTTACTTCCAAAATTTTACCAATACACATGAAAAGCTGGAAGTGATTCGCGAACGCTATGAACAAGCTATCAATGAACCTGGGGTTGTCGGCATCAATATCGGAACTCGACCAGATTGCCTTCCTGATGAAACAATTAAATACTTGGCAGAATTATCAGAGCGAATGCATGTTACTGTAGAACTAGGCTTACAAACTACTTATGAAGAAACTTCAGAATTGATTAACCGCGCCCACTCCTATGAACTCTACGTGGAGACAGTCAAACGACTTCGAAAGTATCCGAAGATTGAGATTGTTGCCCATTTGATCAATGGTTTGCCAGGTGAAACTCATGAAATGATGGTGGAAAACGTTCGGCGTTGTGTAAGGGACAATGATATCCAAGGGATTAAACTTCACCTACTTCACCTCATGACCAATACTCGGATGCAAAGGGATTATCATGAAGGTCGTTTGCAGCTCATGAGTCAGGATGAATATGTCAAGGTCATCTGTGACCAACTAGAAATTATTCCCAAGCATATCGTTATCCATCGGATTACGGGTGATGCGCCTAGGGATATGTTGATTGGTCCTATGTGGAGTCTCAATAAATGGGAAGTGCTAAATAGCATTGAGGCTGAAATGAGACGACGTGGTAGCGTCCAAGGATGCAAGGCTGTAAAACAGGAGTTTATGAATGAAAAGACCACTTGAAATAGCGCATGATTTTCTTGCCCAAGTCATCACCCAAGAGGATATTGTCGTTGATGCGACCATGGGAAATGGCCATGATACCCTTTTTCTAGCTAAGTTAGCTAAACAAGTCTATGCTTTCGATATACAGGAACAAGCTCTAGAAAAGACTAGTCAACGTCTACAAGAAGCTGGTTTGACCAATGCAGAATTAATCCTACAAGGTCATGAAACCGTGGATCAGTTTGTAAGGGAAGTTAAGGCAGCCATCTTTAATCTTGGTTATCTTCCTTCAGCTGATAAAAGCATTATCACCCAACCTCAAACAACTATTAAAGCACTGGATAAACTTTGCCAAATGCTAGTTAAAGGTGGACGAATAGCCATCATGATTTACTACGGGCATGAAGGCGGAGATATAGAGCGAGATGCTGTCTTAGATTTTGTCAGTCAGTTGCCACAACAAGAATATACCGCTACGATCTATCGCACTCTCAACCAGATTAACAATCCACCATTTTTAGTTATGATTGAAAAATTAGAAAGGTATCGACATGGATAAACAATACCTACGAGATAAAATAGAGAATCTACGTCACAAATTTGTCGAATCAACCCAACATGAACGGGCAGTTGGTATGTTAGATGAAGCTCATATGAGCAAGAAGATGCTGAAAATCAAGAAAAAAATGATAACACTTGAAATGGAACGTTGCCAGAAGAAAATCGAGCATAAAGACTGCTCGAAAATTGATCAAAAAATCCAAGAACAAAAAGAACTTTTTGAAGCTTGTCGAAAACAAAAATAAGGAGGTAGAAGATGGATTTACTGTTTTATCTCTTGATATTTTTACTTGTTCTCATTGTTTCTAGTACGACCAATAAACTTCTTCCCTTTTTACCCATGCCCCTGATTCAGATTCTTCTGGGAATCGGACTTGGTCTTTGCTTACCCAACAACCAATATCACTTAGATACTGAGTTGTTTCTAGCTTTAGTCATTGGTCCACTACTCTTTCGTGAAGCTCAAGAAGCAGATGTAACCTCTATCGTAAAGCACTGGAGAATCGTTCTCTATCTAATTTTCCCTGTCATCTTTATATCTACTCTAAGTATGGGAGGACTTGCCCATGTTCTTTGGGCGAGCTTACCATTAGCTGCCTGCCTAGCCGTAGGGGCTGCACTTGGTCCTACTGACCTGGTTGCCTTTGCTTCCCTTTCTGAACGTTTTACTTTTCCAAAACGAATTTCAAATATCTTAAAAGGAGAAGGCCTGTTAAATGACGCTTCTGGGCTAATTGCCTTTCGTGTTGCTCTCATCGCATGGACAACAGGGACTTTCTCACTTACCCAAGCTGGTACTTCATTAGCAATTTCCATCGTTGGAGGGTTTGCAGTCGGCTTTATAACAGCCTTAATCAATCGTTTCCTCCATACTTTTCTACTCAGTGTTCGAGCTACTGATATAGCCAGTGAACTCTTGCTGGATCTTAGTTTACCACTTCTAACCTTCTTCATAGCTGAAGGAATTCATGTTTCTGGAATTATCGCGGTCGTTGTCGCTGGTATTTTAAAAGCCAGTCGTTTTAAAAAGATCAATCTTCTCGAAGCTCAAGTGGATACAGTGACTGAGACCGTTTGGCACACTGTTACCTTTATGCTCAATGGTTCTGTCTTTGTTCTGTTAGGAATGGAACTGGAAATGATTGCGGAGCCGATTCTTAAGAGTGCTTTTTATAACAATGTGCTTCTTCTCATCACTGTCTTCCTTTTAACCTTCTTACTCTTTGCTATCCGCTTTGTAATGATTTACGGTTTTTACGCGTTTCGGATTAAGAAACTTCAAAAAAGTCTCCACAAGTATGTTAAAGATATGCTTCTCTTGACATTTTCTGGAGTTAAAGGAACAGTGTCTATCGCCACCATCCTCTTGATACCTACTAATCTGGAACAAGAATATCCTCTTCTTCTCTTCCTCGTCGCAGGTGTAACCCTTGTCAGTTTTCTTACTGGATTACTGGTCTTGCCACACCTTTCGGAAGAGCAAGAGCCATCTAAGGATCATCTCATGCATATCGCTATCCTAAACGATGTTGCTATGGAGTTAGAGAAAGATTTGGACCATACTAAAAACAAGGTGCCTCTCTATGCTGCGATTGATAATTATCACGGACGGATTGAAAACCTCATCCTCAGCCAGGAAAATAAGGAAATCCAGGAAGACTGGGAAGCTCTTAAACTCTTGATTCTCAGTATCGAGAGCGATGGTTTGGAGCAGGCCTATGAAGAAGGCAAAATCGGTGAAAGAGGTTATCGTGTTTATCAACGGTACTTGAAAAGCATGGAGAAAAATATTAAGCGAAACTTTGCTTCTCGCCTAACCTACTACTTCCTTGTTTCTATTCGGATTGTGCGCTTTCTCCTTCATGAGTTGGTCACATTTGGAAAAACCTTTCGTTCTTGGAGAGACAAGGAAAACCAAAGACTTCTTGCCATCGATTATGATCAGATTGCAGAGCTCTATCTAGCCAACACTGAAATCATCATCGAAAGTTTAGAAAACCTCAAAGGGATTTATAAGAGTTCTCTGATCAGCTTCATGCAGGAATCGCGTCTCCGTGAAACCAGTCATATTACCAGTGGTGCCTTTGTGGAACGGGTTATCAATCGTATCAAACCCAATAATATCGACGAAATGTTGAGAGGCTACTATCTAGAACGTAAGTCTATCTTTGAATACGAGAAACAAAAACTTATTTCAGCCAAGTATGCTAAAAAACTGAGACAAAATGTGAACAACCTAGAAACCTATTCTCTAAAAGAATCAGCCAACACATTACCTTATGATATGATGGAATTAGTTCGCAGAAATTAATGGCTATATAACATAAACAATTAAAAAATGGAGGATTGATAAATGATAAAGCTATGGAGAAAAATAACAGATAAACCTCTGTTAAAAGCTTTTTTGCATTACTATCAAGTCTCAGATAGTGAGTTGACTAGTGTAGCCGTTGCCTACTATTGGTTGATTTCAATCTTCCCTTTACTTATGATAGCCGTCAATATCTTGCCTTATTTTCAAATTCCAATCTCTAATTTTTTACTAACCTTAAAAGAACTTTTACCAGATACAATCTATGACGTAGTAGCAAAGATTGCTCGTGAAGTGCTGACGCAACCGTCTGCTGGACTATTGAGTTTTGCGGTGATATCTGCTCTTTGGACATTTTCAAAATCCATGAATTTCCTTCAAAAAGCCTTTAACAAAGCCTATGGAATTGCAAAAAATAGAGGAATTATCTCACACCAACTGATGAGTCTCCTAGTTAGTTTGGGACTTCAAATTCTCTTTGCTATTGCCCTATTCCTAAGTATGTTTGGTCATATGTTATTGGATTTGTTAAAAAACTACTGGAAATCCGAAAGTTCTCTATTTGCATATTTACAGGATTTTACAGGACCGCTGATTTATGTCTTTCTGTTTGCGATCTTGATCATGCTCTATTATTTCCTTCCAAACGTGAAAGTCGGTCGTATTCGTTACGTCCTTCCTGGAAGTCTATTCGTGTTTGTCACTCTCATATCTCTATTAACGATCTTTTCAGCTTATTTCAACAATTATGTTAACTATCTAGTCGACGTTCGATTTTTCAGTTCCATCATCGTTGTTGTCATGATGTTCTGGTTTATTATCATTGCCAAGATATTGATTATCGGTGCAGTGATCAATGCCAGTGTTCAAAGCCTTAAGGATCCAGACTTTAAAGCAAAGCAATAATTTTTTATCGATTAATACTCAATGAAAATCAAAGAGCAAACTAGGAAGCGAGCCGCAGGTTGCTCAAAACACCGTTTTGAGGTTGTGGATAGAACTGACGAAGGCAGCTCAAAATACTATTTTGAGGTTGCAGATGGAAGCTGACGTGGTTTGAAGAGATTTTCGAAGAGTATAAACAAATCAATCCCCCAGTCATTTAATACTGGGGGATTTTTGAATTTCCTACTTTATTGTCCATTCGTTAGGGCTTGCAATTCTGTTTTTAGATATTGAGCCAAATGCTGGTGGGCGAAAATATTGGCATTCTTTTCTGCGGTAGGATTGTAGTTTGTGTTGGTATTTACATCATAAACATAAATGTCACCACTCTCTGACTGAACCCATTCAATCGCCGCAACTTCAATCTGAGCATTCTTAAGGAAGTTCTCATAAGCTTCTCTTCGAGAATCTGGTAGAGGTTCTGTAATCTGGAATTTCTCAGACGTTTCCAGTTGCTCTGGTCTCTTACCGATTTGGCAACCATCTGCTGGGCACAGTTGGAAACCATCTGAAGAATCGATTGAGACAGTATAGAGGAACTTCTGATTGATAAACTCTGAACGGCGGATGCGTCCATCACTTGGCTTGATGTAGGCTTGTAATAAGGTAATCCCGTCCACTGATGGTTCAAAGAGAGGACTATTGACATAAGCTTCCAGTTCCTCTTCATTTTGGAAGAGTTGAACCCCTAAGCCCTTACCTGCTCTATTGTGCTTGGTAATCAAAGGATAGATGTTCAATTTTCTTGCTGCTTCGATAATATTTTCTTGACCTAAAACTGCAACTGTCGCAGGAGTCTCAATGCCCGACTCATTTAACTTCAGATATTGTTTGACTTTACTGATTTCAAGGTTGATAGCACCTGTTCCATTCACAACCTTGCGCCCATGCGCCTCCAACCAAGTGATCACCTGCTCTGTAAATTCTGGTGCATAGCGATGTCCTCTGGTGTGAGAAGACGCAGACATACGATTGTAAAAGATACCTTGTGGCGGTGGACTTTGCAGATCCAAAATTCCACTAGACAAATCCCACAGTTCATAAGGAACTTCTAACTCTTCCAACCATTTGACCAAATGCTGGGTCCATTCAAGATTCTCATGAATTACATAAACTTTTGCTTCACTCATTACTTATCATCTCCTTAAGAAAAGCTGACTGATAATTGGCTTTCCTTTTCTTCTTCTAAAATATATCCTTCTGTTTTTTCAATAACGCTAACTGTTAAGATTTGACCCAAAACATTAATCATGGTACGGCCGGCATTGACAAAGAAATCAACTGCAAAAATCAAGGCTACTCCTTCAACTGGTAA
The DNA here is from genome assembly GCF_047460685.1 of Streptococcus infantis. Taxonomy (GTDB): domain Bacteria; phylum Bacillota; class Bacilli; order Lactobacillales; family Streptococcaceae; genus Streptococcus; species Streptococcus infantis_AD. The sequence goes on along the minus strand of NZ_JASHFS010000012.1, from coordinate 14,849 downwards.
GCCCAATTGAGGTGCTGCAGCTAGTAGAACCACGATAGCTCCTGATGGTACGGTTGCCGCAGTTTTTCCAATCAAAGTCAAGAGTAAAACAGTAAACAAGAGACTTGATAATGAAAATTGAATGCCGTAGGCATGGGCGATAAAGATTGTCGCTACTGAGAAATAAACTGCTGCTCCCTCTAAGTTAAAAGTATATCCTAAAGGAACAACTAAATCAATCGTATGCTCGTCATGCCCCTGTTTTTTCAAATCTTTAAGAAGGGATGGCAAGACAACACTGGAACTACCCGTAACAAAGGCCAGAGTCAATAGACTCCAATTTTCACGAAAGGCTGACAAATACGGTACTTTAAAGAATAGAGCAATCAAAGGAAAAATAAGGAGAACCAATACAGCATAAGCCGAGTAAGTTCCGATTACAAATTGACCAAGCCCAATCAATTTATCAAGGCCAGTAGTTGCAACATCTTTGGCGATAAAACCAAAAATTCCAATCGGTGATAGTTTGACAATCACTGTAACAATCTTGTAGATGGACTCAATCCAGATTTGGAAACCTTCGATAATCTTCTGAGATTTCTCAGATTTAAGATTCCCAATTCCGTAACCAAGAAAGATAGCAAACACGATAATTGGCAAAAGAGCACCTTCTGAAAGAGACTTGACGATGTTTGATGGAATAAAACCAAGCAAAAATTCGCTGAACTTGACATTGTTCGCAATCCCATCAAGGTTTCCACCAGTTTGACCAATGTTCACACCTTGTCCAAATCCCAAAAAGTAACTAGCAAATACAAACAAAAGAGTAATGGCAGTTGTTACGACGAAACAGTAAACCAGGCTCTTGGCCAAGATTTTTTCGAAAGATTTTTTTCCGATAACTCCAGCTACTGCAACAACGATGGTTGGGAAGATTAGCGGAATGATAACCATATTGATCAATTTAATAAAGGCTTGTCCTAAAAATTGATAAAAGCCTGCAAATTGTGGCCAGATGACTGCAGCAATCACCCCCAAGACCAAAGCCACCAATAATTGGATTCCTAGTGAGAGTTTTGACCATAACGTAACTAATTTCATAAGAAACTCCTTTGTTTTATTTGCTACTCATTCTACTACTATTCTTCTCCTCTGACTAATATATTTTCTATGGTCACCATAAAAAAGATTTACATTGAGAGTTCAAACTATCATCGTACCGAACACATGATTCATTCTGTTCAAGCAGGAATTATAAAATCTGTTTCTTACCAATGATTTTTTGCTAAAACAGTGATAAATCAAGGAATTTACTTTTCTATTCTCAAAATTTTATGATACAATAATGGTATGATTTTAATGAAACTTGCTTCCATCTTGCTTTTGGTACTAACCTTAGCTCTGGCGATTATTTTAAGCAGACTCTTTAAGTTAAAGAAAAAGGACATCAATGCTGCTGATTTAGCTTTTCCTTTTCTAATTTTTGAATATTATTTGATTACGGCTAAGATGTTTACACACAATCAACTTCCAGTACTGGGAACGGCCTTATCAATACTAGCAATTGTGTTGGTCTTTTTCTTCTTAAACAAAAGACGTAGTTTTTATTATCCAAAATTTATTAAATTCTTTTGGCGAGCTGGATTTTTACTAACACTGCTCATCTATATCATCATGATTGTTCAAATTTTCGTGATGAAATAGTCAACTATTACAATATAGCCCACCAGCACCTCGATCTTGGCCACTAAATGTTCCATCTGAGGCACTTTTCTGATAAAATTATAAAAAAGTAAAAATAGGAGATAAATCAAGTGAAAAAAACGCTCTTGGCAAGCGCCATTACGCTTTCAGTATTTGGTCTAACAAGCAACCTTAGCTATGCTGAGGAAAACCAAGCACAGTCTACCCCAGTAGAAACAACACACAGTGAAACCTCTACTGACAAAGTGGAGAAAAACAGTCTCCCGGCCAAGGAAACTGAACCTTCAACTGAGGCAAATGCCAATCAAACAACAAATCCAGCTAAGAAAGAAGAAGACAAGGCTCCTGAAGTCCAAAAAGATGGTTGGGTATTCGAGGAAAATATCTGGCGCTTCTATGAAAACAATGCCCCTGTTCTAAACTGGAAAAAAATCCACGGGAAATGGTACTACTTCAACAAAGATGGAATCATGTTGAGCGATACTATTTTTGACGGATATATCCTGACTAGTAGCGGGGCTATGGTCGATTCTGGTTGGAGTAAACTCCAAGATAAATGGTATTACGCTAACGCTTATGGAAAAATTTCTCAACAAAAATGGGAAAAGATTGGTGGTGTCTGGTACTATTTTGACCAAGACGGTGTCATGCTCAGCAACACAATTTTTGACGGCTATCTATTAACGAATAGCGGCGCCATGGCTGAGAGTGCTTGGGTAAAACAAGATGGACAATGGTACTATGCCCCTGCTTCTGGTAAATTAATCAAAAATAAGTGGGACAAAATTAGTGGTACCTGGTACTACTTTAACAAAGACGCCACTATGGCAAACAACCAATGGATAGGTAGCTACTATCTAAAAGCTAGCGGAGCTATGGCCGAAAAAGAATGGATTTTCGATAAAAACTATAATAGCTGGTTCTACTTAAAATCTGGTGGTGCATATGCAGCGCGTGAATGGATCGGCTCTTACTACCTCAAGTCAGGTGGTTACATGGCTAAGAGCGAATGGATTGACGACAGCTACTACAATGCCCGTTACTATGTGGATGAAAATGGTGTCTATGTCACGGGAACTCGAAAAATCGATGGAACAGCACATCAGTTCCAAAGTAATGGAAAATGGATTGGTGAAGTACCTATAAGTCGTGGATTTGAAAAAGGGAAATACACGAAAACTGTTTTCTTAGATCCAGGACATGGTGGAAAAGATCCTGGTGCTGTTTATTATAACACTCAGGAAAAAGACCTAACCATGCAAATTTATCAAAAACTACGTAAGGAACTCCAGGGTCTTGGTTATACCGTTCTTTCTTCGAGAGATAGTGATGTCTATGTCGACTTTGTCACTGAACGTTCAAAAATGGTTAACAAAACGGACTCAGACATGTTCATCAGTATTCACTTCAATGCAAGCGGGAATCCTGCTTCAGGGAGATCTGGTATTCAAACTTACTCTTACGAAGAAGACAGTGGCTATCGTGCTAAGATCAATCCATACTGGCATAACCACCCTGACCGTATCAGTGAAAGCAATCGCCTGGCTGCCGATATCCACTCTTCACTACTAGCTGAAACTGGTGCTAAGGATGCAGGACTCCTACAAAGTAGTTTTGCTGTCCTTCGAGAAACTGATAAACCAGCTGTTCTATTGGAATTGGGCTATATTGATAATTTCAATGAGAATCAACAAGTCCGCAGTGACGCCTACCAAAACAGATTGGTTGCAGGTATCGTTAAGGGAATTCAAAAATATTACGCAGGTCAATAAAGAAAAAGTCTCGAGAAAATCTCGAGATTTTTTGTATTATTCTTCTTACTTGTTGGCTTCAGGAAAGAGAAAACCAATCCCCACACAGGCCAGAACTCCAGCACCGATAACCAAACCGCTTGAAAGTGGCAAGAGATCAAGAGTGGCATTGGCGATGATAAAAGCAATAATCAAGCACATAATACTGGCCTTATAATCTTTTTTCACCAAATTCTCAAGAGTAAAAAACAGAAATAAACCTACTGGAAATAGTGCCCAGATGTTAACATCCAAACTCGGCCATCCAACAAAGCCAAAATACAAGACTACTACTGCAACAACTAAAAATCCAATACCTAATACTTTTTTCATGATACGACCTCATTTTCTATTTTGTTAAGAAGTTTTATCTCCCTTTAACAATTACAACTATAACAGAAATAAAAATGGTCAACAATAGCTTTTGTCTATGTGGCAGACATGATAGACTATGTGGTCAGAATTTTTCTTCACCCACTATAGTTGACAAATAGCTAATCTTTTTTAATCAGAATATTAGCCTTCTTTTTTCTTATGAGCTACAAGACCAAATCCATACATTACTCCAAGAAGTCCAAGTGCTGCTATCTTCAGTAGCAGTATTTGGCAACTGAGGAGTATTTTCTTTAGCATAGTTTGCTTTCTCTGGAGTTACCGGTGTTGAAATCTTTTTGTAGACTTGCTCTGCATCTCCATCTGGAAGTTTCTTATCCTCTACTAAAAAGATTTACTTTATTTTCTAATAAAACAACGTTCTTGCACAACTTCCTATTACTCATAAATTTATACAGTCTACTAATAATAGCTTGCTATACTCACTTTATTATTCTAAAATTACAGTCACAAAGAGTTCATTATTGCAATAAATATCTAATTCATTTTCAGAATTATCACTAAACACTCCACCACCTTTTTTATAAAAATAAACTTCTAAATTACCTTCATACTCGACTTCAAAATTAGAATCTGCTTCTATAGTCAATTGAGAAAACATGGGCTCATATCAAAAAGCACCTCAAAAAGGTATTACCAACTTGCAATACTTTTTTGAGGCTCTCTTGTCTTGTTCTTATTTCAATTGACTATAATATTTTTGCCCCCCTTTTGCTTACTACTAAAGTTTGATATACTCCCCTTATAGTGGACAGTGAAAAAAACAAAATTTCACTAGAAACTACAGGGGGAGTTTTCGTATGTCAAAAAGAGGTCCGAAATCAGTGGAGGAGAAGTTAGAAGTTGTTCATCTTTACCTTGAACAAGGGAAGTCAATATCTATTTTGACCAAAGCATTTGGAGTAAATGGTGACACAATCAGAAATTGGATTCGTAAGTATCAAACAGAAGGTGTCGAAGGGCTCAAGGAGCGTCATAGCTGGAAGAAATATAGTTCAGAGTTAAAAGAAAAGACTGTAACAGATTATCTTGCAGGTAGAGGTGGTTTATCTTGAATCAAATTTTCATTCATTTTGCTTTATCCCTTAAAGGTTACGATGGTTGCTCCAGATCCGCCTGCATTTTGTGGTGCATAGCCAAAGCTCTTGACCTGTTTATTTCTTTGTAGGTACTTAGTCACCCCTTCACGGATGACTCCTGTACCGATACCATGGATGATGTCAACTTGGGCCATATTGTTGAGCAGGGCTTGGTCGATAAAGGCATCCAAGGCTTCCATAGCCTCCTCGTAGCGTTTGCCACGAAGGTCTAGTCGAGCTTGTGGACCTTTTCCTGCTGCACGTTTAACGACGTTAACTTGTTTCTTCTTGACTGGCGCTTCTTTCTGGGCTTGAACCAAGTCAAACTCTTTTTCTTCAAGCGTCATCTTAATCAAGCCAACCTGTGCTTCCCAACGTCCATCCTTGAGTTGATTGGTCAAGGTACCACGTTGACCATAGCTTAAAACGATAATATCATCTCCAACTTTTGGAGCTCGTTTTTTCTTGGCCTTCTGAAGAACCTTGTTTTTAGAAAGGTCAACTTTTTCAGGGGCTAATTTTTTGAGCTTAGCTTTGGCTTCGATAATTTCATGTGGCTTCAGTTGGGATTTACTGTGAAGATTTTTAAGTATATCATCACTCTCAGATAGTGCTAAGTCAACAATCTCAGCAGCTTGTTCTCGCGCCTTATTGAGTTCAGTTTCCTTTTCACGGTTGAGCTCGTTATAAAGTTTTTTAAGGGCACGGTTCATCTTGAGGTTTTCTTGCTCGACTTGGCGAATATTTTCAAGACGTTTTCGACTTTCAAGTGTCTGCTCTTCCAATTGCTCAATGATACGATTAACATCGTTGTCTTGGTCAATTTGCTTACTAGCGTCACCTACGATGACATCTGACAAGCCTAGACGTTTAGCAATCTCAAAGGCATTACTTCGACCAGGAACTCCCTGCATGAAACGATAAGTTGGGCGCAAGCTAGCTGTATCAAACTCCATGCTTGCATTTTGAACATAGGCAGTTTCAATACCATAGGCTTTAAGTTCAGGATAGTGAGTGGTTGCCATAGTCTTGACCTGACGCAAACGCAAGTCTTCTAAGATAGACATGGCAAGGGCTGCACCTTCTTGGGGATCTGTACCAGCACCAAGCTCATCTAATAGCAAGAGCGAGTTTTGGTTGACCTTACCCAGAATATCAACGATGTTGGTCATGTGACTAGAGAAGGTTGAGAGACTTTGCTCGATGGATTGTTCATCTCCGATATCTGCGAATATCTCCTCGAAAATCCCTACACGACTACCTTTATCAGCTAAAATTGGCAGACCAGACTGGGCCATCAACTGGGTCAAACCTAAGGTCTTGAGCATAATGGTCTTACCACCCGTATTAGGACCAGTGATGACGATAGCTGTTAAATCTTTCCCAAAGTGCACATCATTTGCGACTGCATTTTTTACAAGAGGATGACGAACGTGAAGCAGTTGAATCTCCTGTCCCTCAGACACTTGAGGTACTACTGCCTCCGTCTCTTGAATAAAGCGAACCTTAGCACGAATCAGGTCCAAATGTCCAATAATCCATGCATCATTGGCGATTTCAGCTGCATGAGGTCTTACTCTTTCAGAGAGTTCTTGGAGGATACGCATCATCTCATAGCGTTCGTCTGCACGAAGACTTGCGATTTCCTCACTTAGCTTGACCACTTCACGTGGTTCGATATAAACAGTGTTCCCACTGGCAGAAATATCATGTACTACACCAGCAATCTTGTTACGATAGGTATTCTTAACTGGAAGAACTTGGCGACCATTTCTACTTGCGATGATACCTTCTGTCAGCATCTGAGCTTTTTGTTTGAGAAGATCTTGCAGGACATCACGGACTTGACTTTCACTATCATGGATTTTTCGACGGATTCGTGCCAAATCCTCACTAGCAAAGTTCTCAATAAATCCAGCTTCGTTGATTGCTTGTAGATTTCCCTGTAAATGTGGAAAATCATGAAGTTTCTCAAACCAACTTGCCAGGTGGTCTAAACGTACATTTTCAAGATTGTCATAAAAATTCTGCAATTCACGACTGGCAAAGATGACACGTTTGAGAAGGAGAAATTCCTCGATGTTGAGATCAGCACCCATTTCCAAACGTTTGGAGGTCGCTGCAATATCTTTTGTTGCAGAAATGCTGAAATGAGGATGCTCGACAAAGAGTTCTTGCATTTCCTTCATCTCTACAAAAGCTTGTCTAATCTTGTCTCCTTTATCAGTCGGAGCAAGTTCTTTCAACTGCTCTAATCCTTGTTCCGTCAAAAGATGGGGCTCAAATAAAGCCTTGACCTTATTAAATTCTAATGTTTCTAGTATTTTTTTATTCATTTTCTTTTCCTTAGTTATAAGCCTAGGAACCCTGTATTCAAGTTCTAAAGCTTTCTTAAAAGTCTCCTTAACTTTTGGAATTGTAAACAAAAGGCTAGGAATAGTTCCCGCCCTTTTTATCCGATTATTTTGGTTACCCAGAGTTGTTTAATCATATGAGTAGTGATGGGAACACTCTGGATAATATGTTTAGCTACAAAGCTGTTTTCAAGTGAATTTTGAACAATTTGTAAAGGAACAGTCGCAAGAATAGTCAGTATCATCTGGAGGACAAATAAGGTCACTCCAACTGATAAGACTCCCGCACCGATGCGAAAATATTTGCCACCAAACTTTTTGGTTGGTACTAGGTTAAAAAAGAGTCCAATCAAACGACCGATGCAATAAAAGGCGGCAAATGCTAATAGATATCCAATACCTGCATAAAAGACTTTGTCCAGCTGGAAAAGTTGATTTGATGGGAAAAAGAAGGTTCCCTGTCCTTCCTGTGGACTTGCATATGGGATCAACAAATCAAATTGTTTCCCTAAAGATTGATAAAAATTTCCTGCAAGAAGAGCTGAAATCACAGTTGCTACAAAATAGTAAATCTGTAGAACCAAACCTCTACGATAACCGATATAAAAGCTCCATGCAAGAACCAATAAGAGAAGGACGGAAATCATAGGGAATCCTCAATATTGCTATGCTCTTGTTTAGTTGCTACAACTTGATGACGAAGGGCATCTAATTCTTGTTCCTTATCATCAAATTCAATCTCACGGCTGAGTTGGGTTGACAAGCTATTGACTGCTAATAAAATAGCGATTGTCTCATCATCCGCTCCAGGCATCTGCTCTTTAATTGCTTCATATTTTTCTGTTGCGACCTTGGCAATTTCCTCCATAAAGAGGTTGTCATGCTCAGTTGTTAGGGTCAATGTTTTTTTTCCGAATGTAAACTTGTATCGATTTAAATTTGCCATAAAAATTCACCTCACGATATTATACCAAATTTCACTAAATTTGTCAGTTTTTACCAATTCTACGGCTTTTATGGTACAATAAGAATTATGGCAAGTATTACATTAACTCCGAGCGAAAAGGAAATCCAAACCTTTGTTCAGAAATATGAACAAGCACTGACTCCTAGTAAAAATCCTTATATTCGCTACTTTTTCAAGCTTCCGCAGGCAAGTGTTTCCATCTACACATCAGGAAAAGTGCTCTTGCAAGGAGAAGCTGCTGAACGTTACGCCAGCTTTTTTGGTTATCAGGTCAGGCCAGTAGCTAGTGGACAAAACTTTCCGATGATTGGAACTGACGAAGTAGGAAATGGTTCCTACTTTGGTGGTCTGGCTGTAGTAGCATCCTTTGTGACTCCTGACCAGCATGACTTCTTACAAAAACTTGGTGTCGGAGATTCTAAGACCCTGACCGACCAGAAAATTCGTCAGATTGCGCCTATTCTCAAAGAAAAAATTCAGCATCAAGCACTCCTCCTGTCACCGACCAAGTATAATGAGGTGATTGGTGAACGTTACAATGCTGTGTCTGTCAAGGTAGCTCTTCACAATCAAGCCATTTTTCTCCTTCTCCAAAAGGGAGTCCAGCCAGAAAAGATTGTGATTGATGCTTTTACGAGTGCTCAAAACTATGAAAAGTACTTAAAAAATGAAGCCAATCATTTTTCCAATCCAGTTAGTCTGGAGGAAAAAGCAGAAAGCAAATACTTAGCAGTCGCAGTAAGCTCTATCATTGCGCGCGATCTCTTTCTAGAGAATCTCGAAAATCTGGGTAGAGAACTTGGTTATCAACTTCCAAGCGGGGCTGGAACAGCTTCTGATAAGGTAGCTAGCCAAATCCTTCGTGCTTATGGTAGGCAGGGACTCAACTTCTGCGCCAAACTACACTTTAAAAATACTGAAAAAGCAAAAAAACTGCTAGAAAGGTAAATTATGAAATATTTTAAATCGTTTTTAAAAGAGTGGAGTTTTATCCTCATTATCACTCTTATCGCCCTTAGTCGTCTCTTTCTCTGGAGGAATGTCAGTGTAGAAGGACATTCAATGGATCCTACCTTAGCAGATGGAGAAGTCCTCTTTGTGGTTAAACATCTCCCAATCAATCGTTTTGATATTGTGGTTGCTCATGAAGACGATGGGAACAAGGATATCGTTAAACGGGTCATTGGTATGCCAGGAGATACCATTCGTTATGACAACGATAAACTCTATATTAACGGTCAAGAAACTGATGAACCCTATTTAGCAGAATACCTCAAGCGTTTCAAGGAAGATAAACTCCAAAGCACTTATACTGGAACTGGTTGGGATGGTAAAAAGGGAGAATACTTTAGAACTTTAGCTCAAAAGGCTCAGGCCTTTACCCTAGATGTTAATTACAACACTAGCTTTACCTTCACTGTACCAGAGGGTGAATACCTCCTACTGGGTGATGACCGTCTGGTATCTAGCGACAGTCGACATGTTGGTACCTTTAAGGCAAAAGATATCACCGGTGAAGCCAAATTCCGCTTCTGGCCACTCAAGCGTATCGGAACATTTTAAAAACTAGGAAGAGGCCGAGAATTTTCCATCTCAGCCTCTTCTCATTCTATTTTGACTAAATCTGGGATAAATTTTCTCAGACACTATTGTAAGGAATTTTATGGAAGTTTATTTTTCAGGCACCATTGAGCGCATTATCTTTGAAAATGTCAGCAATTTTTTCCGTATTTTGCTCCTAGATATTGATGATACCAATGCTGAAGACTTTGATGATTATGAAATCATCGTCACAGGTACCATGGCTGATATCATTGAAGGAGAGGAATACACCTTTTGGGGACAAATCGTCCAACACTCCAAATATGGTGAACAGCTACAAATGACTCGCTATGAGAGAGCCAAGCCGACTAGTAAGGGCTTGGTCAAGTATTTCTCCAGCAGTCATTTCAAGGGAATTGGACTCAAAACAGCCCAGAAAATTGTGGATATTTACGGTGAAAACACTATTGACAAAATCTTAGAAAATCCAGACAAACTCCGGTCTATCGCTGGCCTCTCTGCTAAAAATCGTGAAGCCTTTGTCTCAACCCTTCGTCTTAATTACGGAACAGAGATGGTCTTAGCCAAACTAGCTAATTACGGCATCCCAAATAAGCTAGCCTTTCAGATCCAAGACTTTTACAAGGAAGAAACCCTAGATATTGTCGAGAACTATCCCTATCAACTGGTCGAGGATATCAAGGGTTTGGGATTTACCATCGCTGACCAATTGGCCCAAGAACTGGGAATTGAAAGCCAAGCTCCTGAGCGCTTCCGTGCGGGTCTTGTCCATAGTCTCTTTCAAGGTTGCATGGAGACAGGAGATACCTATATAGAAGCTAGGGACTTGTTGGAGCAAACCCTCAACCTTCTGGAATCCTCCCGACCAGTCGAACTAGATCCGAGTCAAGTTGCCCAAGAGCTTGCTTATCTGATTGAAGAAGATAAGGTCCAGCAAATTGATACCAAAATCTTTGATAATAGCCTCTTTTTTGCAGAAGAAGGGATTCGCAGTCATCTCATCAGAATCCTCGAAAAAGGTCAAAGTAAAAAACAGGATCTAGAGACTATTCAAGACCATATCACAACTGTTGAGGAAGAACTGGGAATTGAGTATGATAGTATTCAAAAACAGGCCATCTGCGATGCTATCCAAAACAAGGTCTTTATACTTACAGGTGGACCTGGTACTGGTAAGACCACTGTTATCAATGGCATTATCGCTGTCTATGCTCTTTTGGAAGGATTGGACCTCAAGAAAAAGAGCAATCTACCCATTCTCCTAGCTGCTCCAACTGGTCGCGCAGCCCGTCGCATGAATGAATTGACAGGTCTACCAAGCGCTACCATTCACCGCCACCTGGGCATGACTGGAGATGACGACACTAGCCATCTGGAAGATTATCTGGATGCTGACTTTATCATTGTGGATGAATTCTCCATGGTAGATACTTGGCTAGCCAACCAGCTCTTCTCCAACATCTCTTCAAACAGTAAAATTCTCATCGTGGGTGATAGCGACCAGCTGCCTTCTGTCAGTCCTGGTCAAGTCCTAGCAGATTTACTCCAGATACCAAGTATCCCTCAAACACGTTTGGAAAGAATCTACCGTCAGAGCGAAGAATCAACCATCGTCACTCTTGCAAGTCAGATTCGCCAGGGAATATTACCTGCAGATTTTACCCAGAAAAAAGCAGACCGCTCCTACTTTGAAATCGCTAGTAACCATATCCCTGCTAGCATTGAAAAAATCCTAGGTGCTGCTATCAGAAGTGGCATTCCTGCTCGCGACATTCAGGTTCTTGCCCCTATGTACCGTGGAACTGCAGGTATTGATGCCATCAACCAGCTCATGCAAGACCTCCTTAATCCTCCACAAAAAGACCTGCTTAGCTTTGAAGCTCCTCAGTGTCACTATCGAACAGGAGATAAGGTTATCCACCTAGTTAACGATGCAGAGGTCAATGTCTTTAACGGAGACTTAGGCTATATCACAGACTTGATTCCAGGAAAATACACCGAGTCCAAGCAAGATGAAATTGTCATCGACTTTGATGGGAACGAGGTTTCCTATCCTCGAAATGAATGGTACAAGATTCGCTTAGCCTATGCCATGAGTATCCATAAGTCTCAGGGTAGCGAGTTTCCCGTCGTTATTCTACCTATCACCAGTGCAAGCAAGCGCATGTTAGAGCGTAATCTCATCTACACTGCTATCACTCGGGCCAAAAGTAAACTGATTTTATTAGGTGAATTACAGGCCTTTGACTATGCAACTCAACATATCGGAACAGCTCGTAAGACCTATTTGATTGAGCGTTTCAGCGACTTAATAGAATCAACTGATGGAACTGGTAAATCAGCTGCTGAAACCACACTAGCTACTAACACTGAACAATCCTACATTCTAACCGAGGACAACTGGTCTAGTATCCCAGCCATGATTGGAATTACTGAAGAAGACCTGCAAGAATTTTTCGGAAAATAAAGCATAAGAAAACCCACCGAATCCGGTGGGCTTTTATCTTGTAAAGGTTATTTTACTGTTGCAGTGCTTGTGATCAATTCAACAGCTTTCTTCACTGCAATATCGTGTTTCAACATTTCAGCTGAAAGCAAGCTTTGTACTTGTGCAACTTCCATGTTGTAATCTGCAGCCAATTGCTCGATTTCTTTTTGGATTTCTTCGTCAGTAGCGTCAAATCCTTCAGCTTTCGCAACTGCTTCGATAACAAGGTTAGTCTTCGTACGTGACTCAGCTTCTGCTTCGTATTGTTTGTGAAGGTCTTCTTGAGTAGTTCCAGTGATTTGGAAGTACATGTCAGGGTTAATACCTTGACGTTGCAAGTTTCCAAGGAATTCGTTTACTGAACGGTGAACTTCTTCGTGGATCATTTCTTCTGGAAGTTCTACGATTTCAGCGTTTTCTACAGCTTTATCAATTGCTGCACCTTCAACGGCATCTTTGTAAGCTTCTTCTTTAGCAGCAGCCAATTCCTTGCGGTATTTTTCTTTCAATTCAGCAAGTGTTTCAACTTCTTCATCGATGTCTTTTGCAAGTTCATCGTCAAGAGCTGGAACTTCTTTCGCTTTTACTTCGTGGATAGTTGTTACGAATTTAGCTTCTTTACCAGCAAGGTCTTCAGCTTGGTAGTCTTCTGGGAATGTTACGATAACATCAACAGTTTCACCAGCTGAGTGACCTACCAATTGGTCTTCAAATCCAGGGATGAATTGACCTGAACCAAGTCCAAGTGAGAAGTTTTCACCTTTTCCACCGTCAAATTCAACACCGTCGATAGAACCAACAAAGTCGATAACAACAGTATCACCGTTTTCAGCAGCACCTTCTTTGATCACCAATTCAGCCAAGTTGTTGCGTTCACGTTCGATACGCTCTTCAACGTCAGCGTCAGTTACTTCTTTTTCTACATCAACTGATACTTCAAGGTTTTTGTAGTCGCCCAATTTAACTTCAGGTTTTGTAACAACTTCAGCAGTGATAACCCAATCTTGACCTTTTTCCATTGAAGTTACGTCAATTTTTGGTTGTGCAACGACTTCAAGACCAGCTTCTTTTACAGCTGCTTCATAAGCGTTTGGCAAAAGAGCGTTCATAACGTCTTGGTAAAGTGACTCTTCACCAAATTTTTGGTCGAAGATAGGACGTGGAAGATGCCCTTTACGGAAACCAGGAACGTTAAGAGATTTCTTTACTGAGTTAAATACACGGTCCAATTCTGGTTTGATTTGGTCTTGAGAGATAGTGAAAGTCAAGACACCACGGTTTGTTTCTTTGTTTTCAAATGATACAGACATTCTGTCATTTCTCCTTAAAATTTTTTTAAATACAGTCTATTATAACATTTTCCATTGATAAAAGCTAGACTAATGCAGATAAATCTGGCTAAAACACATTTTGGGTAATTTGGCTAATTTCTCTAGAAGTTAGTTTGCAAATTTAGACATAAAAATTTAAGTTTGATTCATTTTGAGTATTACACCTACTATAGTAGATTGAAATAAGATATGAACAAAGAGATTAGGAAAGTCAAATTAATTTCTAGAAATGTTTTAGAATCTGTAGCGTACTATTCTAGGTTCAATCCATTATATAAAAAGAAGACAAACATTCTTAAAATGTTTGCCCTCTTAATGCTATAGACTCTATCATCTAGTCCAAAGTAATTTCAATAGGATTAAATATTTATTCTAATCTTCTTTTTTCTTACGGGCTAAACCTAATAGCGTTGTTGCCATTCCAATGATTCCAAGTCCAGTCATAACCGTATTTGAATCCGTACCAGTATTTGGTAATTCCTGCACTACTTTTTCAGGATCCAAAGGTTTCGGATCTGGTTTTGCAGGAGTTTGTGGTTCTGGATTAGGGACTACTGGAGTGTCAGGTTTAACTGGAACGTAGATGATTGGTGTGTCGTCACCTGGGTTTTCAGGAGTGATTGGTTTTCCTGGTTCTACTGGTTTACCTGGTTTGCTTGGATCTTTTGGATCTGGCAAGTATGGTTTGTAGCCTGGTACGTCTGGAACGACTGGTTTACCTGGTTTACCTGGATCTGTTGGATCATTTGGATACTTCACTTCTGGTGTTGATGGGAAGTTTGGATCATTTGGTCTCTCTGGTTTTGGAACCAATTTTCCAAGTGGTTTGTAGGTTACTGTATCTGTTGCTTCAGGATTTTCTGGAGTAACTGTCTTACCACCAGCTTCTGTCTTATCAGCGTAGTAACCTGGAATTACTGGAACAGATACCTTACCGTAAGTATGGCTCTTCTCAGTCCATGTTGTAGTTCCAGAAGCTTTGTTTTCTTTACCAGTAAACGTAAAATCATCTTGAACGTTGTCCGCTGGAGTCTTATCACCTGCTCCTTCAAACTTAACTGTTTGTTTAGTTGGTTTCTTCACATCATTTACGATTGGTACGTAGATGATTGGTGTGTCGTCACCTGGGTTTGTTGGAAGGTTTGGAAGCTCCTTACCTGGTTCTACTGGTTGACCTGGTTTGCTTGGATCTTTTGGATCT
>NZ_JASHFS010000011.1:0-92820 GCF_047460685.1 Streptococcus infantis | reverse complement strand
GTTCCATCTTTGCCTACTTCAACATCTTTCGCTGTTGGGTTAGCTTTCTTAACTTCGTCTGCTACTTTAGCTTTTTCTGCATCTGTTAAGTTAGCTGGATCTTTAACTGGTGTCTTAGCTGGATCTTTAACGCCATCTGCATCCTTAGCTGGTGTTGCATCTTTAGCTTTCTCAACTGTCTTAGCTGTTGGAAGTTCTGCTTTTGATCCATCTGGGAAGGTTACAGTTGCTGTTCCATCTTTGCCTACTTCAACATCTTTCGCTGTTGGGTTAGCTTTCTTAACTTCGTCTGCTACTTTAGCTTTTTCTGCATCTGTTAAGTTAGCTGGATCTTTAACTGGTGTCTTAGCTGGATCTTTAACGCCATCTGCATCCTTAGCTGGTGCACTTGGTTTTTGAGTTACAAATTGTGACAATGGTTTTGTATCTGTTGAACCATCTGTATATGTTACGACAAGATTTCCTTTGTCATCTTTTGTGACTGATTTAATCTTACCATCTTTATCAACTGGAGTATTTTTTGCGATATTCGCATCGTCATTGTTCTTGTTGTACTCAAGTTTCAGTTTTTCTTCGATTTTAGCTAATTCATCTTTTGTTACATTAGTTGGATCTGCTACTTCAACTTTATCAGCTGGAGCTGGAGTTGCAATATCGTACTTATCTGTTTGAGATTTAACGATGAAGTGAACATATCCTGGTGTCTGAGTTGCATTCGGATTTTGATCTAATGCTCTAAAATCAGTAGTTGATGGTGCATTATCATTGTCATTAGCAACAACAAAACTTGTCCAATGGTTTGGAGCTGTAAGTGTTGTAACACCAGTCATCTTAATAGTAGCTGTAGCACCTGATACAGTACCATCACCATGAGTGACTGCTGAATTATCGATTTTACCAGTTGTAAAACCGTATTTTGCTGTATTGTCATCACCAATACCACCAGGACCACGTACATACATATCTTTAACAGCAGTGTTGTCTGATGCTTTGAATGTTAAATCAGTGTTTTCACCTGTATAAACATAGATTTCTTTCTTATCTTTATTTGAGTATGGAAGTTCAACTGTTGGAGCTACGTTTACAAATTCTGATAATGGTCTCTTATCTTGAGAACCATCTTTATAGGTTACTACAAGATTTCCTTTGTCATCTTTTGTGACTGATTGAATCTTAGCATCTTTATCAGCTACAGCTGTACCTTTTTTGTCTGCCAAGTTAGCGTCATCGTTGTTTTGAGAGTACTCAAGTTTGAGTTTCTCTTTGATTTTGTCTAGCTCGGCTTTTGTTACATTTGCTGGATCTGCTACAGTAACTTTTTCAGTTGGAGTTACAATGTCATATTTTTGCGTTTGTGGTTTAAGCATGACACGGAATGCACCTGGGTCAGTTAAGCTACCCACAGCTTTATTCTCAATAAATGCACCATCTGTGTCAGTCGCAGTTGCATAACGCCATCCTAAAGCCATACCTGGTGCTTTATCTCCCTTAGTTGCTGCATCATAGTCAGATTGTTTCAAACCATCTGTTGCTGCTGGGGTACCTGAGTAGGTAATGACTGCTGGTGCATCTGCTGTTGCTGGTGTTTCAGCATTGATAACATTTGCTTTAAATCCATATTGAGTATTGATGGTATTCTCTTCACCTGCAACAGGATCAAACGCTCTGTTACCACCTTGTTTTACAGTAGCACTTGCAATTTTTCCGCTATCATCTTTAAATTTGATATCGAATGAGTTGGCTTCTCCAGCGTAGACATAAACTTCTTTAGTGTCTTTATTAGAGTAAGGAATCTCTACTGTTGGTGCTACGTTTTCACGTGCAGGATTTGTTGGGTGAACGAGGTAGGCTGCTGCAATCTTATCTGTTGATCCATCAGGGTATGTGATAGTAAGGTTACCCTTTTCATCTACACTGTATTGTGAACCTGCTGGAAGACTTGGGTTCGCAGTTTTAACTGAGTTGATGATCTTGCTCTTTTCATCTTCAGAAACGTTGTTAGGATTTGCAATATCTACTTGTGTACCTGCAACTGGGTCATACTTTTTAGTAGTCTCAAGAACTGTAACAGTAATTGGTCGATAAATTGATCCTAGTTTCTTGCTTGTTGCGTTTTCACTTCCAGTAGCTCCATAGACAACCTTAGTATCCCCAAGAGGTTGGTCCCATGCAACAGTACCTTCTAGTTTACCGGTAGCATTAGTTGGTGTTTTAAGAGTTTGGGTGTACTCTAACCCCTTAACATTTCCAATAGTTTCTGGAGAAACCCCAAACCAACGAAGGGAACTTGAAACAGCTCCACCTGTTAGACTAAGTTTATCTCCACGATGAACTGTCACCTTTGTCGTATTAGTCGCCAATTGCAACTTGTAAGGACCATTAGTTTGACCTGGAGGAGTAAACGGAGTTGGGGTTTTTGTTACCGTAATCGGTGCACTCTTAGCTGACTCTGTTCCACCTGCTGGTGTTGAAGTAGCTGTAATTTCTCCTTCTGGAAGGCTGTTTGTAGGGTGAACAGTTGCTACACCTTGGTCGTTAGCTACAGCTTCACCGATTACAACGCCATCTTTGTTGTAAAGTTTAACAGTTGAACCTGCTGGTGCTTTAACTGTTACATCAGCTGGTGTACTTGCTTTACCTTCCAAATCGTTGACAATTTCAGGACCACTAGTTGTTGGTGTTTCTGGTTGCGGTTGTGGCGCTGGAGTCTCTTCTTTTGGAGCTGCTTCAACGTTACGTGATTGCCATCCTTGAAGACTTGTGTAGCTACCATCTTGCATGTTAGAGACAACTTCAGCTGTTGTTCCAGCTTTCATATCTTTGTTCAAGGTCAAGTTGATCGTTGAGTAGTGGGCTCCTTGATCACTTGAAGCAACACTTGCAAGTGCACTGTTTGAAGGGCTTACTTGCCACTTACCTGGAACAGCATCACGTGTAAGCTTAACTTCTTGAGCATTGCCATCTGCGTCCGTAAATCTGAAATAAGCGGCTGCTGCATCATGTGGCACTTTCAAGGTAACATTTCTATCATTTTCAACAAGATTATTCTTTTGTTTTGATTTAGTTGATGGTACGATCTCTGAGTAACCTAGAGAGACGTTTACAGGTACATCAGCACTTTCTACACCATTAACTGTTTGGCTAACGCTGATTTGACTCTTAGGAACCTTCTGTTCACCACCAGTAACATTACTATTCAAACCAGTAGTAATTGGGAATGACCACTGTCCGTTCTGTCCAACTATGGTAGTATTATTAACAACTCTACCCCCATCCTTAATATTGATTCGGGCACCTGGTGTTCCTGTACCTGTCAAGACTGTATCTGTAGAAGCTATAGTAGGAACTGTAATCGTGTCATTTGTTTGGGTATAAGTGTTGTTGACTCCTAGTTGTGATGTTTCTGGTTGTGGTTGTGGTTTTGGTGTGTCTGGTTGTGGTTTTGGTTTTGGTTGAGCCACATCGGCATCCGTAACATCAGCAGGGTTGTTCCCTATTACACTGAAAGATGGTCTGCCTGACGCTTTACCAGTACGGACCATACCCATAACAACCTTCATATCTTTCAACTGCTCATTAGTTGTCGTTTCTGGTACAGTTGTGGTGAACTTCCATACAAATGCATCTTGCCAGTCCGAACCTGTATTGGAATTATCATAGATAACACGCTCTCCTGGTAGAGCATTAGCATCGACCAAAGCTTTTGTCTCAGGATTTTTATCAGTGTCCGCACCATTGAAATAGAAACCTGTATTGTTATAAAGGGTATCATATCCACGAGTTGCAGATTTCCAACTTGCGCTTGTGAAAGTTTCTTCTTTACCGTCAAGTGGGAAACCTGAAGCTTCGCCTGGACTTGGATTGTCAAATGTCACTTCATTACTTAGAGGATTTCCATTTGAGTCGATTTTTTTAAGTCTTCCACCTTGCAATCTATTTACTGATTTGTAATGGAGACGATTGATACTATCAGGCATATTTACTTCTTTAGGAATTTGAATATAGTTTCGGGAACTCTTTCCTGTAATGCCATATTTATTATCCATATTTTCAGCATAGTTATTGAAGTAAACCATCCAGTCAATAGACGTAATCTTACCATTCTGATCTTTATTCAGTCTGGTCTTATAGTTCATTACTCTAGAGCCGGCCTTTTCGTCATCAGTGGTACTGGGTTTACCTACATTACTAGCAATATAGTCATTTTTCTTCCCATTCCCATTGGCAGCTTCATCACCTGAATAAGCAATCTCTGCTCTAAATTGAACGCCTTCTGGAATTTTTTGACCATTGCGTTGATCGTTAGATCCTGTGTTTTCAATTGAGTTAGTACCAGCTTTTGGTTCTGTGTTTCCTGCTTTTTTACCTACAGTTGGTTGTCCGTTAGTAGTATCTACTGCTGGAGTTTCTTTTTTCTCTACAGGTTTAGCTTTTAATTTAGTGTTAGCTGTAGTTACTAATTTACTGTAAGCTTTTGTAATTTCGTCTTGAGTTGTTGCGTTTGCTAATGTAGCTTTCGCAGCTTCTAAGTCAGCTTTTAATACCGCAACACTCTCTTCTGTTTTGTTAGCATACGTTCCATTGTCTAGTTTCGCTTCGATTTCTGCAATGTAGTTTTCAAGTTTAGTTTTATCTAAAGCATTAACTTCTTTTGCAGTTTCTCCATCAAGTTTTGCTGCTACAGCTGGTGTTGTAGCAACTGCTGGCTGAGTCTCTGCTACAGCAGCAGGAGCTTCATAAGTCCCCGTTTCTCCACCATATCCAGGCTTAGGCTCTTCTGCTTTTGAGCCACTCTCAACTGTAGATTCCGATGCTGTATCTGCATGGACCGTTTGAGTAGCTAAGCTAGCTCCGACCGCAAAAACAAGCGAACAACCGAAAAGGAAGTGTTTTCCTTTTTTAATCATACGCCAGTTCTTTTGTTCTGCATTTTTACGATTAAAATACATAACATTTTCTCCTTTGTTTAAAAATATCTGCATGTCCTTTACATACACTCTGATTATACATTTCTTTTAGAAAATAGTCAATTAAAACAACTATTGAACTTTCAAGTATTTTATAAACCAAAAACTACATATACAATATCTTCATCGCTTAATATAGTTATCTAAAAATTAAGTAAAACAGAATTCTACACACATAGTTTTCTTCACTGTACCTTTTAAGACGAAAAATTTCAAAAAAACAGAAAATTTACATTAAGTTTTCAGAATGAATGAAAGAAAAAATAAATGAATGAAGTTTTTATCAAAGAACATTAGCAACCCTAAATTTTCTTGAATCTTTTAATACTCAAGAAAAATCAACCTACACTTTTTATTGACAGACCACTTAAGAAAGATGCTAGTCCAAGTATATATTTTTAACAAGACAATCGATAGACCTTCTTATGTTCTAGGAAGGTAAGGAAAGAGTTTTTAATGAATCCTATACTATAGGTGATCGCACACTAAAAATTTTTGCTTTTTTTGATTTTATAGGCTCAAAAAGATGTTTTCTTGTAAAAATATGAGATGGCACTGAGGGATGCCATCGATTACACCTGAAAGAGGCAAATATAGTGGATTGAAATAAGATATGAACAAAGAGATTAGGAAAGTCAAATAAATGAGTCTGGGACAAAAAGATTTTGATTTTAGGAATTCTTTATTATAGATTTTTAAAATCGATATATTAAATAAAAAAGCGAACTAAACGGAATTCTAAGTGTCAGATAACTCGTTTTGTTCGCTTTTTATATTTAAGGGTAGACTTTTGTCCCAGACTCTTCATAGCCTACTATTCTAGGTTCAATCCACTATAAAAGGATTTATACTCTTCGAAAATCTCTTCAAACCACGTCAGCTTCACCTTGCCGTAGGTATGGTTACTGACTTCGTCAGTTCTATCCACAACCTCAAAACAGTGTTTTGAGCTGACTTAGTCAGTTCTATCTGCAACCTCAAAGCAGTGCTTTGAGCAACCTGCGGCTAGCTTCCTAGTTTGCTCTTTGCTTTTCATTGAGTATTAGTCTTCTAACTTACTGGACTAAATCCTTGGTCTAAATCATTTGTCTCTTTTTGCAGTCTGTACAATAGTAGTAGGTTCATTTGACAGATATCTTTCTCGAGATGATACTCTCTACTGTCTAGTTGTTAACAACTTCTATTAGCTACCGCCTAATATGGTTTTTTCAAGTCAGAACCGAGTTTTTAGGACTGCTTGAGATACTTGATGTACTTGTTAATCCTAAATTACTGTTTTTTGCTAAAAGTATCCAATTTACCGAATAAACCTTAGTTTGGCTCCAAAAGATGCATCTAGAAGTCTTCATGGCCTACTAAGTGGTGTTGAAAAGCATAAACCGCTGCCTGGGTGCGATCACTAACCTGAAGCTTTGCTAAAATGTTGGAAACGTGGGTTTTAACTGTCTTAAGGGAAATGAACAATTCATCGGCGATACGCTGATTTTCATAGCCCTTAGCGATTAGTTGAAGGACATCTCGTTCACGCGCAGTCAAATCCTCATGAAGTTCAATATGATTGCGGTTGTATTCTACCTTCTTGCTAACCTCTTGTTCAATGGCTAGCTCTCCAACCGCCACCTTACGAACAGCGTGTAGCAATTCATCTGCACTGGACGTCTTGAGCATATAACCTCTAGCTCCAGCATTCAAGACCGGCATGATTTTTTCATTGTCTAGATAAGAAGACACAATCAAAATTTTAGCCTCTGGCCATTCTTTGAGAATAGCTAGTGTTGCATCAATCCCATTGACTTCAGGCATGACAATATCCATGACAATCACATCTGGACGAAGCTCCAAGGCCATGGAAATTCCTTCCGCACCATTGGTTGCTTCTCCTACAACCTCTACATCATCTTGTAATTCAAAATAACTTTTTAAACCAAGACGCACCATTTGGTGGTCATCTACTAATAATAGTTTCATTTTATTTCCTTTTGTTAGTCAATCAAGCAAGGGGATGCGGATATCCACTGCCAAACCCTGCTTAGGAGCCGTCATCAATTGTACTGTCCCAGCCATATCTTCCACTCGTTCTTTGACATTGCGTAGACCATAGCTTAGTTCATCAACATCATCTAGCTGAAAACCGCGACCATTGTCTGCAACCTTCAACTGTAATTCCGTTTCCGTTTGATAAAGGTAAACATCTAGACATGAAGCTTGTGCATGCCGAAGTGTATTACTAATCAATTCTTGTACAATTCGGAAGACATGCTCCTCAATCTTTTTAGGTAGTGCAGTTACCTGATATTTAAAACTTACCTTCAGCTCACTTTTTTCTTCTAGCTCTTTGAGGAGTAGCTGAATCCCCTCCACCAAGCTTTTTTGTTCCAGTTCAATTGGTCGTAGATGCAAAAGAAGAATGCGCAAGTCTCTTTGAGCTGTCTCTAAAATGGCAGTCACACTATGAAGCTGAGTTTGCATCTTCTCTCTGTCTAATTTAAAAGCTTGTTGGCTGAGCCCCGATAAAATCATGTGGGCAGCAAAAATTTCTTGGCTGACTGTATCATGCAAGTCACGCGCGATTCGCTTTCGCTCCTTTTCGATAATCTGTTCTTCCTTGATCAAGGCTTGATTGTCCGCTTTTTGAATAGCTTCTGTTAACAAACCGAGCTTTCCTGACAAGTTTCTAAAACTTGCGTCTAAGTCAGCATCTCCCAGACTTTCAATATCTTTGCCAGCTAGCAGACGTTTGAGATTTGCTTGGATTCTTCTTTTTGCAATTTCATCAACCATTGTCCAGAATAGGACTAATAAAAATGCCAGGGCGAGACTAAACATTAAAGCCAGAAATAAGACTTTTTCTGTCTTTTCTAAATCTTGGAAGAGAGAAGTCCACTCCAAATCTAAGACCTTAAAAAGGCTTCGAAATAGAAAAGCAACAAAGAGAAATGAGGTGAGACCAATTAAAATATAAGGTTGTTTTTTCATCCTCGCACCACCTCAACATCTCCAATCATAGTTGTCAAAAGAATCTTAACACTCTTGGGACTCTTGAGATAATCTCTGGTTTCTTGATGAAATTGCTCATTACGTAAAGCACGTTTAGGCTGGTCAAAAAAGGTTAAATCTACGTACAGAGAATTAACACTAAGACTGACTTCTACATCCACTGGTACAATAATTCTAGTCGTACCAACCAGTTTTCTCAAGATGATGACATTATCATGATTGCTCAAAATCACATGTTCTAGATGAATGGTATCCTTCCCCATGAGACGAAAAAGGTTGATATCATCAAAGCGGCAAGTCTGGTAGCTTGAAAAGTGGTGGAGATTTCCAAACCAGCGATTTTTCTCCCTCTTCACCGTCACTACCTCTTCAAAAATCAGATTGGTATCTTCTCTTTCCTGGTTCATCATAGGATAAAGTAAGAACAGGCTGTAAATCAAGGCTACAAAGATGGCTAAAATGACAAAGGGATTGAGCATGATGATAAAGAGAAATAGGATGCTCACCGCCACTAAAATGAAGTTATTCCCCTGTCTACCAGTATAGTATCGAATCAGCAGTAAAAACAAGAGCAATATCAGCAGAAAACGGGAAAAATGCTCTGATACCATCATAATCAGAGCTCCTGTCAATAAACAAGCTTCAATAAAGAGAAAAATTTGAAATTTTCGCATGTATCCGTCCTCTCTATTTTATTGTATCACAAAACCAAAATGTCACATCAGTCTGAGGAATGATAAAAAGACCGGGACCAAAATCCCGACCTCCTTATAGTTGATCTTTTGCTTCTTTTAATTTTCCATACAGGAGATAGTCAACCTCTTGTAAATCCTCAATTCTTTTACAATTAAGGGCGCACATAATCAAACGTAGGTCTTCCTTCCAGCTTTCAACAATAGAGATAACGACATCTACTGGGTAGTTTTCGACCAACTCTAACATGGTGCGTGATAGCCCAACTGCCCTTGCTCCAAAGACCAAGCATTTGATAATATCTAGTGGATTGCGAACCCCTCCGCTTACCAGAAGCTCTATTTTATCTTTCCAGTCTTGGGCATTGATAAGAGCCTGCATAGTTGATTGCCCCCAATCATTGAGGTAGTCCCGTTGCCCGCTACGACGATTTTCGATATAGGCAAAACTAGTTCCCCCACGGCCAGACAAATCAACCGTACGTATGCCTATCTCGTATGCCTTAGCAATGGTCTTCACATCCATGCCAAAGCCGACTTCTTTCAAAACAAGGGGAACAGAGATTTGCTCAGCATAATCTTTCAGATTACTTGGCCACAATCTAAATTGACGTTCACCTTCTGGCATGAGCAATTCTTGCATGACATTGACATGAACTTGCAAGAGAAGGGGATTCATCTCTTTCACTGTTTGTAATCCTAGTTCTACAGGCTTGTCTAAGCCAATATTGGTTCCAAGTAGAAGATTAGGGTAACTAGTTTTGACTGA
This sequence comes from Streptococcus infantis, assembly GCF_047460685.1. Taxonomy (GTDB): domain Bacteria; phylum Bacillota; class Bacilli; order Lactobacillales; family Streptococcaceae; genus Streptococcus; species Streptococcus infantis_AD. Next base: position 83,395 of record NZ_JASHFS010000011.1, on the reverse strand, counting down.
AAAAGAGTCATCTGAAGGATCCTTAAGAGCAGCGCTATAGGAACCCGTTACAAATAAAATTCCACAGGCCTCAGCCACCTGAGCCAATTTTTGATTGATTTCTCTGCCCTTATCACTCCCACCTGTCATGGCATTTATATAAAAAGGAAAGTCCCATTTGCGCCCTGCAAATTCTGTCGAAAGATCAATCTCATCTATGTCATATAAGGGTAGTGAGGAGTGGATTAACTCCACCTCATCAAAACTATTATAAGAACTTTTTTGTTCAAGGGCATAGCGGATGTGCTCATCCTTCCGATTTGTCGTCATGTCCCATCCTTTCTTGATACAAGAGCTCAATCCCTAGATTAGCCCAGCGTTTTTTCAGTAATGTGGTCGAATCTTGGTCAAAACTGAGAGCTATCCCACAGTCTCCACCACCAGCACCACTACTTTTTGCAACAGCTTTCAAGTCTCGGCTGGCATCTTTTAATTGTCTGAGTGAAGGTGTGTAAATATCTGAACTCAAGTTTTCTAAGAGTTGACTAGCTTGTTCTAACAAGGCAATAATGGTTTCTTCTTGACCTGTCTCCAAAACCTTTACCAAGTTAGCTACAGTTTCTTTTGAAGCCAGCAAAAAGCTAGCGTTCATATTCTTCTTGATTTGCTTGACCATATGACTAGACACAGCTACTTCCTTGGTCCAACCAACCAAAAAATCAAATTTCAAGGCTGGTTCAACACTCCTAATAGAAAAGCCCCAATCACGTGCCAATACAGTTGGCAAGTCTTCCTTTTCTAGCCATTGTGACACTTTCTCACGGTCAAAAGACTGATAGAGGACCAGATCTTCTGAAACGATACAGGCGATGTCTCCCATAGAGCCATTATCTCCACGTTTGAGAAGGACTGCACTCGCCAGTTTAAACAAGAGGTCTCTTTCAGCTGGTCTTTCATAAAAAGCAAGTATGGCCTTGATAACCAAAACAACTACACTACCACTAGAACCCAGACCAAACTTCTTGCCCTCACGCTCCATTTTTCCACGAATCTCTAAAGAAAAAGGCTGCAGTTCAACTCCTTGGGCAGTTAGATACTCCTCCACCAAGGCAACTGTTTCTTGAATCAAGGCATAAGAAGAATCCGGTCGCAAGTCTACACTGTAAGTAAACATATCTGAGTAGAGTCGATAAGCATCAGATATTTTAATCTCAGCCGTCATATAGATGGGAATAGCCTTCAGCAAGGCTAACTGCCCTGGCTCTAAAATGGCATACTCACCAGCCCAATAGAGTTTCCCACAAGTTTTAACAATCGTCATCTTGGCTTAAGTCCTTTGTCTTTGATACAATCAAGCGATAGCGTTGTCCTAAGAGTTCTAACAAATGTTCCAAGTCTTTTTCTAAACAAAGAACCTTTACATTAGGCCCTGCGTCCATGGTGAAGTAACAAGATTCTCCTTGTTCTCTAAGCTGACGAACGAAATCCATAGCCTCATAACTCGCATCCGTCAGGTAAGAGAAGGATGGAGTTGCTGTTTTTGTCGTAGCATGCATTGCAAGAGCGTTCTTCTCTGTCAATTCTCCAACTTTTTTAAAGTCGTTTTCCTTGAGGTAGACCAGCATATCCTTGTAGTCTTGTTCAGACTGACGAATCCACTCATCAAATGTTGTCGAAGTTTCCACACAGAGTTTCATCCCATCTCGACTAGAGATTGGTTTTTTCTGGTCTTCCAAGACCAACATGATCATAGCTAGTTTCAAGTCAGTCTCGACTGGATAAATCTCTCCACTATCCTTGTCCCAAGCTGCTAAGGGGCCATAAAAACTACGAGATGAAGAACCCGATGCAAATTTAGCTTCTAAGGCCAACTCTTTACGATCTAGCCCTAATTGGAAGTAAGCATTGCAGGCTTTTACCAGGGCAGATAAGCCACTGGAACTTGAAGAAAGACCTGCTGCTGTCGGCATATTGTTCTTGGTATCGATACGAACAAAACCTGCTCCTTCAGGACGGTAGCGGTCAATGATTTTACTCATCTTTTTATGTTCAGCTTCGTTTTGCAACTGACCATTGATGTAAAACTCATCTGCCCTAGCATCTGCTGGTAAAGGAGAAAGTGTTGTCTCCGTATACATATTTTCTAAGGTTAGAGAGATACTGCTAGTCGCAGGAACCATCTCTTTTTCTGCTTTCTTACCCCAATATTTGATAATGGCAATATTGGCATAGGAACGTACTGTTACAGGCTTTCGATCCATGTCTGAACAGCTCCTTTCTCTTCTAATCTTTCTGCTAGTTCTTGCGCTTGGCTCTCATTAGCAACCAAGGCAATGATACAGCCACCTAGACCACCACCACTCATCTTGGCACCTAGAGCTCCATGTGCAAGAGCAGTTTCAACCAAGGCATCTGCCTCAGGGCTACTAACTCCGATTTCTTTTAGATTTCCATGAGCTTTGGTTAGAATTTCTCCTAGCTTCATAGTATCTTTTGTTTGAATAGTTTTTTCTGCTTCTTGGGTCAACTCTCCTAGTGCATGCAAGAAAGGTAAGGCATCCTTGCCCTTGCTCTGCACGACTTGGATAGCTTCACGAGTATGTCCATAAACTCCAGTATCTGCAATGACCAGATAAGCTGATAAATCCATGGCTAATTCTTCAAAACCTACATTCTTGATAAAACGAATAGGCTGGTCACTAAGACAGGTCTTGGCATCCAAACCACTAGGATTCATATGGGCAATCATCTCCGCCCGATTGACCAAAATTTCTAACACGTCATGTGGAAGTTCTGCTTGGTAATAATCAAATACTGCACGAATGGCCGCAATACTAATGGCTGCTGAAGAACCCATCCCTCGCTTTTCCGGAATAGCCGAGTCAATTTGACAACGAATGCAAGCATTTTTGATATTTAGATACTCAAGAGAAGCATAAACAGCCATAGACAAGGTGTCCTCTTCAAACAGACGCCATGGTGTCGCTGCTGGAACCACCCTACAAGTCACTTCAACCTCTAAAAGAGGTAAAGAGATTGCTGGGTAGCCATAAACCACTGCATGCTCTCCTATTAAAATAATTTTACTATGTGCCTGACCGACACCAACTTCTTTTGTCATTTAATCCTACTATCAGATGAAAATCATCTGTTTCTAGATAAAATTTTAGAACTTTATTCCTTTCTATTTTATTATATTTTCACAAAAAAAGCGATTGTTTCCTTTCACAATCGCTTGTTTTCATTATTGTACCCACTCACCATTATAGTTGACCTGGTAGCTACCTACTGTGGTATTTACAGCTAAGGCACCAGAACTATAGGCATAGTACCATTTACCATTAACTTGGAACCAGCCTGTCACCATAGCTCCTGACGAACGAAGATAATACCAAGTATTATCGACATAAATCCAGCCAGTTTTCATATCACCATTTTCAGCATCTAGATAATACCAAGTTGAACCTTCTTGATACCAGCCTGTTGCCATGGCTCCTGATGAACGGAGATAGTACCAATAGCCATTGATAGACACCCAACCTGTTTTCATATCACCGTTTTGAGCATCTAGGTAATACCAAGTTGAACCTTCTTGATACCAACCTGTCGCCATAGCACCTGATGAACGAAGGTAGTACCATTTGTTACCAAGATATTGCCAACCTGTTTGCATTGCAGCAGTTGTTGGATCGAGATAGTACCAAGTTGAGTTATCATTTATCCAACCTGTACGTCTTTCACCACCAAGGTAGTCTTTCCCAGAAGAACCTGTTTTTGCTAGGTAATACCAGTTAGACTGATCATAAAGCCAACCTGTTTTTAAAGAATGGTCTTGGTCAAAGTAATAGTTTGCTAATTTAAGAACTTCTGGGCCTTCAAATCCTTCACCATGTTTTTTGCCAACATTTAACGAATCCTTAGCCTCTAATTGTTGCCAACCAACAAATTCTTGTAGGACCCCATCTTGATTAAAGTAATACCATTTTGACATTGGCATATATTCTAATCTGATACCATTGGGGTAAGGACCAATGGTACTACCTTCATCTGGCATAGGAATATACTGCCAACCTACTACCATTTCTCCCATATAGTCAAAAAAGTAGGTTTTCCCATCAATCACTCGCCAGGCCGTTTCTTTGATGTCACCCTTCTTGTAGTAGGTTCTACCATTTTCTTGAACAAATTTCCAGCCTTCAGAATCTGAATCATCCGCAAATACTGTACTTGTTGCTAACAGACCAAAGAAGAAGACTGCGAGTCCAACTTGCATCATTTTTTTCAGAAATTTCATTCTTGTTTCCTCCAAAATGATTCTAGCAAAGTTCAAATCATATGTCAACATTTCAACGACTCAAAAAAAAGCAGTTACAAAACTGCAACTGCTTTTCTATTCTTGCATGGTATAACCAACACCACGCACGGTTTTAATGTAGCTTTTCTGACCTTTTACATCCAGCTTGCTACGTAGATAACGGATATAGACATCCACGATATTGGTTTCGGTCGCACTTTCATACTTCCAGACACTTTCCAACAACTGCTCACGAGTCAGAACTTTCTTGCTTCCCATTAGAGTAGCCAAAAGGTCATACTCACGACGCGTCAGAGCAATCATCTCTTCGCCACGATAAACGGTATGATGTTCTACATCCATACGCAGATTTCGGTAAGACGTTGGAACCTTCATCTGACTACAGTGTTGGTCGATAAAGTCCCGACCTCGGAAAATGGCTGAAATACGAGCTACCAGATTCTCAATAATAACTGGCTTATAGATGTAAGAAACAGCGAAACGCTGGATTGTTTCAAGTTGGTCTTGCAATTCTTCTCGATGGTCCAAGACCATGATCACCGAAGCTGGCTTAGTCCGACTCAAGTTATCCGCAAAATCCTGGGCTGTCATATCCCCTAGATGAGCATTCAGTAAAATCAAGTCATAGTCAGTCTGAAGAGCCATGGAGAGGGCTTTTTGTCCCTCTTCTACCTGATCAACTCGGTATTGCTCTTTTTGGAGTTCCAGACTTAAAAAATGAGCTAGATTTCTTTCTTTCTCAAGTAATAAAATCCGTTTCCCCATGGCTGACCTACTTATTTTTCGTCATACCAAGAGTAGTGGAATGTTCCTTCTTTGTCTTTACGTTGGTAAGTGTGGGCACCAAAGTAGTCACGTTGTGCTTGGATCAAGTTCGCTGGAAGGTCAGCTGAACGGTAGCTGTCAAAGTAAGTGATAGCTGCTGAGAATGTTGGTACTGGTACACCAGCTTGAACAGCAAGAGCTACGATATCACGAACTGATTGTTGGTACTTAGCAGTTACGTCCAAGAAGTACTCATCCAAAAGAAGGTTAGCAAGATCTGCATCACGGTTGTAAGCATCTGTAATCTTTTGCAAGAAACGTGAACGGATGATACATCCATCGCGCCAAATAGAAGCGATATCTGCAAATGGCAAATTCCAGTTGTTTTCTTTAGAAGCTACACGCAATTGCGCAAAACCTTGGGCGTATGAGATGATTTTTGAGAAGTAAAGGGCTTGGCGGATTTTTTCAATCAATTCAGCCTTGTCGCCTTCAAATTTGAAAGCAGCTGGTTTTGGAAGCACCTTGCTGGCATGTACACGTTCTTCTTTATATGTAGAGATGTAACGGGCAAATACTGACTCAGTGATGAGTGACAATGGCACACCAAGGTCAAGAGCTGATTGGCTAGTCCATTTACCAGTTCCTTTGTTTCCTGCAGCATCCAAGATGTAGTCTACGATTGGTCCATCTTGACCTTCATCGTCTTTGCGTCCAAGGATATCAGCTGTAATTTCAATCAAGTAGCTGTCCAATTCACCCTTGTTCCACTCAGTAAAGATTTCAGCCATGTCTTCTGCAGAAAGACCAAGCAAGTGTTGCATAAGATCGTAGCTTTCTGCGATCAATTGCATATCACCGTACTCGATCCCATTGTGGACCATTTTTACATAGTGACCAGCTCCATCAGGACCGATGTAAGTTACACATGGTTTTCCATCTTCTGGTGCTTTAGCAGAGATTTCTTCAAGAACATCTGCTACTAAGTCATAAGCTTCTTTTTGTCCACCAGGCATGATTGAAGGACCTTCAAGGGCACCTTTTTCACCACCAGAAACACCTGTACCGATAAAGTTGATACCTGAGTTAGCCAATTCTTCATTACGACGAATAGTATCTTTATAGAAAGTATTCCCTCCATCGATCAAGATATCACCTTTATCCAAGTGTGGAAGAAGGGCTTGGATGGTCGCATCTGTACCAGGTCCTGCTTGAACCATCAGCATGATACGACGTGGTTTTTCAATTGAGTTTACGAAGCTTTCGATATCATAGCTTGGCACGAAGTTTTTATCAGGGTGGCAAGCAATCACATCTTCAGTTTTTTCTTTACTACGGTTATAAATAGCAACTGTATAACCACGAGATTCAATATTAAGGGCAAGGTTACGACCCATTACGGCCATACCAACAACACCAAAGTTAGCTTTTGTCATGTGACACTCCTCTTGTTTAATATGTTTTATTTTATCATGTTTATCTGTGAAAAGAAAGAATTTTGTAACAATTTGACTAGTAGTCTAAATCATCCGCATGTCCAGAACCATTCCCTACAAAGTAACCTGTCTTACAATTAAGGGTAAAGAGATAGGTACCATCTGGTTTATAAAGATTATAGTAGCCATTACCATTAACAATATTCACAGGTTCCAAAATATATTGGTTGCCTGTAATGTAGCCACGCGCACGCGAAGTCTCAAGAATGCGTTCAAGGACACCATCTGCAAAAGTCCAAGCAGGATCACTACTATCACTTACAGCGGCTTGATTGTACGGTACTCGACTGACACTTCTTTGTAGGTTCACACCATTGCTTGCTAGTCCACTATTTAGGATATTACTTGCTGAGGCTGTTTCACCCGCTGAAGTTGATGCATTAGCAGAGCTGCTAGCATTGCTTTCAGTTGCAGAACTTGACTCTGCTTGGCTTGATGAACTTGACTGACTACTGCTTGAGCTTGTAGAACTTGAAAGTTGACTCTTACCGAGACTAATAGCCTTAGCTAGCAGTTTATCAATTTCAGTATTCCCAGTCTTAACTTCGGTAAATTTAGCATCTGCCTTTACTTTAGCATTTGTATTTAGAACACCATCTGTGATAGCTGGTGTTTCAAATTGAGCATTAACATCTTGTACCGCTTTGATTTGTGTTTCAAGACTATCGTATTTTGATTTGGCAAGAGTATGCTCACTAGCTCCCTCAAGTTTATCTAAAAGTTCTTTGAGCTGACTCAGCTGACTAAACTGACTATTTTTTAGGGCAGTTTTATTCTCATCAGTATAAAAAGTATCATAGAGACTGTTAAATTGATTGAGAATTGCTTGATTACTTACCAAACCTGTATCAGATGACTGAGACTGAATTTCTTGAGAAGAACGCGTAATTTGACGATAAACGTAGTAGCTACCCCCAATAATCAAGACAATAATCGCTAAAAGAGCTGACAAGATGACCCACAGTTTTTTGTTTTGTGGCTCATCTTCTGCTTGAGCAGAGCGAGATAAAGATTGATGTTCCTCTTGCAAAGCTTCTTCATCCTCTGCAACAAGGGGCTCAGTTACAGGTTCCACTGGGTTTTTATCCATAACCAAGGTTTCCTCTAGTGGCGGAAGGAGAAATTCTTCCGTTGCTACTCCCTCTTCTTCAGCAGCAATCTCTAAGTCAGGGACTTCTTCTACTGGTTCAACCTCTTCATCAATTGTTTCTTTGGCGTCTTGAAGCAAATCATCTAGACTTCGAAGTTCCTCTTTCTTCGCCTGAATGTTAGTAAATTTATCAGCTTCGATTTCTTCACGGTGTTGTTTAATGTATTTGTCCAAAATCGTATCATCAGGAGTTACTCCTGCTTCGATTTCTTCATTTTTTCGAATAACTTGTCCAACTGTCAGATCCTTAGCTTCCTCAAAATCAAACTGAGGTTCCTGAGATATTTTCTCAGGTTCTAACAACTCTTCTTTTTTATCCTTTGGATCCATGGCAACTCCTTTCTAATCTGTCAAATTTCTTTTGACACGTTGACCAAAATATTGATATAAATCAACTTTCAAAGTACCATTGTAGAGTTTTCGTTTTTTGTCCGCCTGACTACCATATTTGCTTTCAAAGGCTTCATCACTAGTCAGGATAAATTTACTCCACGTCTTGAGAGGCTCAAAAACCTCACCCATTTCAGCATAGAGCTTGGTAACCCCTGCATCATCTGACAAGCGTTCACCATAAGGCGGGTTAGAGATAATCACCCCATTGATCTTATCCGTACGCAAATCCTGTACGCGCATCTGTTTAAAGAGAATATCTCCAGATACTCCTGCTGCCTGGGCATTGGCCTTAGCAATTTCCACCATGCGAGCATCAATATCACATCCCATAATATCCAGTTCAAACTCACGATCCACTTTCTTAGCTGCCTCTGTGCGAATTTCTTGAATCAAGCGGTCACTGACCCAGTTCCATTCTTCAAAGGCAAAGGAACGACGTAAACCAGGCGCCATCTTGCGCGCAATCATAGCTGCCTCAATACAAAAAGTTCCCGAACCACAGGTTGGATCAATCAAAGGCTTATCAGGGTACCAGTTAGAAAGTTGCAAAATCGCAGCTGCCATATTTTCTTTGATCGGAGCTCCACCTTTTTCAGTACGGTAACCACGTTTAAAGAGACTTGACCCTGTTGTATCAATCATAACAGTCGCTACATCTTTCAAAATGGAAACTTCAATCTTGAACTCTGGACCATTCTCCATCAGGGGAACACCTTCTGGTCGGGCATAGTGTTTTTGTAGTTTCTTAACAACTGCCTTCTTAGAAATTGCCTGCACACTGGGTTCATTGTGTAATTTTGATTTGACACACTTAGCCTTTGCAATTGGGAAACGTGCTCCAAGTGGGAGATAGTTCTCCCAATCTAGAGCAAAAACACCTTGAAAGAGTTCTTCAAATGTTTTTGCAGGAAAAGTTCCCACAACGATTTTGATTCTATCTGCAGCTCTTAGCCACAGGTTAGTTTGGATAATCGCTTTAACATCACCTTGAAAACGAACACGCCCATTTTCAACTTGACAATCATAACCCAAATCTCTTACTTCACGCCCAACTACAGCTTCCAAACCCGCCGCAGCAGTCGCAATTAAATTAAATGTTGTTTTCATTTCAGTCTTTTATAGACCTTTCTTTATTCACTTTAAAAAATGAGGTTGAGAATATATCTCAGCCCCAACCTATATGCAATTTTCTATAAGCCATGTTTTGTTCCAGAAGTGACTAGGACCACTTCCTTCGATAATCATCTGTCTACCACTAGCAGCTCTAGCTGATAGCAGTCAGAGTACTACGTTCGTTTCCGCGCACTCCATGCCCCGACCAAAATTTGGGTTGCTAGCTTGAGGGGTTTACCGCGTTCCACTCTCTCCGTTTCCAGAGAGACTCCGTCACTGTGGCACTTTCAAGCCTACTCTGACCTATCAAAAGACTTAGCCATTTCAACTGCCGTAACGATTTCTCGTCCCTAGGCTTATGGTTTCGCCTAGCACAAACACTACAGGCATCACAGCCTGTGCTAGCATGGACTTTCCTCATGAAAAGAAATTCTCTTCACGCGATTATCCAAAAATTGCACAACAAAATCATTCTTAGAAATCAGAATTATCCAAGATTTGTTTGCCAAATACTTCTTTTTCAAGACGATTCAAACGTTTCAAAATATCAAAGTTTGTCATAGAAGTCGTACTTCCATGATCTGCTGATTCAGAAGTTGCTGGTGCCACTTGAGGTTTTTTCGCCAATTCTTCTTTAAGCTCCGCGATTTCTGAACGCAATGATTTTACTAATGCTGCATAAGTTTCATAATCCTTGATGACATCATCCAAGAATTCATCAACCTCTGCTTTACTATATCCACGTACTTCTCTTCCAAAATCCTGTTCAAAAATATCTTTTGCTGTAAAAATAATACTTGCCATGTCTCTCTCCATTCTCAGTTGCTAGTATTATTATATAAAAAAAGGCAAACAAAAAGCAAGGTCAAAGGCTCAATTTTCGGAAAAATTTTCAGCTACTTCGTTTAATTCCTCAAATGTTAATCTTTTTGTAATATAGTTGTCTTTCTTTTTCATCAGTTCGTAAAAATACTTCAGTTTTGTTTCATTTTCTTCATCATAAAAAAGATAGGCTCCATCTGTATTTTCAAGTAAGAAAAGTTGATAATCTCGTAATTGACCCTTGTGCTCGTAGTTTGGATAGGCGTACTTAACAAAATCAACTTGTTTAAATTCACTCAGTTTGACCTGATTTCCCTCATTCCAGTTTTCCCCATGAGTCTCAAAATCAAAGATAGTGGCAAGTTGGAAACCAAAGTCATCTTTCATATCTCTAGCCACCTCTAAAACCCAGTGTTCAAATCCCAGTGTTCCCGTAAATACCAACCATTTCACCCCTTCGTCTGCCATTTTTTCCAAATCTCTACGAATGGCTTTTTTAATAATTTTTAAACGAATATCTTTGTCATTAAACAATCCTAAATCAAAGCTAGAATAGCCTAAAACCAAGGCTGTATGCATTTTTTCACCCTTTCTGTTCACTTTTATGGTATAATAGAGTGATGTTATTGTACCAATAAGGAGAATTATGGTCAACTATCCTCATAAACTTTCATCGAAAAAAAAACAAGAAGTCACCTCACAAATTAAAAATTTCGCAAATCGTGGGATGACCTTTGAAAAGATGATCAATGCTACAAACGAGTATTATCTGACACACGGTTTAGCTGTTATCCATAAGAAACCAACTCCTGTTCAGATTGTCCGCGTAGACTATCCGCAGCGTAGTCGGGCTAAGATTGTTGAAGCTTATTTTAGACAGGCATCGACTACCGATTATTCTGGAGTTTATGAAGGGTTTTACATCGATTTCGAAGCTAAGGAAACTAAGCAAAAACATGCCATTCCGATGAAGAACTTCCATCCTCATCAGATTCGGCATATGGAACAAGTCCTTGATCAAAAAGGGATTTGCTTTGTCCTTCTTCATTTTTCTTCTTATCAAGAAACGTATTTATTGCCGGCACTTGACCTCATCCGTTTTTATCATCAGGATATGGGGAAAAAGTCAATGCCGCTTGACTATATCAAAGAATTCGGTTATGTGATTGAGCAGTCTGCTTTCCCACAAATTCCTTACCTTGATACAGTCAAACAACATTTACTAGGTGGTAAAACAATATGAACAAACAAACTATCTTGCGCATCGTTAAATACCTCAGCATTGTTACGATTAGCTTATTTATCGTAGCTTTCCTACTTGGCGGTGGTGTATTTCTTCACTATGCAAACAAGGCTCCTGAACTCTCTGAAAGCAAACTTGTTGCAACTACATCAAGTAAAATTTATGATAGCAAAAATGAACTCATTGCAGATTTAGGTGCTGAACGTCGTGTCAATGCTCAAAGTAGTGATATTCCTACTGATCTTGTCAATGCGATTGTCTCTATCGAGGATCATCGCTTCTTTAACCACAGAGGAATTGATAGCATTCGAATAGCAGGAGCTTTCCTACGTAACCTCAGTAGTAATGGTGGTCTTCAAGGGGGATCAACCTTGACCCAACAGTTGATTAAGCTGACTTATTTCTCAACATCAACAGCTGATCAAACCCTATCCCGTAAAGTTCAAGAGGCTTGGTTGGCTATCCAGCTAGAGCGAACTGCAACTAAGCAAGAAATATTGACCTATTACGTCAATAAGGTCTACATGTCAAATGGTAACTATGGTATGCAGACAGCTGCGGAAAACTATTATGGTAAGGACCTCAAAGACTTGTCCATCCCACAACTTGCACTCTTAGCAGGTATGCCACAGGCTCCAAACCAATACGATCCCTATTCTCATCCTGAAGCAGCCCTTGAAAGACGAAACCTCGTTTTGTCAGAAATGCAAAAACAAGGCTACCTTACAGCCGAGCAATATGAAACAGCAATCAATACCCCAATCACAGATGGACTTCAAAGTCTAAAATCTGTTAATAGCTATCCACCGTACATGGATAACTATCTTAAAGAAGTTATTGACCAAGTAGAGCAAGAGACAGGTTATAATCTATTAACAACAGGTATGGAAGTCTATACAAACGTCGACCAAGAGGTACAAAAACGCCTTTGGGATGTTTACAATACAGACGAATACGTTGACTATCCAGATGATGACCTTCAAGCTGCTTCTACTATCGTTGATGTTACAAATGGTAAAGTCATCGCTCAACTTGGTTCTAGACACCAATCAAGTAATGTTTCATTCGGTATCAACCAAGCCGTCGAAACAAACCGTGACTGGGGTTCTACTATGAAACCAATCACAGACTACGCCCCTGCACTTGAGTACGGAATCTTCGACTCTACTGCAGCAACGATTAATGATGCCCCTTATAACTATCCTGGAACAGACATTCCTGTCTATAACTGGGATAAAACCTACTTTGGAAATATCACTCTCCAGTACGCAATTCAACAATCTCGTAACGTACCAGCCGTTAAAACACTTGAAAAAGTTGGATTAGACCATGCCAAGACCTTCTTGAATGGTTTAGGAATTGATTACCCATCAATGGTATACGCAAATGCTATCTCAAGTAATACAGTTGAATCTCATAAACAGTACGGAGCAAGTAGTGAAAAAATGGCTGCTGCCTATGCTGCCTTTGCTAACGGCGGTATCTATCACAAACCAATGTATATCAATAAAGTTGTCTTTAGTGATGGCAGTTCAAAAGAGTTTTCAGATCAAGGGACTCGCGCCATGAAGGAAACAACCGCCTACATGATGACAGAAATGATGAAAACCGTATTAACTTACGGAACTGGTCGTGGAGCCTACATGTCATGGCTTCCACAAGCTGGTAAAACTGGTACTTCAAACTATACAGACGATGAAATTGAGAACTACATTAAGAACACTGGGTATGTTGCTCCAGATGAAATGTTCGTAGGATATACTCGTAAGTATTCAATGGCCGTTTGGACTGGTTACTCAAACCGTCTTACTCCAATCGTAGGAGATGGATTTAGAGTCGCTGCAAATATCTACCGCTCAATGATGGGATATCTGTCAGAGGATGATCATCCTGGTGATTGGACAATGCCTGAAGGTTTGTATCGTAACGGAGAATACGTCTTTAAGAACGGTGCTCGTAACAACTGGATTCCACAGTCAACTCAAGCAAGTTCGACAACAGAGAGCTCAAGTTCAAGTACAACTTCAACAACTGAAAGTCCAAGTTCTTCGAATGATAATACGAATGGCGCTACCAATCCAAATGCCTCAGTACCAAACACAACTACAAATAGTCAACAACAAAATCCAGCCCCACAAAATACACAAGGGCAACAATAAAATATAAAAAACTGAGGATTTATTCTCAGTTTTTTATATGCAGTTTTTTATGGTGGAATCTTAATTTTTATAAAGCCAAACTTTGTAAAATAGGAAGAGAAACAACTGAACAGACTAAAAACTGTCAAAGTTATCTCAATCACAACCTTATCCCAAACACATGATAAATAGTCGGGAAAACTGTTTAATATTATAGATAAAAGATACCTTATTTTTATGTAGTTTATCTATGAACAGGGGCGTGACTTAGAAAGTCTAATCTACTACTTCAATGCCGGGATTAAACCAATAATCAACATGCTAAACTAAAGTCTCAGGAAGGGTATCAAAAGGCCAGACTTTTTGTCCGGCCTCTTTTTTATTATTTAACATGATTTGCAAGGTCTTCTTGCGCTTTTTTATTAGATTCTTCTTTTTCTTTCTTCCATTTATCTTGAGCTTTTTGATATTCATCAGCAGTTACTGGCTTATCTTGAAGGTCAAGGTATTTGTACAAGAGTGCTTCACTTGTTCCCTTGTTACCTGAGTAAGCAAATGGAAGTGTGAATGGCACCATCTTAGACAACATTGGACGTCCAGTTTTAGAAGTTGTTGGAATAATCAATGCACTATCTGTCAACCAAGCTTGGGCAGCAGCATATTTATCATAACGTTTTGAAACGTCAGTGTCTTCATTTCCAGCTTCAACAACCATCTTTTCGTAATCTTCCAAACCAACTTGTTTGGCAGCTGCATTGTTTGTGCCTGAATCAAATCCTAGGTAAGTCTTAGTATTTTCACCTACTGATGGTTTGATGATATCAAGGTATGTAGATGGGTCGATGTAGTCCGGAGACCAACCAACGTTATCTGAAAGGTCCCAATCTTCACCGGCAGCCGTTTCAGCAAAGTAAGTAACATTGAGGACTTCATCTTTTTGAAGTTGTTGGATATCAATAACGACATTGTCAGTTCCTAATGTTGCTTCAAGCGATTGTTTCAATGATTGAACACGTTGAACTTTTGTAGTATTGGTTTGGTCAACTGGCATATCCAAGTGGATTGGGAATTGAACACCCTCTACTTGGAGAGCTGTCTTAGCCTTAGCAAACTCTGCTTTCGCTTTTTCAGGATTGTAAAGACCATCTTGAGCGTCTTCTAGATTGACATCTTTCCACTCATCACCATAGGTCACTAATTTTTCCTTAACTAAGTCACCAAAGTTTTTACCATCTGCTTGAACAAATGTTGGTGGTACGAACAAGTTACGAAGGAGTTTGCTTGCTCCACTTGCTCCATTAACTTGAGAAGCATAGGCTGTTCTATCAAAACCAAAGGCGATGGCTTGACGGAAGTCTTTGTTAAGAAGAGCTTTCTTAGTTGAAGTCTTTTGCTCGTCTGTAGTCTTAGAAGTATATTTGTAAGACTGACGGTCAATATTCGTACCGACTAAGAAAGTTGTAGAATCTTGTGTTGTATAAACGATGTTATCCTTAAACTCTTTTTCAAGTTCAGAGTAGCTTCCACTTGTTGGGAAGAGAAGGGCCATTGAGAAACCACCATCTTTAAAGGTTTCTGCAAGTTTGTTATTGTCTTGACCATCCCAGAATGAAAGTTTTACTTTATCAATATGAACATTGTCCTTATCCCAGTAGTTTGGATTCTTTTCAAATTCTACTGAAGATTTTGCTACCAATGATTTCAACAAGAAAGGACCATTATAAAGGATACTGCTTGGATCTGTTGCTTTAGCAAAGTCACTTCCTTTAGAAGTAAGGAATTCTTCATTGACTGGTGCAAGAATTCCCATGGTTGTCTTAGAGTTCCAGAAGCTTTCTGGTTTGTTCAAAGTGTATTGAACTGTTTGATCATCTACAGCCTTGATTCCAACTTCTGAGAAGTCTTTAACTTCACCTTTTACATAAGCATCAAGACCTTTAATAGATTCTTGAACAAGATAAAGGGCTTCTGACTTATTGTCAGCCGCATACTTAAGACCTGTTACAAAGTCTTGCGCTTTCACTGGTGCATACTCTTCGCCTTCAGAAGTGTACCACTTAGCATCTTTACGGATTGTGTAAGTGTAAGTCAACCCGTCTTTAGACACTGACCAATCTTCTGCCAAAGATGGCACGAAGTTACCGTAGCGGTCATTCTCCATCAAACCATCAACGACATTACTTGTGATATTAGCAACCGCAGCCTTACCAGTTGTCAAATAGTTGAGACTATCTGGATCTGTTTCATAAACATAAGAAAAAGTTTTCTCACCCTTTGCACTAGAGCCTGAACCTGAACAAGCTGCCAAAACACCAGACGCTAACAGAGTCACCCCTGCTAGGGCCATTACTTTTGAAAATTTCATAATAAACTCCTTTATGACTTTTTATACATTATAATCCCTTTTCAGCCAAGTGTCAATACAATTTTCAGAATTTTTCAAATTGATTTAAAAACATTTTTATGAGAAACTTTTAAAAAAACCATCTGAGAAAAAGTTCTTTTATTGACAGTTCTCAAACAAATCTTTATGATATAATGAAAGAAGAAAGTTGAAAGGAAATACCATGTCAAAAGAAGTTATTGTTGAAAGTTTTGAACTCGATCACACCATTGTTAAAGCACCGTATGTCCGTTTAATCGGAGAAGAAACAGGTCCTAAGGGAGATATCATTTCTAACTTTGATATTCGCTTGGTTCAACCAAACGAAGACTCAATCCCTACTGCTGGTCTTCATACGATAGAGCACCTCTTGGCCAAACTCATCCGTACTCGCATTGACGGGATGATTGATTGTTCACCATTTGGCTGTCGTACAGGTTTCCATATGATTATGTGGGGACGTCATACTAGCGCAGAAATCGCTGCTGTCATCAAGGATTCACTCAAAGAAATCGCTGAAACAACAACTTGGGAAGATGTCCCAGGAACAACCATTGAATCTTGTGGTAACTACAAGGATCATAGCCTATTTTCAGCTAAGGAATGGGCAAAATTGATCCTTGAACAAGGAATCTCAGACGATGCCTTTGAACGTCATGTCATTTAACATAAAAGAACCAGTTTTTTCAACTGGTTCCTTTTTTTATTTTCAAAATCTTGATTTAGGCTTTTTCACGAATGACCAAAACACCATCTTCCATGTCAGCTTCTAGGTGTTTAGCATCAAGGTTATCCAAGTGGAAGTCTGTGACTTTGTCACGAATTTGTTGTTCAACTACACGACGGAGTGGGCGAACACCCATGACTTCATCGTAACCTTCTTCGGTCATATATTCTTTGGCTGCATCGCTCACTGTCAAGTCGATCTCTTTCTTAGCAAGTGTCTTATTGACATCAACCAACATCAAATCTACAATCTTAGAAAGGTCTTCCTTGCTCAAGTGTGAGAATTCAATCACAGCGTTGAAGCGATTGAGGAATTCTGGACGGAAGTAAGGTTTCAAACGATCCATGAGTTCTGGTTTGTCCGCGTCTTCTGTCAAGTTCGCTTCATAACCAAATCCAGCGTTTGAAGTTGCGATAATCACCGTATTCTTGAAGTTGACAGTGTTACCTTGACCATCTGTCAAACGACCATCGTCCAAAACTTGGAGGAGAAGGGTGATGACTTGAGGATCCGCCTTTTCAATCTCGTCAAGAAGAACGATTGAGTATGGATTACGACGAACACGTTCAGTCAAGGTATTGTTGTTATCATCGTAACCAACATAACCTGCAGTTGTACCAATCAATTTAGATACGGCTGTACGGTCGCTATATTCTGACATGTCCAAACGGATGATGGCATCTTTAGTACCAAACATATCAAGAGCCAATTGTTTAGCTAACTCAGTCTTACCAACACCAGTAGGACCTACAAAGAGGAAGCTACCGATTGGACGGTTTCCTTCATCAAAACCAGCACGGTTACGACGAATCGCTTTTGCTACTGCTTCAACAGCCTTGTCTTGGCCAATAACTTTGGTTTGCAAACGGTGACCCATATCTTTCAATCGTTCGATATCGGTTGCACCCATTTGTGATACTGGGATTCCAGTCATCCGTTCGACAGACTCAGCTACATCATTTACAGTAGCTGTAACCTTGTGATCTTCTGTATGGTTGGCAATTTTCTTTTCAAGTTCTTCAATACGAATTTTTGCATTTAATGCCGCTTCATAATCCTCTTTAGCAGCTGCAGCTTCTTGTTTAGCTTTTTCTTCTTCAATTTCATGTTCCACAGCATGCACATCTGTCACTGGGTGTTGTGCTGCCAAGTGAGCAGCTGTGACATCGACTAGGTCGATAGCCTTATCTGGAAAGCTACGTTGTGGAATATATTGAACAGAATAATCAACAGCAGCTTTCAGCACTTCATCTGGCAAGATAACATTATGGTGTTGTTGATATAGATCACGGATCCCTTGGAGAATCTTGAAGGTATCTTCAGCAGATGGAGCATTAACTTTTACTTCGTTGAAACGACGAGCAAGAGCAGCATTTTTCAAAATAGTGTTGCGATATTCATCTTGAGTTGTTGCCCCAATCACTGTCAATTCACCACGTGAAAGAGCTGGTTTCAAGATATCCGCAAGACCTTTAGATCCTTGACCATCTCCTGTGCTACCTGCACCCAGGATTTGATGGATTTCGTCGAAGAAAAGGATAATATTTCCAGCTTCTTTGACCTCATTTACCAAATTTTGAATGTTTTCTTCAAAACTTCCACGGTATTGAGTACCAGCTTCAAGTCCAGAAATATCAATAGAAATGATCTCTTTGTTCTTGATTGCTGCAGGAACGTCACCGTTCACGATAGCTTGGGCCAAACCTTCAACTACGGCTGTTTTACCGACACCAGCATCACCTACAAGAACTGGGTTGTTCTTAGTACGACGAGAAAGAATTTCAGATGTTTCTTGGATTTCCTTATTACGTCCAATAACCGGATCCAACTTTCCTTCACGAGCTTCAGCTGTTAAGTTACGTCCAAGTTTTGCAAGAATACCATCTTGTTTCATAGCTTTACCTTGAACATACTGTGCTTGGTCACTTCCTTCATTTGGGAATTGACCAGTTTGACGGTAAATAGCGAATTCTTCTGGAGTTACTTCACGACTGTTAATCAAGTAACGACGATTTTCAGAACTATATCCACGCATACCGCCCATCAATTGGTTAAATAAATCATCCATGTTGTTAAAGTTATTAAAGTTGTTAAAGTTGTTATTCATATTTCATACCTCGTTTGTTTTCAAATTTACTTAGTCAAAATAATTTGACTTTCTTTGACCTTTGTTTTAAAAAATTTAGACTAGCTAATAGCTACTCTACGTATAATTTCAGGTTTTTCTTTATCCAATACAGGTTTTGCGATTGGACTTCTAAAAATGCTAATGTTAAACATAGGTTGCACCTCTTTTCTAGGTTTTACCCATACTTTGATCTTAAGATGAAATACATAATCACCTTAAAATCAAGGTTTTCTAAGGATTTCCTTATCCTTATGTTCTTAGTTTATCACTTTAGTCAGTTTTAGTCAAGAAGTTTGACCAAGTTTGACTATTTTTTAATATTTTTTTTTACAAAAAAACGGCTCTATAATATTTGTAGTGGGTAAATCCCCTATGGATATTATGGAGCCTATTTTTGTGTAGAAAAAAAGTCCCATATGACCTATAATGAAAAGCGACTAAACAACTCATTAGAAAGATTCATATGGAACAATTACATTTTATCACAAAACTGCTTGATATCAAAGACACAAATATCAAGATTCTAGATATCATCAATAGGGATACACACCAGGAAATTGTCGCTAAACTGGACTATGACGCCCCGTCTTGCCCTGAGTGCGGATGTCAAATGAAGAAATATGATTTTCAAAAACCGTCGAAAATTCCTTACCTCGAAACGACTGGTATGCCTACCAGAATTCTTCTTAAAAAGCGTCGTTTTAAGTGCTATCATTGCTCTAAATTGATGGTCGCTGAGACTTCTATCGTCAAAAAGAATCATCAAATTCCTCGCATCATCAATCAAAAGATTGCTCAAAAGTTGATTGAAAAGACTTCTATGACTGATATTGCACATCAGCTATCCATTTCAACTTCAACTGTCATTCGTAAGCTCAATGACTTTCACTTTAAGCATGATTTTTCTCGTCTTCCAGAGATTATGTCTTGGGACGAGTATGCCTTTACCAAGGGAAAGATGAGTTTTATCGCACAAGATTTTGATCAGCTCAATATCATTACTGTTCTTGAGGGAAGAACACAAGCTATCATCCGCAATCACTTTCTTCGCTACGATAGAGCAGTCCGATGTCGAGTGAAAATCATTACTATGGATATGTTTAGCCCTTACTATGACTTAGCTAGACAACTTTTTCCGTGTGCTAAAATCGTTTTGGATCGTTTTCACATTGTTCAACATCTTAGCCGAGCT
Organism: Streptococcus infantis; assembly: GCF_047460685.1. GTDB lineage: Bacteria > Bacillota > Bacilli > Lactobacillales > Streptococcaceae > Streptococcus > Streptococcus infantis_AD. The sequence continues at coordinate 63,551 of NZ_JASHFS010000011.1, read as the reverse complement.
ATGAGTCGGGTTCGTGTCCAAATTATGAACCAATTCGATAGAAAATCTCATGAATACAAGGCCATCAAACGTTACTGGAAGCTCATTCAACAGGATAGTCGTAAACTCAGCGATAAACGATTTTATCGTCCTACTTTTCGTATGCACTTAACGAATAAAGAGATTCTAGACAAGCTTTTGAGCTATTCAGAAGACTTGAAACACCACTACAATGTCTATCAGCTCTTGCTTTTTCACTTTCAGAATAAGGAGTCAGACAAATTTTTTGGACTTATTGAGGACAATCTAAAGAAGGTTTATCCTCTTTTTCAGACTGTCTTTAAGACATTTCTCAAGGACAAAGAGAAAATTGTCAACGCCCTTCAATTACCCTATTCCAACGGTAAGTTGGAAGCGACTAATAATCTCATTAAACTCATCAAACGAAATGCCTTTGGATTTCGGAACTTTGATAACTTTAAGAAACGAATTTTCATCGCTCTGAATATAAAAATGGAGAGGACAACGATTGTCCTCTCCAGATGTTAGCTTTTATTCAACCCACTACAGTTGACAGAGAGCCAAAAAAACCAGTCAAAATGACTGGTTTTTATTTACTATTTATGAATCTTAGCTCAATGCATCATCCATTGAAAGAACTTCGTGGAAGACACGTTGTGTCAATTCAGTTTTTTGTTCTGGAGTGAGGTACTTAGTATTTACACAGTATCCTGAGATACGTACGATTACGTCTTCACCTGACATGATCTTTTCGTAAACATCGTTCAAGTCCATAACGTTCAAGTTAACGTGTTGTCCACCGTTTTCGAAGTAACCATCAAGGATTGTTACCAAGTTATCAACTTGTTCGTCACGAGTTTTACCAAGAGCACGTGGTGATACTTGAGTTGTCAATGAGATACCATCAGCTGCGTAACCAAAGTCAAGGCTAGCAAGTGAGTTCAAGTTTTGCAACCATCCACCTTTAGCTTTGTTAGATGGGTTAGCACCTGGTGAGAAGAATTCAAGTTTAGACAAGTTCACTGAACCATCTTCGTTGAGGTATACACCTTTGTGGACTGGAGAGTTACCAGTTTGTTTAGAGTAAGCAACGTTAGATGTGATTGTCAAAAGTGATACTGTAGCTTCTGCGTCTTTGTAAAGTTTGTGGCTACGTAGACGAGTTGTGTAAGCTTCGATCAACCATTCTGCCAATTCGTTTGAACGTGGGTCATCTTCACCCCAACGTGGGTATTCACCGATTGTTTCGTAATCGTAGATGTAGCCATTTTCGTCACGGATTGGTTTAACTGTAGCGTACTTGATAGCTGACAATGTGTCAACAGTGTTAGCGAATCCACAGATACCGAATCCCATGTTAGCACGTTGTTTAGTTGGCAAGAAGGCCATTTGAACAGCTTCGTAGTTGTACTTGTCAGTCATGTAGTGGATGATGTTCAAAGCATCTACGTAAGTGTCAGTCAACCAGTCAAGAGATTTTTCAAAGTTTGCTTTAACTGATTCGAATTCAAGAACTTCGTCACGGATTGGTTCGATGTCAAATACTTTGTAGTCTTTATGAACATCGTCGTAACCACCGTTCAAACCAGTAAGAAGAGCTTTAAGAACGTTAACGCGAGCACCGAAGTACTGGATGTTGTGACGTTGTTCTTCGTTTTCTGGGTCAAGTGGAGATACACAACATGAGATACAGCTCATTTCACCATATCCATCTTTAGCCATTGTTGTTACACCTTCGTATTGGATTGAAGAGTGTTTGTGGCTCATGTGCATACAGTAGCGACGGAAGTTGTATGGCAATTTGTCAGTCCAAAGAACTGTCAAGTTTGGTTCTGGAGAGTTACCAATGTTGTCAAGAGTGTTCAAGAAACGGTAGTCCATCTTAGTAACACGGTGACGACCGTCGTTACCCATACCAGCCATAGAAGTTGTGATGAAGGTTGGGTCACCTGAGTACAATTGGTCGTAAGCTTTTGTACGAGCAAATTTAACTGTACGAAGTTTCATAACGAAATCATCAACAAATTCTTGGATTTCTGATTCAGTAAATGTACCACGAGCAAGGTCACGTTCTGCAAAGATGTCCAATACGATTGGCACACGTCCAAGAGATGTAGCCGCACCGTTGATAACACGGCAGACAGCCATAAAGGCAATGTTTACCCATTGGATAGCTTCTTTAACGTTCATCGCTGGTTTACGAACATCAACTCCGTAAAGATCACCCAAGCGAACAACTTGTTGCAATGCTTGATATTGAAGGTTGATTTCTTCACGAAGACGGATTGTTTCTTCATCGATTTCTTCGATTGAGTTCCAATCGTTAACTTTTTCTTGCATCAAGTAGTCTGCACCGTAAAGAGCAAGACGTGCATAAACACCGATGATACGTCCACGTGAGTATGCATCTGGAAGACCAGTTACAGTGTGAGCGTGACGAGCACGACGGATGTTTGAAGTGTAAGCACGGAAGATACCATCGTTAACAGTTGTTACGTATTTAGTGAAAATTTCGTGAACAGCTGGATCTGGTTCGTATCCATTTTCTTTCAAAGTAGTTTCAGCCATACGGATACCACCTTTTGGCATGAAGTTCAATTTGAAGAGTTCATCGTTTTGGATACCATAAATCAATTCGTTTTCTTTGTCGATAAATCCAGCAGGAATATCAGCAATAGAAGTTGGACGAGTGTCCATTGGGAAACGAGTTTCTTCGTAGTGTGCTTTAGTTTCTTCTACGATTTTTTTGATGTGGAGTGAACGTTCTGTTGGTCCTGCAAGGAAGCTTTCGTCTCCATCGTAAGGTGTGTAGTTAGCCTGTACAAAGCGTGATACACTTGCTTTTTCTTTCCAGTCAACACCTTTAAAGCCTTCCCAGGCTTTGTCAAAAATGTCCTGTGCTTCAACAACTGTCTTAACAACCATGTTAATTCCTCTTTTTTCTTTCTAGTAACAGTCATCTGTTACATTCATGTATTCAGTATAACACACAGTAAACGATTTCAACAACTAAAAACTCACTTTTTTAACACTTTCTTTTCTAATACAGTTCAAAATATGCCACAAACTGTATTATATTTTTGAAAGAGGTTATTTTGATTTTCATTTTTTCAGAAAAAGAGTATAATAAAATTAAACAAACTAGCACTGAGAGGTTTCTTCATGTTGATTTTTCCACTAATGAATGATTTATCTCGTAAAATCATCCATATTGACATGGATGCCTTTTTTGCTGCTGTTGAAATTCGAGACAATCCCAAACTTAAAGGGAAGCCAGTTGTGATTGGTAGTGACCCTAGAAAAACTGGTGGTCGCGGTGTTGTTTCTACCTGTAGCTATGAAGCACGAGCATTTGGCATCCACTCAGCCATGAGTTCTAAAGAAGCCTATGAACGTTGCCCTCAAGCAGTTTTCATTTCTGGAAACTACGAAAAATATACTGCTGTCGGTCAACAGATTCGAGCTATTTTCAAACGTTATACGGATAATATCGAGCCTATGAGTATCGATGAAGCTTATCTAGACGTGACTGAAAACAAACTCGGCATCAAGTCCGCTGTTAAAATCGCTCGACTAATTCAACAAGATATTTGGAATGAACTTCATTTGACCTCTTCTGCTGGTGTGTCTTACAATAAATTCTTAGCTAAAATAGCCAGCGATTACCAAAAACCTCGAGGTCTGACAGTTATTCTCCCTAATGAAGCTGAAGATTTTCTCAAACAAATGGATATCGCTAAATTCCACGGTGTAGGTAAGAAAACAGTTGAGAAATTGCATCAAATGGGCGTATTCACAGGAGCTGACCTTTTAAAAATTTCTGAAATTAGTCTCATTGATCGTTTTGGTAGACTCGGTTTTGACCTGTATCGCAAGGCTCGTGGCATTGATAATTCTCCCGTCAAATCCAATCGCATTCGTAAGTCTATCGGAAAAGAAAAAACTTATAGTAAAATTCTCAATCTAGAAGAGGATATCAAAAAAGAGCTAACTCTCCTTTCGGAAAGAGTTGCCCTAAGTCTTCAAAAACATGAAAAATCTGGAAAGATTGTTATTTTAAAAATCCGCTATGCTGACTTTTCTACAATGACTAAGCGGAAAAGCTTATCTCAAAAGATCCAAGATGCTGAAACTATTTCACAAATGGCTATCCAACTTTACGAATCTCTGGCAGATAAAGATAAAGACGTTCGCTTATTGGGTGTCACTGTGACTGGATTTTAAAAGAGCTTGGACAAAAACTCAATTTCAGGAGTAAATGAAGTAAATTTTCCCACAATAAAACGCATAGTATCAAGGTTTTTCAACATCTGATATTATGCGTTTTTTGATTTTAAAGACTTTTTGCCCAGCCTCTTTTTTCTTATACAAATAATCGAACGAAGCTATAAAGTAGTAATACACTACCTAGGACAATACGGTATTTACCAAACATCGTAAAGTCGTGTTTTTTTACATAGCTGGTCAAGAAACGAATGGCAACCATGCTGACTGCAAAAGCCACTACCATTGCTACCAAGAGCAAGAAGAATTGACCAAAACTCAAGACTTCTCCCGCTTTGATAAATTTAAAAATCTTCAAAGCACTTGCTCCAAACATAACTGGAATTCCTAGATAGAAGGTAAACTCTGTCACCACTGAACGACTAGTCCCATTCAACAAACCACCGACGATAGTGGCACCTGAACGGCTAGTTCCTGGTAAAAGAGCCAAGACTTGGAAAAGACCGATATAAAGGGCTGTTTTATAAGGTAATTTGTCCAACTCTGTGACTGTTGGCTCAATCGCTTGCGCTTTGTTACGTTTTTCAAGATAGATAAAGGCCACCCCATAAACAATCAACATGATAGCTACTGAAACCATATTATGGAAGTGAGTATCAAACCAATCATCAAACTTAAAGACTAGGAGAAGAGGTAAGGTCGCTACAAAAACCTTGGACCATAACTGCCACGTTTTACGGACTTGCACCTTATCCTTACCAGGTTTGAAGGGATTAAGCTTGTTAAAGTAGATAACCATAACGGCTAGGATAGCACCCAGTTGAATAACTACGTTAAACATAGACATGAAGGCTTCACTCTGGTCTTTATACTGGACAAACTCTTCTGCTAGGATCAAGTGACCTGTACTTGAGATCGGCAACCATTCCGTAATTCCTTCAACAATACCAAAAAAGATAGATTTTAAAATTTCAATAAGATACATAGATAACTCCTTTTTCTATCCTCCATTATATCATACTTTTATAAGCTGTGTTTAGTTTTCTTTAAAAGGCACCGATGCTGCCGCCACCACCGCCGCCAGAAAATCCACCACCAGAACTTCCACTACTAGAAGATACTGAGTAAGTACTTGCCGTATTTGCGACACTGGCATAATGGCTCATTTGCGCTGTTGAATGATAAAACATGCTATGCCAGCCATAGGCTACATAGAGATTGATATCTGGATTTTCAACTTGGATCTGGTGAACCTTCATCAAATGGCTAACCTTGTCAGCATATCCAAACAAAGTTGCATAAACTAATAGACGATTCCAAACAACAATACTTTCCAATTCAGCCTGATCCAGTCGTGCAATCTCACGCAACATATTTTCAAAACTGGTCCAGAGATAGTAGACTTCTGCTCCTGCTTCATTTAGGACACCATCACGATTATCTAGTCGAAGCTTCCAATAATAGAAAACAGCCAAAACTAAACCTAGAAAACCAAGTATTGGCAAGGGGAGGTAAAGATAGCCATGAACGTCCAAACTATACAAGAACAAACCAAATCCGATGATTAGTGGGAAAATAGTAGAAACAGCCATGCTCACTTGCAAGACCTTTTCCCCGCTAGTCAAGGGGCGATAATAATCTGGGAGCCCCCAGAAGGAAACTCGATTTCTTACTCCGTCTTGCATCTCTTTCAATGCTCTTTCAAAAGAATATTTGAGTTTACGGCCTTTTGTTTGAATCCGTTTTTCATCAGTAGCTTTCGCTCCACGGTAAAGGTTCTCAGAAACCTTATAATCTGCAAACAAATTGGAAACAGCAACTTCTTTTTTACCTGAAAAGGTCAGATTTAGGCAGTCTTTCTCAAAGCTTGACAAACCATCTTCTTTTACCAGCCTCAAGCCAACTGCGTCTCCTTCTGAAATAATAGAGACATTCCCACGGTCTATCACATCTAACAAGGTAGCTTGAATAAGTTGGTCAAAGGTGAATTTTCCTGCTCCTTTGGTTAGAGGACTCACTTCCTCTAAGGAGGTCGAGTAGACAGCCTCTGATAAAACCATAGGCTCTAATTCCATCGGCGGTTCATAGAGACGATGATTTTTGGCATATTTGACTGAAGGAGTGGTTTTTCTTCTATAAATAAAATAGAAGCAGATACTCAATAACAAGGAGATGGAAAGTATTGAAGGAAACACCCAAGTAACGAGTTGTTTACTCTGCTCTTTTTCTCTAACAATCGAGTCTTCTATCTTATTAAACTCTTCTAAACGATTCCCTTTTAAGCCCTGATCTGTAGCGCTAGCAAAATCAGTTCGAGGCCAGTAGGCATGCAACTCAACTCCGCGCTTAGACGGAAGATTGTCTAAGCGAATAGTATAGTCATGACCACTCTGTTCAATACTTCCCTCTCTATAAAGTTGACCTGTGTGGAAAAAGAGTTTTTCAGCCCCCTTATCTCCCCTCACATGAAACTCAAACTTTTCAATAGATTCTGAACTATCTGTTAAGGGTTGCCAATTTAATTCAGCGATATCATGATATAAGAAAAGAAGATTTTTCAATTGCCAGGTAAGTTCCACTTCGACCCTGTCCCCTTCCTGACCTGGATTATAGACTTTAACAGTATAACCATTCTTTTCTTCTGTCACTTCGCTAGTAACATCTGTCAGTTTAGCACCATTTTTCGATGCCTCAACCTTTGGATGAGGATCAATTTCAAACCCGCTAGGCATCTTGCCTGCACGACCAAGTCCCACTATTTGGCCATTAAAATCATCCTCAAACTGGTAAACTATCTTCTGCCTAAATTCCGCTGTATTATCTGCATGAATATACAGTTCTCCTTTATAGGATGGAATGCTGAAATCCACGGCAAAAACCAGTTTGGGAACAATTATCAGACATGTAAATATAAGTACTATTAACCATCTTTTTTTCATAATATAGCCTCTTTTGACCTTTTTCTCATTATATCATTTTTTTCCAAGTAAGGGTTTACTAGGATTGAAAAACTTGCTAATTTTCGATACAATAGAGAGAAGCAATTTTAGACTAGAAATAGGAGAAAACATGAAAAAATTATGCTTAACTATCCTTGCTAGCCTGGCCCTTACTTTAGGACTAGTTAGCCAGGTCCAAGCCGATGAATATTTACGCATCGGTATGGAGGCAGCCTACGCACCCTTTAACTGGACTCAAGATGACGACAGTAACGGCGCTGTCAAAATCGATGGAACCAACCAATATGCTAATGGTTACGACGTCCAAATAGCTAAAAAAATTGCTAAGGACCTAGGCAAAGAGCCCTTGGTTGTTAAAACCAAGTGGGAAGGACTTGTTCCAGCCCTTACTTCTGGTAAGATTGATATGATCATTGCAGGTATGAGCCCAACTGCTGAACGCAAACAAGAAATTGCATTTTCAAGCAGCTACTATACTAGCGAACCAGTACTTTTGGTCAAAAAAGATTCTGCCTATGCAAACGCCAAATCACTAGAGGACTTTAGCGGAGCAAAAATCACTTCTCAACAAGGTGTTTACCTTTATGATTTGATTTCACAAATCTCAGGCGCTCAGAAGGAAACTGCCATGGGAGATTTCGCCCAAATGCGTCAAGCTCTTGAAGCTGGTGTCATTGATGCCTATGTTTCTGAACGTCCTGAAGCCCTAACTGCCGAATCAGCAAACGCTAAGTTCAAAATGATTCAGCCTGAACCTGGTTTTAAAACTGGTGAAGAAGATACATCTATCGCTATTGGACTTCGTAAAGATGATAACCGTATCAGCCAAATCAATGCCAGTATTGAAACCATTTCTAAAGATGAACAAGTTGCGCTCATGGATCGTATGATCAAAGAGCAACCAGCAGAATCTACAACGACAGAGGAAAGCAACAGTAATTTCTTTGGCCAAGTCGCTAAAATTCTGACTGAAAACTGGCAACAACTCTTGCGTGGTGCTGGTATTACACTTCTCATTTCAATTATCGGTACCATCGTTGGTCTCGCTATCGGTCTTGCTATCGGTGTCTTCCGTACAGCACCTCTATCAGAAAATCAATTTATTTTCGGCATCCAAAAACTAATCGGTTGGATTCTCAATATCTATATTGAAATTTTCCGTGGGACACCTATGATTGTACAATCTATGGTTATCTACTATGGAACTGCTCAAGCTTTCGGAATCAATCTAGACCGTACGCTAGCTGCTATCTTTATCGTTTCGATCAACACTGGTGCCTACATGACTGAAATCGTCCGTGGTGGTATCCTAGCTGTTGATAAGGGACAATTTGAAGCGGCAACTGCACTTGGCATGACTCATAACCAGACCATGCGTAAGATTGTTTTGCCTCAAGTTGTTCGAAATATTCTACCAGCGACTGGTAATGAGTTCGTCATCAACATCAAGGATACTTCTGTATTGAACGTTATCTCTGTTGTAGAACTTTACTTCTCAGGAAATACAGTAGCAACACAAACCTACCAGTACTTCCAAACCTTTACCATCATCGCAGTTATCTACTTTGTCCTCACCTTCACAGTAACGCGTATCCTACGCTTCATCGAAAAACGTATGGATATGGATACCTACACGACAGGTGCTAACCAAATGCAAACGGAGGATTTGAAATAATGAGTCAACCAATCCTTGAAATCAAACACCTCAAAAAATCCTACGGGCAAAACGAGGTCTTAAAAGACATCTCTCTCACTATTCATAAAGGAGAAGTGATTTCTATCATCGGTAGTTCCGGTAGTGGTAAATCAACCTTCCTACGTTCTATCAACCTTCTCGAAACACCAACTGATGGTGAGATCCTTTATCACGGTGAAAACGTACTTGAAAAAGGGTATAACCTCACTCACTATCGTGAAAAACTAGGCATGGTTTTCCAATCCTTTAACCTCTTTGAAAATCTCAACGTTCTTGAAAATACGATTGTTGCACAGACAACCGTTCTCAAACGTGAACGATCAGAAGCAGAGAAAATTGCTAAAGAAAACCTTGAAAAGGTTGGAATGGGAGAGCGCTACTGGCAAGCTAAACCAAAACAACTTTCTGGTGGTCAAAAGCAACGTGTAGCCATTGCTCGCGCGCTTTCTATGAATCCTGATGCCATTCTCTTTGACGAGCCTACTTCAGCCCTTGACCCTGAAATGGTCGGTGAAGTTCTAAAAATCATGCAAGAACTAGCTCAAGAAGGCTTGACAATGATCGTTGTAACCCACGAAATGGAATTTGCTCGTGACGTATCACACCGTGTCATCTTTATGGACAAAGGTGTGATTGCAGAAGAAGGCAAACCTGAAGATTTATTTACAAATCCTAAAGAGGAACGTACAAGAGAATTTTTACAACGCTATTTAGGATAAGATAAAAGCGGTTGGATAAACCTCTTAAACTAAGAGTTGTATTCCTTTTCAATCCCCAATCAACATTGAGTCAAAGGCTCATGAACATAAAAATCAAGGTCGGAGTTTTTTATTCCGACCTATTTTTATATCTTCGATGCCATCTTCTGCTTTCTGAGCAAGTATTGCTTGTAGCTATATTCCTAATCTTTTATTTGATTTTCATGAGTGATACTCAATGAAAATCAAAGAGCAAACTAGGAAGCGAGCCGCAGGCTGTACTTGAGTACGGCAAGGCGAAGCTGACGTGGTTTGAATTTGATTTTCGAAGAGTATGAGATCACTCCTCTCCTGTCAACCTAGCTCATCCTAACAAATAGATTTGTTGAGTAGGTCATAGCATGGCTATTTCTCCATTCCATAAATAAAAGCAGACCCTAATTAGAGTCTGCTTGTATCCAAAGATTAATCTTCAAATTTTTCATGATTTTTTTCATAGAAATCAATTAATCCAAGGGCTGTTTCAAAGGAAATATTTTTAACTTTTGCACGTCCTTGAGCTAGAGCAATGATAGACATTTCACGTGCATTCGTTTCTTTAGAAATACGATAACCAGTGATCTTCTTATCACGAACCCAGCTAACAACTGATTCTACTTTTTCAAAGTTAGTCTTAGCCATGTTTTTCTCCTATTTTATTCTTTACGATATTTAATTGTATACGTTTTTATGGCATTTGTCAATAAAAAAACATATATCCAATCAAATAAGACGTTAAGATTTGGTTTACTTGGCTTTTAAAGCCGATAATATATGGGTTCGTATATCTTCAACTCCGTTAGGATTTGCTGGTAAGAAAATTGTATTATTACCTTGTTTTTCTGCAAAATTATTCAATGTATCTAAATACTGGTTAGTTAACAAGATTGACATGATTTGCTCTTCAGTTAATTCAACATTGGCTCCTTTTAACTCTTTAATAGAATCAGCAAGTCCATCAACAATTGCTTTTCGTTGCTCTGCGATCCCCACACCATGTAGGCGATCCTTTTCTGCCTCTGCTTCGGCCGCTGTTACGATCTTAATTTTATCTGCTTCGGCCAATTCTTGTGCTGCTACTCTCTTACGTTGAGCAGCATTGATTTCATTCATCGATTGCTTGACTTCCGCATCCGGCTCTACTTTGGTAATGAGCGTTTTGACGATAATGTACCCATACGTTGACATTTCTTCCGCTACTTGTTTTTGAACTTCTAATGCAATTTCATCCTTTTTCTCAAACAATTCATCCAAAGTTAACTTAGGAACTGATGAGCGCAATGCATCTTCAATGTAAGATTTGATTTGAGCCTCAGGTCTCATTAGTTTATAGTAAGCATCTGTAACATTTTGTTCATTTACTCGGTACTGTGTTGCAACATTCATCGTCACAAATACGTTATCTTGAGTCTTGGTTTCCACAACGATTTCACTTTGCAAGAGACGCAGTTGTACACGAGCTGCAATTTTATCAATCCCAAATGGTGCTCTTAGGTGAATACCACTATTGCTCAACTTTTGATACTTACCAAATCGTTCAATGATAGCTACTGATTGTTGTCGAACAACATAGATTGAGCTCATTAGTATAGCTCCTACAATAAGCATTAGAATAATTAGAACAAGTATAACTTTTAAAACCATGGGAATCTCCCCCTTTCTTCATTTACATTATAGCACTTGTAAATAGGTTAGGCAAATGATATGATAAAAATTTCATAGCATATTAAACAAGCATATTATATAGGGTCTCATTCCCATTCAAGTTAATATAAGATGGGTCAAATTTCTCCATCCGGTGAATCAATCCCGCATAATCGTGCTTATCAGCAAGTGCAACCCCTATCAATACTGGACCAGTTCCCTTGCTAGCTCGTTTGATATATTCAAAACGAGTAATATCATCATGAGGTCCTAAGATATCATTTACAAACTCTCGAAGTGCTCCCGGACGTTGTGGGAAATTCACTACAAAGTAATGCTTGATACCATCATAAATCAAGGCACGTTCTTCCATCTCTGGCATACGGTTGATGTCATTATTCCCTCCAGAAATGATACAACAAATGGTCTTGCCCTTAATATAATCGGATAATACTTCCAAGGCTGCAATACTAGCAGCACCCGCAGGCTCAGCTACAATCCCTTGTTTAGAATAAAGATCAATTAAGGTCTCAGAAATCAATCCTTCATCTACACCGATAAGAGTTTCAACATTTTTTCGTGTTGCTTCATAGGTCAACTGCCCTACTTTTTGTACTGCAATCCCATCCGCAAATTTATCAATTTCTTTAAGTTTAACCGGTCCCCCAGCTTCAAAGGCAGCCTTCATAGAACGAGCACCATTTGCTTCAACACCAATCACTTCAATTGCTGGATTAGTTTCTTTAATATAAGTAGAAACACCTGAAATGAGGCCTCCACCTCCAACTGGTACCAAGACAGTATCAAATTCAATAGATTCTTTACGAGCTTCTTCTAAAATTTCATAGGCTACCGTACCCTGGCCAGCTTGAACATAGGGATCATCGAAGGGGTCAATAAAAGTACGATTTTCAGCTACAGTAAAGTCTTGAGCAGCCTTGGCTGAAGCATCAAAAGTATCCCCTACTAATTTGATCGTCACAAAATCTCCTCCAAAGAAACGGACCTGACCAATTTTCTGTTGAGGTGTCGTAATTGGCATAAAGATTGTTGCAGGGATCTTCATCTCATTACATGTGTAGGCAACTCCTTGAGCGTGATTTCCCGCTGAAGCACACACTACACCACGTTCACGTTCCTCTTTTGTCAATTGCGAGATAGCGTAATAAGCTCCACGAATTTTAAAAGAACGGACACGTTGAGCATTTTCCTTTTTAAGATAAATTTTCGCTCCGTATTTTTCGGATAAATAATGATCGTAGTCAAGTGGTGTATTGGCTACTACACCACTCAAAACCTTGTGGGCTTTCACCACATCTTTTGCACTTAGCATAATCTCCTCCTAGATGAGTTTTCAAGATAAAAAGCGAGTTAGGTTCCCCCCAACTCGCCTTCTGTTTATATTCTTAAAAATTAGTTGTAGATCTTGAATGCATCATCGTCGTTTTTACCGACAAATGGCATTGCTTTACGCAATTCTGCACCAACTTTTTCAATTTCAAGGTTAGCTGCTTGTTCACGGTAGGCAGTCAATTTTGGACGTCCAGCTTTGTAGTCATTTACAAAGTCGTTGGCGAATTTACCATTTTGGATGTCCGCAAGAACTGCTTTCATGTTTTCTTTGACTTGTTCAGTGATTACACGTGGACCTGAAACATAGTCACCATACTCAGCAGTGTTTGAAATTGATTGACGCATTTTCTTAAATCCACCTTCGTAGATCAAGTCAACGATCAATTTCATTTCGTGAAGAACTTCAAAGTAAGCCAATTCTGGAGCATAACCAGCTTCTGTCAAGACTTCAAAACCAGCTTCAATAAGGGCAGTCAAACCACCACAAAGTACTGCTTGTTCACCAAACAAATCTTCTTCAGTTTCTTCTTTGTATGTTGTTTCAAGAAGACCTACACGCGCTGCACCAACACCTTTACACCAGTCCATAGCGATGTTTTTGGCATTTCCTGTTGCATCTTGGTAGACAGCGTAAAGTGCTGGAACACCAAATCCTTCTTCGTAAGTACGACGTACCAAGTGTCCTGGTCCTTTAGGAGCACACATAAAGACATCAACATCTGCAGGAACTTTGATGAATTCGAAGTGAATGTTGAAACCATGTGCAAATCCAACAGCATTTCCAGCTTCCAAGTTTGGAGCAATTTCTGCTTCGTACAATTCTTGTTGGATTTCATCTGGTGCCAAGATCATGATAACATCAGCCAATTTAGTTGCTTCTGCTACTGTGTAAGTGTCAAAACCATCTTCTTTTGCTTTATCGAAAGATTTACCTGGACGTACACCGATGATCACATCGCGACCTGAATCACGCAAGTTTTGAGCGTGCGCATGTCCTTGTGAACCATAACCAATAACGGCGATTTTTTTACCGTCAAGTGCTGCTACTTTTACATCTTTTTCGTATTCCATTTGAACTGCCATAGTTTTTTCTCTCTTTTCTATTTTTATTGCCTGTTAGGCTGGTTTAACAAATTTAAGTTGGATTCTTTTACTCAATGAAAATCAAAGAGCAAACTAGGAAGCTAGCTGCAGGTTGCTCAAAGCACTGCTTTGAGGTTGTAAATAAGACTGACGAAGTCAGTAACATATACCTACGGCAAAGCGACGCTAACGTAGTTTGAAGAGATTTACGAAGAGTATTAGTCGCGGGTAAATCCAGTTGCACCCGTACGAGCGATATTCTTGATACCGTAAGGTCGAATGACTCGAATCAAAGCTTCACTCTTTTCTGCATTCCCAGTCATCTGAATGGTAATGGAACTTGGAGCTACATCGACTACTGTTGCACGGAAAGGTTGGATAATAGCCAAAATTTCTGCACGTTTTTCAGCAGGCGCTGAAACCTTTATAAGAATTACTTCTCGTTCTAAGTGGGGCTGATCCGTAATATCACGAATACGAATTACATCAATCTGACGATTCAGTTGTTTGATGATTTGCTCCACCTCGTCATGTGAGGCAACATCGATGATAATGGTAATCCGTGACACATTTGGATTTTCGGTTGCGCCAACAGAAATGCTTTCGATATTGACTTGACGTCTCGATAAGACTCCTGTGAAGCGATTGAGAACACCTGAACGGTTTTGAAGTTTGGCTGTTAACATTCTACGCATTAAACTTCACCCCCAACATCTCATGATTACTCTTACCAGCTGGTACCATCGGTAAAACATGTTCTTTCCGAGAAATGTCTACTTCAATAAACATTGGTTCATCTTCCATGATGACTTCCAAATCCTTCTCAAGAGTTTCAGGATTATCAAACTTATAATTCTTAATTCCATAGGCTTGAGCCATCAATTGGAAATCTGGAAGGCTATCAAAGACCGACTCTGAAGTTCGACCATCATAGAAGGCTTCTTGCCACTGGCGAACCATCCCGAGTGAATGGTTATTAAGCATGATGACCTTGATTGGAATCTTGTAAATATTTAAGATTGCCAATTCCTGATTAGTCATCTGGAAACCGCCATCTCCGACAAAGAGAACAACTTCTTTATCTGGATTAGCAATCTTAGCACCAATAGCTGCTGGAACTCCGAATCCCATGGTTCCTAGACCACCTGATGTTACGAGTTGTCGCTCGTTTTGGTAAGGATAGTATTGAGCCGTCCACATTTGGTGTTGTCCAACGTCTGTTACAACAATGGCATCGCCATTGGTCAACTCACCGACGCGTTCAATAACTGCTTGAGGTTGAACCACACGTTCTTTCTTATCATAAGAACGAACACGATTCTTATCTTTGGTAACTTTTTCAATCCATTTTTCAGTATTGTTACGAACGATTGGCTCAGCTAGTAACTGCTGCAAGGCCTTTTTAGCATCTCCAACAACCGGGATATCAACAGCGATAATCTTACCAATCTCTGCTGGATCGATATCAATATGCGCTACTTTTGCATTCTTAGCAAAGGTTTTAGGATTTCCAGTCAAACGGTCATCAAAGCGGCAACCAATAGAAATCATGAAATCAGCCTCAGTCATGGCAATATTTGCTGCAAAGGAACCATGCATTCCGCCCATTCCCAAAAACAGTGGATGGCTAGTTGCAATTGTTCCCTGTCCCAAAAGACTTGTCACAACTGGAATTTGATAACGCTCTGCAAATTCATTTAACTCTGCCGCAGCCTCAGCGTAACTAATCCCACCCCCAGCTAGCAAGACTGGTTTTTTAGCCTTAGACAATTGCTTCAAGATTTTCTTGATTTGCATATCATTTGGCTCAAGTGTTGGCTGATAACTTGGTAAATCTATCTCTGGAGAGTATACGAAGTCTGTCTCAAGCGCAGAAACATCTTTTGGTAGGTCAATGACGACTGGCCCTGGACGACCTGTAGTCGCAATATGCACAGCTTCTGTAATAATTCGCGGAATATCCGCAGTTTCTCGAACCTGATAATTGTACTTAGTGATTGGCATGGTGATACCAACGATATCAGCTTCTTGAAAAGCATCCTTACCGATTCCCGCTCTTGCAACTTGTCCTGTGAAGACCAAAAGGGGAACACTATCGCTCATAGCATCTGCGATCCCTGTAATGGCATTTGTAGCTCCTGGTCCGCTTGTGACGACTGCAACACCCAGTTTTCCTGTTGACTTAGCATAACCTTCAGCTTCGTGAAGACAGCCCTGCTCATGGCGACCTAGAATATGGCGGATTCCCTTAAAATTATAAATAGCATCATATAAAGGAAGTACTGCTCCACCAGGATAACCAAAAATCGTGTCGATTCCTAAGTCGCGAAGTGTTTCCAAAACAAGATCCGATCCCGTCTTAGGTGAGTCTAAAATGATTTTCTCCATCGTTCCCCTTTCTCTTCTCTTAAAAATAGCTTGTTACTATCATACCATTTTTTCAAAAATTTTCAAGAGAAAAGAGCAAATTTTCTGAATTTTCTATCTAGATACTTTACAATATCAAATAGATTAGAAAGTTTATACGTATTTTTATTTTTTTAATAGAAAAAAGGTTGAGACAAATTTGTCTTCAACCTTTCATGTTAAATCATTACTAATTAAAGTGAGTTAACGTCAACCTTGATACCAACACCTTGAGTAGTTGTGATTGTCAAGCTTGTTACGTAAGTTCCTTTAGCAGTAGCTGGTTTAGCTTTTTGGATTGTTTCGTTGAATGCTTTGAAGTTTTCTACTAACTTGTCAGCTTCAAATGAAACTTTACCGATGATAGCTTGTACGATACCTGCACGGTCAGCACGGTAAGTGATTTTACCACCTTTAGACTCTTCAACTGCTTTAGCAACATCCATTGTTACAGTACCAGTTTTAGGGTTTGGCATCAAGTTACGAGGTCCAAGGACACGTCCAAGACGTCCAACAAGAGCCATCATGTCAGGTGTAGCGATAACTACGTCGAAGTCCAACCAACCGTCGTTGATTTTAGCAACAAGGTCATCTTCACCAACGAAGTCTGCACCAGCAGCTTTTGCTTCTTCAGCTTTTGCACCACGTGCAAATACAAGAACGCGAGCTGTTTTACCAGTACCGTTTGGCAATACCATTGCTCCACGGATTTGTTGGTCAGCTTTTTTAACGTCAATGTTCAAGTTGTAAGCAACTTCTACAGTTGCATCAAATTTTGCAAAGTTAGTTTCTTTTGCAAGAGCTACAGCTTCTTCTACGCTGTATGCTTTTGTGCTGTCGATCTTCTCAAGAGCAGCACGAAGTTGTTTGCTTTTTTTAGCCATTTTCTATTCTCCTTGTAAGTGGTTCAATCGATTTTCATCTCCCACGTCACTTCTCGAAATGATGAAGTCTTGCGGGTTATATAGGGATGTTATTGATTAGTCAACAACAGTGAATCCCATAGAACGAGCAGTACCTTCGATCATACGCATTGCAGACTCAATGTTTGCAGCGTTCAAATCTGGCATTTTAGTTTCTGCAATTTCTTGTACTTGTGCACGAGTAACTGTAGCAACCTTAGTTTTGTTAGGTGTACCTGATCCTTTTTCAACACCTGCAGCTTTTTTCAAAAGAACAGCAGCTGGTGGTGTTTTTGTAACGAAAGTAAATGATTTGTCTTCGTATACTGAAATAACAACTGGAATGATCATACCAGCTTGGTCAGCAGTACGAGCGTTGAACTCTTTTGTGAATCCCATGATGTTGATACCAGCTTGACCAAGAGCAGGTCCAACTGGTGGAGCTGGTGTAGCTTTACCAGCAGGGATTTGCAATTTTACAAGTTTTTCGACTTTTTTAGCCATTTTTAAATCCTCCTTTGTGGTTTTGGCGGTAATTTAGAGATTTTTACCTCCCACAAGTATGCTTTACACATACCCATCTATTATACACTATTTTAAAAAAAATGCAAGAGAAATTTTTATTTTTGACATTTCTTTATGTTACACTTTTTTGGTGCAATTAATCTTCAAAATCTTCTACCACGATGGAGTGAATTCATTCGCTCAAAGTCAGTACAAAACTCAAGCCCTTTTCAGTAGCGCCTCTTTCCACAAATCCAAGAGACTCAAAACATCTTATAGAGGTACGATTGAAAGTATAGATTTCTTGAACGTTCAATTGTTTCCAACCCTTTTGCCGAGCTAGATCAATCAAAGCCTTCAAAACCTTGCGTCCAAGTCCTTGATGTTGATAAATTGGATTGCCAATCACAATAGGAAGGTTTTCCTGAGATAAGGTTACATCCCCAATTGGAAGCCACTCTCCTTTTTCTCGAAACTCAATCCAGAACAAATCCCCGTGTCTTTCTAAATAGGAATACATGGCATTTAATTTTTCCGGACTATAAGGTATTCTAATACCGTCTACAAGTTCCACCAAATCCACATCTTGATACCAGGCCAAAGCTGCATCATGATGATCTGCTAAAAAATAGGGAACTAGACGCAAGGAATCATCTATCTGAATGATTTTTGTCATCATTTTCTAATCCTAATACTAGCTCCGCTGCTTGATTAAAACCATCACACCAGTTATACCACTTTGCCTCATACTCATCTTGAGGTAAGATTTGATTTTTTAAATCCAGAACAGAGTATATCTTTCTTTTCTCACAAGCTTGCGCATAAAGATGATAGAGTTCATCACCTCCATCTCTATCCCACTCAGCAGAAATTGTATCCTGGCCTACCAACAAAGCCTGATAAGCCCTGTGATGCCCATCTGTAATCAACAAATAATCTCCAAATGCAAGAACACTGATTGGATTGATATTGTGCTTTTCTACCGATTGATAAAGCATCTGGATATCTTGTAATTTCTCTTCTGATAAGTATAGTTGACTCGGATGAAGATCTTTTATGTTGACTTCCATTTCTTTCTCCTCAAGAAGAGTTAATGCCTACTTCTGCTTGCCTGTAAATCGCCATTGAAAACGCAGTTTATCATAGAAAGGAAACTCCATAAACAAAACTCCTAGGCCTACACAAAGGCTGGCAATCACATCTGATGGGTAGTGAACTCCCAGATAAATTCTTGATACCAATACACTGACGATGTATAAACTTAGCAAGATTTGAACGATTTTTCTCCAAGTTGTATTCTTAATCCGTTGGCTCAAAATCACAATCAAAGATCCTACCATGAGCGTCACAGCCAGAGAATGTCCACTAGGAAATGAGAAACCTTTTTCCTCCACTAGATGTACTATTTCTGGTCTAGGTCGTTGGTAGATATTTTTAAAAGTTACGATTAAGATTCCAGCTAAAGTCAAATTCCCTAGCATGAGATAAGTTTCCAGTTTCCATCGCTTACGGTAAAAAATAAAAGCTACAATGAGAACCCAAGTGATAATGACTGGGATATCAATTAAATGTGTGATTGTTCTGAAAAGAAAGGTCAAGGAAGCAGGTAAGTCACCTCGAATAGCAGTCTGGATTGGTTGATCAAAGCCAATCAGCATATTAGGGTAAAACTTGACAATATAACCTAAAATTACAAAAAGCAAAAGGGCAAAAGAGCCCTTCATCAAATATGTTTGTTTATCTTTCATAGTATTTTAAAGTTGGTTTCAAAAGGACAAACAACAACCAGAAAGAGATGGCAAAGATAATACCTTCAATCAGATTAAAAGGCAAGACCATAGTCATCAGGTAGTTGCTCAATCCTAAGATTTTCTCAATATCAAAATTAGCAAACCTAGCGTACAAAGGAACAGCATAGACGTAGTTCAGAACTAGCATAGCTAGAGTCAAACCAAGCGTACCAGCTATTGAAGCTAGGACGAAACGCATGGTTGTACGCTCTTTTTTCCAAATCAAACCAAAAGCAAGTACAAAGACTCCCAAGGCAACAATATTCATCGGTAAACCAATATAGGTACTAACCCCTTGATTGTTCAAAAGAATTTTCAACAAGGACCGAAGGAAAAGCACTCCAAAAGCTGCTGGTAAATCCAAGACTACCAATCCCACAAGGACCGGTAAAATACTGAACTCAATCCTCAAGAAGGATGCCGCTGGCAAAAGCGGAAAGTCAAAGTACATCAACACAAATGAAAGCGCTGATAGAATTGCAATGGTCGAAAGTCGACGTGTGTTTGTCATAACAGGTTCCTCCAATTTTCTATAAAATCAGAAGAAGTTGGAAAGGATTCCTCTATCTACCCTCTATTTTTATATTCCAAAAGTTTCCCCTCACTCTTTTTAGCAAGCGGTTGCAATTTACCTATAAAAAATCAATTAGAATAGACAAAGCCATTCTTTCGTCTTCTCCCATCCAGACTATACTGTCGGTTGTGGAATCTCACCACATCAGCTTGCGCTCGCGGACTTATTTGGCTAAGATATTTTAGATTTATCTAGACGTCGCAGTCGAAGATAATACTTAAAGTATATCGAGACAAGACAACGAAGAGAAAGCTAAAATAGCTAGTCAAATTCACCGCCGGTCGGGAATCTCACCCAGCCCTGAAGACCCCTTTATGATAACAAAAAAAGCTTGCAAGCGCAAGCATTTTATCTAAGTGTTTATTTCAATTTATCTGTTTCATAAGTGTGAACCAGTTCGAGGCCCACAAAGTTTTGTTGTCGGAGAGCCTCATAGACAATCATACATACTGTATTAGATACATTCAGGCTACGAACATGTTCATCATTCATCGGAATTCTGAGAGCCTTTTCTGGATGCTCACGCATAAATTCCTCAGGCAAGCCCTTATCTTCACGCCCAAAGAGAAAATAATGATCTCCTTCTGTCGTGAAATCTGCATCTGAATAGACTTTTTCTGCAAACTTGGAAATCAGGTAGAGCTGACCATCCATTTTTCCCATAAAATCAGCCAAGCTATCATAAAAATGAATCTCAAGCTTGTCCCAATAATCTAGACCTGCCCGCTTCATCTTACGATCATCAATAGGAAAACCCATCGGTTTGATAATATGAAGGGGCGCATTCGTTGCTGCGCAAGTACGAGCAATATTACCCGTATTTTGTGGAATCTGGGGTTCAAATAATACAATGTGATTTGCCATGCCTTGTTTCCTCTCACTAGTGCAAAAAAATAGCCACACTGCCCGGAGTCAAGCTCAGCAAACAGCGTGGTTAAGGCATCGTTAACTTACCTCACAACAGGTTTGAAGTAAATCAGCGAAACTACTGTTTTAGTATATCACTTTCAGCTTGATTGTCAATAGAAATGACTTGATTTTTTCAATTTTTTTACAAACATATTTACATTAGCTAAAAATGCTTATGTATTCATTAGAATTACACGAAAATAGCTGATTTATATCTTAAATTTTGAACAAGTAAGATTATCAGTGGGACAATTTTCTACCCTAATAATGAAAAGAGTCGGTTGCCGAGTGCATTTTATTCTAAAAAAGAGTATGATAGATACATATTGAAAAAGTAGGTTATTTAATATGAAGATTATTCTTGTCGGAGGGGGGAAAGTTGGTTCTGCCCTTTGTCGTTCACTTGTCGCTGACAATCATGATGTTGTCCTAATTGAACAGAACGAAACGGTTCTTAATTATATGACAAGCCGTTTTGATATTATTGGAATTGCAGGAAACGGTGCTGACTTTGCCATGCTAGAAGCTGCCAATGTTCAAGACTGCGATATTTTCATCGCTATGACTCAATATGACGAGGTCAATATGGTCTCTGCTGTCTTAGCTAAAAAGATGGGGGCTAAAGAAACCATCGTCCGTGTTCGCAATCCTGAGTATTCCAACCCTTACTTTAAAGAAAAAAATATTCTCGGATTTTCTCTTATTGTCAATCCAGAACTCCTTGCAGCTCGTGCTATCGCTAATATCATCGACTTCCCAAATGCTCTTTCTGTTGAGCGTTTTGCAGGTGGTTTGGTTAGTTTGATGGAATTCAAGGTTCGAATTGATAGTAATATTTGTCAGATGTCTATTGTTGATTTCCGTAAAAAGTTTGGTAATGTTATTGTCTGTGCTATTGAGCGCGATCATAAACTGATGATCCCTAGTGGCGACCTTATTTTAGAAGATAAAGACCGTATCTTTGTAACAGGTCATCGTGTCGATATGATGCTTTTTCATAACTATGTCAAATCTCGTGTCGTTAAGAGTTTACTCATTATCGGAGCCGGAAAAATCGCCTACTACCTTGTTGGTATTTTGAAAGATAGCCGTATTGATACCAAGGTCATTGAACTCAATCCAGATCGCGCAGCATTTTTCAGTCAAAAATATCCAAAACTCTATATTGTACAAGGGGACGGAACTGCAAAAGATATTCTCCTAGAAGAAAGTGCCCAACACTACGATGCGGTCGCAACCCTTACTGGAGTTGACGAAGAAAACATTATTACATCTATGTTCTTGGATAGTGTTGGTGTTCAGAAAAACATCACTAAGGTCAATCGAACTAGTCTCCTAGAGATTATCCATGCACCTGAGTTTTCTAGTATCATCACACCAAAAACTATCGCTGTTGATACGATTATGCACTTTATCCATGGTCGTGCCAATGCCCAATATTCAGATCTTCAAGCCATGCACCACCTAGCAAATGGACAGGTTGAAACTCTTCAATTCCTTATCAAGGAAGCTAACAAGATGACTGGTAAACCTTTGTCTCAATTGAAACTCAAAAAAGATATTTTAATTGCTGCTATTATCCGCAATGGAAAAACAATCTTCCCAACTGGTGAAGATAGCCTTCAAGTCGGTGATAAGTTAGTTGTCATCACACTACTATCAAATATCACCAAGATCTATGATCTGTTAGAGAGGTAAGCTATGAATAGAAGTATGGTACGATTTCTTCTTGCAAAGCTACTCTTGATCGAGGCTGGTCTACTCTTAGTTCCTGTTAGTGTTGCTCTCTATTATCGAGAATCTAGCCAAGTTTTCACAGCTCTTTTTTCTACTATTGGTATACTTGTAGTTCTAGGAGTTCTCGGTATCATTAGCAAGCCTAAAAAACAACGTATCTATGCAAAAGAAGGGGTCTTGATTGTTGCTCTATGTTGGATCCTCTGGTCTTTCTTTGGAGCTCTTCCTTTTGTCTTTTCTGGACAAATCCCCAATCTCATAGATGCCTTCTTTGAGATTAGTTCTGGCTTTACAACGACAGGAGCAACTATCCTCAACGATGTTTCTGTCTTAAGCCGTTCTCTTCTATTCTGGCGTAGCTTTACCCATCTCATCGGAGGGATGGGGGTGCTGGTGTTTGCTTTAGCGATTATGGACAACGCTAAAAATAGCCACTTAGAAGTTATGAAGGCAGAGGTTCCTGGCCCAGTATTTGGTAAAGTGGTATCTAGGCTTAAAAACACAGCTCAGATCCTCTACATCCTCTACCTGGCTATGTTCGCCCTCTTTGTGGTTATTTATTACCTTGCTGGGATGCCACTCTACGATAGTTTTGTTATTGCTATGGGAACCGCTGGAACTGGAGGTTTCACTGTCTATAACGACGGTATTGCCCACTATCACAGTTCTCTCATTACCTATCTGACAAGTATCGGGGTTTTGATGTTTGGTGTCAATTTCAACCTCTACTACTATCTCATGCTCCGTCGTATTAAGGAATTCTTTTTTGATGAAGAACTCCGAGCCTATCTCTTGATTGTAGCCATATCAACTGGCTTAATCACGCTTAACACACTCCACCTCTATAGCGGAGTTTCACAAAGCTTTGAGATGGCCTTCTTCCAAGTATCTAACATCATTACCACTACCGGTTTTGGATATGGGGATATCACGAACTGGCCTTTGTTCTCTCAATACATCTTGCTAATGCTGATGGCAATTGGTGGTTCTGCCGGCTCCACTGCAGGTGGTCTCAAGGTTATTCGCGGAGTCATCCTATCTAAAATTGCTAAAAATCAAGTCTTGTCTACCATATCACCTCACCGTGTGTTAACCCTTCAGGTTAATCAAACGGTTATTGATAAGGATACCCAGCACAAGATTCTGAAGTACTTTGTGGTTTATATCATGATTTTACTCAGTTTGATTTTCATCGTCAGTTTAGATACCAATAATTTAATGGTTGTTACGAGTGCTGTTTTCAGTTGTTTTAACAATATCGGTCCTATTTTAGGAACAACTGCAAGTTTCTCAATTTTTAGTCCATTTTCAAAACTTCTACTATCCTTTGCTATGATTGCAGGACGTCTTGAAATCTATCCAATCATACTACTCTTTATGAAGCGAACCTGGTCTAAACGTTAGAACAATCAACTGTACACCCTATCTCCCCTCTTCAAGAAACCCTTGAAGGGGGATTTTTAGGGCTCAAAAGACAAGACAGCTCTAAAAATCGACAATTGGGAATTTAAGGATTTTTCTCTCCTATTTTTTAGCTATAATAAGAAAAAAATATAGGGGATACTTTATGGAAAAAGTCATGAAATCAATTCGACTACTCTTGTTCTTTGCCTTAATCCAACTGGCACTTTGTAGTTGTATCTTTTGGTCTGGAACCTCTCTGGTCCTTAAACAATCCTGTTTTTATTTTCTACTGGCTTTATTGGGCTTATCTGGGTCTTGTGCCTTTATGCATTATTTATCTAGTCACAACCTGAAAAGATATAGACTGATTGATAGGAGTCGCTTTATCTTTTTATTGTATAGTATGATGGTTATTGTCAACCTCTGTGGTGTTGGACTTGTTCTGTCAGAGAGTATCGTCACTGTTAACTTACTTCAAAAAGAAGCTGTAGAACTCATCCTTCCCTCCTTCTTTTTTCTCTTTGGAGTTGATCTCGTTACCTTTCTCCCCTTGAAAAAATGGAGAAGGTTACAAAAAGATTCCAGTAGCAAGGAAGTGAGATTTTCCTTCATCATCATTTCTATTTTAATCTTCCTACGTAATCCAATCACCATTTTATCGATTGCTTTTTATATTGGCCTTGGTGCTCTATTTCTCAGTTTTTTATTCCCAAAAAATTTGAGACAGGAGGTATCATTCTACGGTCATTTGATTCGGGATATTCTATTTGTCGTCTGTACTTTCCTCTTATGGTAACAAATAGAATCCTCTCAGCAATTGTGTTATAATTAGATAAAAATTTTAGGAGACATATCAATGAACTTTTTTAAAGATTTTCGTAAACGACTCGCGTGGTTTGGGATTTTGTTAGTAGCTATCTTTCTCTCTCAAATCCCAATGCAAACTCTAGCTCTGCTAGCAATAAGTCAGATTGATCCTATATGGTCATCACTTATCGTAGCTCTTATTTCGATTCTTGTGATCGCTATCTTTTTATACGGAGCCCATAAGAGCAAGTTACTAGTATTTAAGCCTAAACTCTTAACGATTAATGATCTTCCTCGTATTGTTTTGAGTTATTTGACAATCTTTGTTGGAAATCTTGTAGGTGGCATCTGGTTACAACTCATAAAACAAACAACAACTTCTAATCAGCAAGTAATTAACAACCTTATTTCCGAAAGCTCTCTGATTAGCAGTTTCTTCCTCATCGTTTTAATCGCACCTATTTGTGAAGAAATCATCTGTCGCGGGATTATTCCTACCAAACTCTTCCAAGGCTACGAAAAGTTTGGCTATGTTATTGGTTGGTTGATCTTCCTCCTTGCACACAGACCTTCTAATCTCCCTTCCTTCTTGATTTATGGCTGGATGTCTGCTGTCCTCACTTGGACTGCTTATCGTACCAGACGTTTGGAAATGTCTATCTCAGTCCATATGCTACTTAATAGTATCAGTTTCATCTTACTGGCACTCTTTACAATTTTTATGAAAAATTTCGGTATCTAATACCCAACTATTCTTCCCTTAGGCTAGATCAATCGTCCTAGTCTAAGGGATTTTTTTATTTCAACAAACTTTTCACCTCAGAAAAGCCACTTTTTTCTACAATCTCAAAATTTTTTTAAAAAAATTTTAAAAATATTTTTATGCATAAATTTTATAGAATATAAAAATAAGTTAAATTAACATACATGTCTATGAATAATCTTATAAAAAAATGTAAGAAATCCTTTAAAATAGCCATTTTAAAGCCTTTTAGGCCTTATCATATCCCTTGTAATGCATATTAAATTGTGATACTATTAACTTGTAAGCGATACCAATATCATTTGGTACACACGAGAAAAAAAGGAGGATACACATGTCTTCACATCCAATTCATGTTTTCTCAGAAATTGGGAAACTGAAAAAAGTTATGTTGCACCGTCCGGGTCAAGAATTAGAAAACTTGATGCCAGATCACCTTGAGAGGTTGCTCTTTGATGACATTCCATTTTTAGCAGATGCCCAAAGTGAACACGACGCCTTTGCTCAAGCACTCCGTGACGAAGGAATCGAAGTGCTCTATCTTGAACAGTTGGCTGCTGAATCATTAACTTCTCCAGAAATACGCGACCAGTTCATCGAAGAATATCTCAACGAAGCAAATATTCGTGGTCGACAAACTAAAAATGCCATCCGAAAACTGCTTCATGATATTGACGACAATCTTGAACTGATCAAGAAAACAATGGCAGGTGTTCAAAAAGTTGAATTACCTGACATCCCTGAAGAAGGCAAAGGATTAACTGACTTGGTTGAATCTGACTATCCGTTTGCCATTGATCCAATGCCAAATCTTTACTTCACCCGCGACCCATTTGCGACTATCGGGAATGCAGTATCACTTAATCACATGTACGCCGATACACGCAATCGCGAAACACTTTATGGTAAGTACATCTTCAAGCATCACCCAATTTATGGTGGCAAAGTAGAGCTCATCTATAACCGTGAAGAAACTACTCGGATTGAAGGTGGAGATGAACTTGTTCTTTCAAAAGATGTCCTAGCAGTTGGGATCTCTCAACGGACTGATGCCGCTTCTATCGAAAAACTTTTGGTTAATATCTTCAAAAAGAATGTTGGCTTCAAGAAAGTTTTAGCTTTTGAATTTTCAAACAGCCGTAAGTTCATGCACTTGGATACTGTCTTCACCATGGTAGACTATGACAAATTTACAATCCACCCAGAAATCCAAGGCAATCTTCGCGTCTATTCCGTCACTTACGAAAATGAAGAACTCAAGATTGTTGAAGAAAAAGGAGATTTGGCAGAGCTCCTTGCTCAAAACCTTGGTTTAGAAAAAGTTACACTCATTCCTTGTGGTGATGGGAATATCGTTGCAGCTGCTCGTGAACAATGGAATGATGGCTCTAACACACTCGCTATCGCACCAGGTGTCGTAGTTGTTTATGAACGCAACACTGTGACCAATAAGAAACTTGAAGAACATGGACTTCGTCTCATTAAGATTCGCGGCAGGGAGTTGGTACGCGGTCGTGGTGGACCTCGTTGTATGTCAATGCCGTTTGAACGCGAAGACATTTAAATTCTTCCTATTTCTGCCTAGCATCTGCTAGCAGAATCATGCTTGTTAGAAAAGGATATATAGAATGATACATTCAGTATTTCAAGGAAGAAGTTTTCTAGCTGAAAAAGATTTTACCCGTGCAGAGCTCGAATATTTGATTGGACTTTCAGCTCACTTGAAGGATCTTAAAAAACGAAACATCGAACACCGCTATCTAGCTGGTAAAAATATTGCTCTTTTATTCGAAAAAACTTCTACCCGTACACGCGCAGCATTCACAACTGCTGCAATCGATCTTGGTGCACATCCAGAATACCTGGGGGCAAACGATATTCAACTAGGTAAAAAAGAAACTACGGAAGATACCGCAAAAGTTTTGGGACGTATGTTTGATGGTATTGAATTCCGTGGTTTTAGTCAAGATATGGTTGAAGAATTAGCTAAATTTTCTGGTGTTCCTGTTTGGAATGGCTTGACGGATAAATGGCACCCAACTCAAATGCTTGCAGACTACTTGACAGTACTAGAAAATTTCGGACACCTTGAAGGTTTGACATTGGTTTACTGTGGTGACGGTCGTAACAATGTTGCCAATAGCCTTCTAGTAACAGGAGCCATCCTTGGTGTGAACGTTCATGTCTTTTCACCAAAAGAACTCTTCCCAGATCAAGCAGTTGTTGCACTGGCTGAGGGATATGCCAAAGAAAGTGGGGCTCACATCCTCATCACAGAAGATGCTGATCAAGCTGTAAAAGGGGCTGATGTCCTTTACACTGATGTTTGGGTATCTATGGGCGAAGAAGATAAGTTTGCAGAACGCGTCGCTTTGCTAAAACCTTATCAAGTCAATATGGATCTTGTTAAGAAAGCAGGCAATGAAAACTTAATCTTCCTTCACTGCTTACCAGCCTTTCATGATACGAACACAATCTACGGCAGACAAGTAGCTGAGAAATTTGGCGTAAAAGAAATGGAAGTAACTGATGAGGTCTTCCATAGCAAATATGCTCGTCAGTTTGATCAAGCAGAAAATCGTATGCACACCATCAAAGCCGTTATGACTGCTACACTAGGAAATCTCTACATTCCTAAAGTGTGATACCCACTATAAGAAACAGCTTAGGGGCTGAGACTAGTGTTTTAGTCCGGTCCCTTTTTGTAATAGTTACGAGCTCTGAGTTGGAATTCCCCAATAGTCACCATTCAAGCAAAAACCTCATAACAAGTAACTGCCTTCCAGTTATTCGCATTTCGAAATTCCAACTCAACTCGTCCCTACAAAGTCTTTCTTCTCAATTTCCAAATCCAAGCTTTTAACCAAAATTAGCTTTTGTTCATCCAAAAGAAAGGAGCGCTCATGTCTCATCGTAAAATCGTTGTCGCTCTTGGAGGAAATGCCATTCTTTCCACAGATCCATCTGCTCAAGCTCAAGAAGCCGCTCTGGCAGAAACAGCACGCCATCTGGTGAAACTCATCCAAAATGGTGATGAATTGATTATCACCCATGGCAATGGACCGCAAGTTGGTAACCTTCTCCTCCAACACCTAGCAGCGAATTCCGAAAAAAATCCTGCCTTTCCTCTCGATTCACTTGTTGCTATGACTGAGGGTAGCATCGGTTTTTGGCTCCAGAATGCTCTGGAAAATGCTTTACAGGATATTCATCTTGATAAAACTGTCGTTTCTGTTGTCACACAAGTTGTCGTGGACAAGAATGATCCTGCCTTTCTCAATCCAAGTAAACCCATTGGTCCATTCTACTCAGAAGAAGAGGCTAAAGCAGAAAGCGAAAAAACTGGGGCTAACTTTAAAGAAGATGCAGGACGTGGCTGGCGTAAGGTAGTGGCTTCTCCAAAACCTGTTTATATCAAAGAAATCGATAGTATACGCGCACTCTTAGATAAGGGACAAATTGTCATCGCAGCAGGCGGTGGAGGTATTCCTGTAACCAAAAATGAAAACGGTTACTTCTCAGGAGTAGAAGCTGTCATCGATAAGGATTTTGCATCGCAATGCTTGGCAGAGCTAGTCGAAGCAGATCTCTTCATCATTTTAACTGGCGTCGATTATGCCTATATCAACTATAACAAACCAAATCAAGAAAAATTGGAGCAGGTAACTGTTAACCAACTTCAAGAATACATCAAAGAGGGGCAATTTGCTCCTGGTAGTATGCTACCAAAAATCCAAGCTGCCATTGATTTTGTGACCAATCGTCCAGCAGGAAAAGCCGTCATCACTTCCCTCAGCAATTTGGGAGCCTTGATTGAATCTGATAGCGGAACAATCATCGTGAAAGAATAATAGTTTAGTCATACCTTTCAAGAAAGTTTAGTCAGCACTCTTGCCACATCATTCGTTTTTATACTGTGTGACATAGTTTAGGAGGAAAAACAAATGAGTGAAAATAAAAAAAGGTTTCAAATGCCCTCATCATACACTGTTTTGATCATCATCATTGCCATTATGGCATTTTTGACCTGGGTCATTCCTGCAGGTAAGTATGATACCAATGAAGCAGGTAACCTCATCGCAGGTACCTATCAAACTGTTGACTCAAATCCTCAAGGGATTTACGATGTCTTTATGGCACCAATTCGTGCCATGCTCGGTCACGAACCAACTAGCGCAGCAATCGATGTTGCCTTCTTTATCCTTATGGTCGGAGGTTTCCTTGGTGTCGTAAACGCTACTGGTACACTCGATGTAGGGATTGCCTCCATCGTTAAAAAATACAAGGGCCGCGAAAAAATGTTGATTCTCATCCTCATGCCCCTCTTCGCACTTGGAGGAACTACCTATGGTATGGGAGAAGAAACCATGGCCTTCTATCCCCTTCTTATTCCTGTAATGATGGCAGTTGGTTTTGACAGTATCACTGCCGTAGCCATCATCTTACTAGGTTCTCAAGTTGGTTGTTTGGCATCTACATTGAATCCATTTGCTACTGTTATCGCTTCTGATACTGCAGGAATCTCTTCTATGGATGGGGTTATTCTCCGTGTTATCTTCTGGTTTGTAATGACAGGTATCAGCACTTACTTTGTCTATCGTTATGCAGAAAAGATTCAGAAAAATCCGACTAAATCACTCGTTTACGCTCAACGCGAAGAAGATATCAAACACTTCAATGTTTCAGAAAATGATGATGCACCATCTACTTTGAGCAAGAAACAAAAACATGTCCTCGCTTTATTTGTATTAACCTTTATCATTATGATTGCAAGTTTCATCCCTTGGGTTGATTTGCATGTTACTGTATTTGAAGACTTCAAGAATTGGTTAATCGGCCTTCCTGTAATTGGAGGAGTTATCGGTTCATCTGCTCTACCATTTGGTAGCTGGTACTTCCCAGAAGGCGCTATGCTCTTTGCCGTTATGGGGATTTTGATCGGGGTTGTCTATGGTCTCAAAGAAAGCAAGATTGTCTCAACCTTCCTAACTGGTGCTGCAGATTTACTTTCAGTTGCCTTGATTTGTGCGGTTGCTCGTGGTATCCAAGTTATCATGAACGATGGTATGATTACTGCAACCATCCTACACTGGGGTGAAGTTGGCCTTCAAGGTCTCTCTCCTCAAGTCTTCATCGTATTGACCTATATCTTCTACCTACCTATGTCCTTCCTTATTCCTTCTTCATCTGGTCTTGCTAGTGCAACTATGGGTATCATGGCTCCTCTTGGAGAGTTCGTCAATGTTAAAGCAAGTCTTATCGTCACTGCCTACCAATCTGCATCTGGTGTCCTTAACCTTGTGACTCCTACTTCAGGTATTGTTATGGGTGCTCTTGCTCTTGGTCGTGTCAGCCTTGGAACTTGGTGGAAATTTGTTGGAAAACTCGTCATCGTCATTGTCGTTGCAAGTATTCTACTTCTCATCTTAGGTACCTTAGTGCCATTCTTATAGTAAAGAGGGAAATACGGATGAAATCCTATATTACAGAATCAATCAAAGAAGATTTTCTTCAAAGTTTGAAAACAATCATCTCTTATCCTTCTGTTCTCAATGAAGGCGAAAATGGCACTCCCTTTGGTCAAGCCATTCAAGATGTCCTGAAAAAAACTCTGGACTTGTGTCAAGAACTTGGTTTTAAAACCTATCTGGATCCTCAAGGATATTATGGTTATGCAGAAGTTGGTGAGGGGGATCTCCTTGCTATCCTCTGCCACCTAGATGTCGTTCCTGCAGGCGATTTGACAGACTGGGAAACTCCTCCATTTGAAGCTAGTATCAGAGATGGACGGATTTATGGTCGGGGTGCGCAGGATGATAAAGGACCTTCTCTTGCAGCCCTTTACGCAGTCAAAAGCTTGCTTGACCAAGGAATTCAATTCAAAAAACGGGTTCGTTTCATATTTGGTACTGATGAAGAAACCCTTTGGCGTTGTATGGCAAGATATAATGCCATTGAAGAACAGGCCAGCATGGGATTTGCTCCTGACTCATCATTCCCATTAACCTATGCAGAAAAAGGGCTCCTTCAAGTCAAACTTCATGGACCTGGGTCAGAACAACTCTCCTTAGATATAGGTGGAGCCTTTAATGTCGTACCTGATAAGGCAACTTATCAAGGACCACTTATGGAACAACTCCAAGAAGGTCTAGTAGTTGCTTGTTATGATTATCAACAAAATGATCAGTCCCTTACTGTTCTAGGACTATCTAAGCATGCCAAGGATGCCAGTCAAGGGATTAATGCAGTCATTCGTCTAGCCACCATCCTTGATTCTATTCAATCCCATCCTGCACTTACATTTCTTGCCAAAGAAGTTGGTCAAGATGGTCAAGGAAAAGGAATCTTTGGTGATATCAGCGACCAGCCTTCTGGACATTTATCCTTTA
This sequence comes from Streptococcus infantis, assembly GCF_047460685.1. Lineage (GTDB taxonomy): Bacteria > Bacillota > Bacilli > Lactobacillales > Streptococcaceae > Streptococcus > Streptococcus infantis_AD. The sequence continues at coordinate 31,669 of NZ_JASHFS010000011.1, read as the reverse complement.
ATGTGGCCGCCTTAACCATTACTCCCGAAAGTTCTGAGATTCGAATTGATATCCGAATCCCAGTCCTTGCAGACAAGGATGCCCTTGTTCATCAGCTGAAAGAGCGCGCAAAAGCTTACCAACTTAGCTACCAAGAATTTGACTACCTAGCGCCACTTTACGTGGCAAGAGATAGTATGCTCGTCACTACACTCATGCAGGTTTATGAAGAAAAAACTGGTGACAATAGTCCCGCTCTATCATCTGGCGGCGCAACCTTTGCACGTACCATGCCAAACTGTGTCGCTTTTGGTGCCCTCTTCCCAGGAAGAGAGCAAACAGAACACCAAGCAAATGAATATGCTATCTTAGATGATCTCTATCATGCTATGGATATCTATGCTGAAGCTGTTTACCGATTAGCGACCTAAAAGACCTCCTAAACTCCGTCCCAAATCGGGACGGAGTTTTAGGAAAATTAGGAAAATTTTGAATAGCAAGCTACAACAAAAGCCAAGGAAGGGATTTTCTTGGCTTTTTGCAATAGTTTTAAGGTAAGTTACCAACTCAGGCACTCTTTTTTCATTAGGACACACAGTTTTACAAATCAATAATATTCGGAAAACTTTACTAGTGGAGCGCCTAGCCAAGTCCATAAAAACTTGGCGTTAGTTACTTAGATTGTTATACAACCACATAAATTTACTGAACTACGATACTGAGTTTTACAAATCGATTCCATTTGGCAAACGTAGTTAGTAAGGCAGGTAGCTAGTTCGCTTCCTTACCATTACGACGTAAAGTTTTACGAATCGACACCATTCGTGGGTTTTGCCTAGTGAAGCGTTTAGGTAAATCGACACAGCGGTTACCTATTATTAGATTACGACACGGAGTTTAGCAAATCGATCATATTTGCCAAACGAAGTTGGTGAGGCAGTTAGCTAGTTCGCTTCCTTACCATTACGACGGAAAAGTCCACGAATCGATACCATTCGTGGATTTTTCCTAGTGAAGCGTTTAGGTAAGCCGCCATAGCGGTTACCTATTATTAGATTACGACACTGAGTTTTACAAATCGATTCCATTTGTAAAACTCAGTTAGTGAGGCAGTTAGCTAGTTCGCCAAATAGCGACTAGCGTCCAACAATTAGGAACTTTAGTTCCAATTGTTGGTACTGAGTCACATCTTCTCTTCCAACTCTACGTCTGGATACTTATCCGCAAACCAGCGGAGGGCAAAGTCATTTTCAAAGAGGAAGACTGGTTGGTCAAAACGGTCTTTAGCCAAGATGTTTCGACTTGAAGACATACGCTCATCCAAATCCTCTGGTTTAATCCAGCGAACTGTCTTTTTACCCATTGGGCTCATAACCACTTCTGCATTGTACTCATTTTCCATACGGTGTTTGAAGACTTCAAACTGCAATTGACCAACGGCACCCAACATATATTCACCTGTTTGGTAGTTGGTATAAAGCTGAATAGCTCCTTCTTGAACCAATTGCTCAATCCCCTTATGGAAGGATTTCTGCTTCATGACGTTCTTAGCAGAAACTTTCATGAAAATTTCAGGTGTAAAGGTTGGCAGAGGTTCAAATTCAAATTTATTTTTTCCAACTGTCAAGGTATCCCCAACCTGATAAGTACCGGTATCGTAAACTCCAATAATATCACCTGCCACGGCATTGGTCACATTCTCACGACTTTCCGCCATAAACTGAGTGACATTAGACAGTTTAGCCCCCTTACCAGTACGAGGCAGATTAACACTCATCCCACGCTCAAATTCACCTGACACGATACGGACAAAGGCAATACGGTCACGGTGACGAGGGTCCATGTTGGCTTGGATTTTAAAGACAAATCCTGAGAAATCCTTGTCGTAAGGATCCACAATTTCGCCATCTGTTTTCTTATGCCCATGTGGTTCTGGAGCAAACTTGAGGAAGGTTTCAAGGAAGGTCTGCACACCAAAGTTTGTCAGGGCTGAACCGAAGAAGACAGGCGTCAATTCTCCAGCAAGGATTGCTTCCTCTGAAAACTCATTCCCAGCTTCATTTAAAAGCTCAATATCGTCTTTGACTTGCTCATAGAAAGGATTGCTTCCAAAAAGCTTGTCTCCATCTTCTAGGCTAGCAAAACGCTCATCCCCCTTGTAAAGTTCCAAGCGTTGATTATATAGGTCATAGAGTCCTTCAAAGGCTTTCCCCATCCCGATTGGCCAGTTCATCGGATAGCTCGCAATGCCCAAGACTTCTTCTAATTCTTGCAAGAGGTCCAGTGGCTCACGACCGTCACGGTCTAGCTTGTTCATAAAGGTAAAGACTGGAATGCCACGGTGTTTCACGACCTCAAACAATTTCTTGGTTTGAGCCTCGATACCCTTGGCAGAGTCCACGACCATAACAGCAGCATCCACCGCCATCAAGGTACGATAGGTGTCTTCTGAGAAGTCCTCGTGCCCTGGAGTATCTAGGATGTTCACGCGTTTGCCATCGTAGTCAAATTGCATAACAGATGACGTGACCGAAATCCCACGTTGTTTCTCGATATCCATCCAGTCAGACTTGGCAAAAGTCCCAGTTTTCTTTCCTTTTACAGTACCTGCCTCACGAATCTCTCCCCCAAAATAGAGCAATTGCTCTGTAATAGTCGTTTTACCCGCATCCGGGTGAGAGATGATGGCAAAGGTACGGCGTTTCTTAATTTCTTCTTGAATATTCATAAGTTCTCTTTCTTTGATTCTCTATTTTTCTTGTTTCAATAACTAAGAATGATTTCTACATTAGATTTTACCATTCCTTTCAACACTCCATTATATCGAATTTTAGCATTTTTTTCAATTTCTATTTCTTTTCAGTTCCCCCTCCCTTATTTATAGGAAAATATGGTAAAATAGAACAGATAAATAATCATCATTTCACGAAAGGATGCAAGATGAAAATTACGCAAGAAGAGGTAACACACGTTGCCAATCTTTCAAAATTAAAATTCTCAGAAGAAGAAACTGCTGCCTTTGCGACAACCTTGTCTAAGATTGTTGACATGGTTGAATTGCTGGGCGAAGTTGACACTACTGGTGTTGAACCAACGACTACCATGGCAGATCGCAAGACCGTTCTTCGCCCAGACGTAGCCGAAGAAGGAACTGACCGTGATCGCTTATTTAAAAATGTACCTGAAAAAGACAATTACTATATCAAGGTACCAGCTATCCTGGACGATGGAGGAGATGCCTAATGACTTTTAACAATAAAACCATTGAAGAGTTGCACAACCTCCTTGTATCTAAGGAAATTTCTGCAACCGAACTAACGCAAGCAACGCTTGAAGATATCAAGGCGCGTGAAGAAGCTATCAATGCCTTTGTCACTATCGCTGAAGACCAAGCTCTTGCGCAAGCTAAGGCTATTGATGACGCTGGAATTGACGCTGATAATGTCCTTTCAGGAATTCCGCTTGCAGTTAAGGATAACATCTCTACAGACGGTATTCTCACAACCGCTGCCTCAAAAATGCTCTATAACTACGAGCCAATCTTTGATGCGACTGCAGTTGCCAATGCCAAGAGCAAAGGCATGATTGTCGTAGGGAAAACCAACATGGACGAGTTTGCCATGGGTGGATCAGGTGAGACTTCTTACTACGGAGCAACTAAAAACGCTTGGGACCACAGCAAGGTTCCTGGTGGATCATCAAGTGGTTCTGCTGCAGCTGTAGCTTCAGGGCAAGTCCGTTTATCACTTGGTTCTGATACTGGTGGTTCTATCCGCCAACCAGCTGCCTTCAACGGAATCGTTGGTCTCAAACCAACCTACGGAACAGTTTCTCGATTCGGTCTCATTGCCTTCGGTAGCTCATTAGACCAGATTGGACCTTTCGCACCAACTGTTAAGGAAAATGCCCTCTTGCTCAACGCTATTGCCAGCGAAGATGCTAAAGATTCCACTTCTGCTCCTGTCCGTATTGCCGACTTTACTTCAAAGATCGGCCAAGACATCAAGGGAATGAAAATCGCTTTGCCTAAAGAATACCTCGGCGAAGGGATTGACCCAGAAGTTAAGGAAACTATTCTTAATGCTGCTAAGCACTTTGAAAAACTGGGTGCTATCGTCGAAGAAGTCAGCCTACCTCACTCAAAATACGGTGTTGCCGTTTACTACATCATCGCTTCTTCTGAAGCATCATCAAACTTGCAACGCTTTGACGGTATCCGTTACGGCTACCGCGCAGAGGATGCGACCAACCTTGATGAAATCTATGTAAACAGCCGTAGCCAAGGTTTCGGCGAGGAGGTAAAACGCCGTATCATGCTGGGTACTTTCAGCCTTTCATCAGGTTACTATGATGCCTACTACAAGAAGGCTGGACAGGTTCGTACCCTCATCATTCAAGATTTCGAAAAAGTTTTTGCGGATTATGATTTGATCTTGGGACCAACTGCTCCAAGTGTTGCTTATGACTTGGATTCTCTCAACCACGACCCAGTTGCCATGTACTTGGCTGACCTCTTGACAATCCCAGTCAACTTAGCTGGTCTCCCAGGAATTTCGATTCCTGCTGGTTTCTCTCAAGGACTACCTGTTGGTCTCCAATTGATTGGTCCTAAGTACTCTGAGGAAACCATTTACCAAGTTGCTGCTGCCTTTGAAGCAACAACAGACTACCACAAACAACAACCCGTGATTTTTGGAGGTGATAACTAATGAACTTTGAAACAGTCATTGGACTTGAAGTCCACGTAGAGCTCAACACCAATTCAAAAATCTTCTCACCTACTTCTGCCCACTTCGGAAACGACCAAAATGCCAACACAAATGTGATTGACTGGTCTTTCCCTGGCGTACTGCCAGTTCTCAATAAGGGTGTTGTCGATTCTGGTATCAAGGCAGCTCTTGCCCTCAACATGGACATCCATAAGAAGATGCACTTTGATCGCAAAAACTACTTCTATCCTGATAATCCTAAAGCCTATCAAATTTCTCAATTCGATGAGCCAATTGGTTACAATGGATGGATTGAAGTGGAACTAGAAGACGGAACAACTAAGAAAATCGGTATTGAGCGTGCCCACTTGGAAGAAGATGCTGGTAAGAATACTCACGGAACAGATGGTTTCTCTTATGTCGACCTCAACCGTCAAGGAGTGCCATTGATTGAGATTGTATCTGAAGCGGACATGCGTTCTCCTGAAGAAGCTTACGCTTATCTAACAGCCCTCAAGGAAGTGATCCAATATGCTGGTATTTCCGATGTTAAGATGGAAGAAGGTTCCATGCGTGTAGATGCTAACATCTCCCTTCGTCCTTATGGTCAAGAGAAATTTGGTACCAAGACTGAGTTGAAAAACCTCAACTCCTTCTCAAACGTGCGTAAAGGTCTTGAGTACGAAGTGCAACGTCAGGCTGAAATCCTTCGTTCAGGTGGTCAAATCCGCCAAGAAACACGTCGTTACGATGAAGCTAATAAAGCAACTATCCTCATGCGTGTCAAGGAAGGTGCTGCAGACTACCGCTACTTCCCAGAACCAGACCTACCACTCTTTGAAATCTCAGATGAGTGGATTGAGGAAATGCGGACTGAATTGCCAGAATTTCCGAAAGAACGCCGTGCGCGTTACGTGGCTGACCTTGGCTTGTCAGACTACGATGCTAGCCAGTTGACTGCAAATAAGGTCACTTCTGACTTCTTTGAAAAAGCTGTTGCCCTAGGTGGCGACGCCAAACAAGTCTCTAACTGGCTCCAAGGTGAGGTTGCTCAGTTCTTGAATGCTGAAGGCAAGACACTCGAACAAATCGAATTAACACCAGAAAACTTGGTAGAAATGATTGCCATCATCGAAGACGGTACTATCTCGTCTAAGATTGCCAAGAAAGTCTTTGTTCACCTAGCTAAAAATGGCGGTGGAGCGCGTGAATACGTTGAAAAAGCAGGCATGGTGCAAATCTCAGATCCAGCTGTCTTGATTCCAATTATCCACCAAGTCTTTGCCGATAACGAAGTCGCAGTTGCCGACTTCAAGTCAGGTAAACGTAACGCAGATAAGGCCTTTACAGGATTCCTGATGAAAGCAACCAAAGGCCAAGCCAACCCACAAGTGGCCCTTAAACTCCTTGCACAGGAATTAGCGAAGTTGAAAGAAGATTAAGCGGAAGGAAAGCAGCCAGAAGGTTAATGTTACCCTTCTGGTATCTTTCAAAACCATTTTGGCTTTATTTTCAGACCATTTTATGGTAGAATGAAGAGTAATAATATTTATTAAAGAGGTAAAAATATGATTGAAGCAAGTAAACTAAAGGCTGGTATGACTTTTGAAACAGCTGAAGGAAAATTGATCCGCGTTTTGGAAGCTAGCCACCACAAACCAGGTAAAGGAAACACTATCATGCGTATGAAATTGCGTGATGTCCGCACTGGTTCAACTTTTGAAACAAGCTACCGCCCAGAAGAAAAATTTGAGCAAGCGATCATCGAAACAGTTCCAGCTCAATACTTGTACAAAATGGACGACACAGCTTACTTCATGAACACAGAAACTTACGACCAATACGAAATTCCTGTTGTAAATGTTGAAAACGAATTGCTTTACATCCTTGAAAACTCAGATGTAAAAATTCAATTCTACGGAACTGAAGTAATCGGTGTAACTGTACCAACTACTGTTGAATTGACAGTTGCTGAAACACAACCATCTATCAAAGGTGCTACTGTTACAGGTTCTGGTAAACCAGCAACAATGGAAACTGGTCTTGTCGTGAACGTTCCAGATTTCATCGAAGCAGGTCAAAAATTGATTATCAACACTGCAGAAGGAACTTACGTTTCTCGCGCCTAATCTCTAGAAACTAGAAAGAGGTCATTCTATGGGAATTGAAGAACAACTTGGCGAAATCGTCATCGCCCCACGTGTACTTGAAAAAATTATTGCTATCGCAACTGCGAAAGTTGAAGGCGTACACTCTTTTTCAAACAAATCAGTATCTGACACCCTTTCAAAACTTTCTCTTGGTCGTGGCGTATATCTAAAAGAAGCAAACGATGAACTCACAGCAGATATCTACCTCTACCTAGAGTACGGTGTCAAAGTTCCTAAGGTTGCTATGGCTATCCAGAAAGCTGTTAAGGATGCTGTCCGTAACATGGCTGATGTTGAAATCTCTGCTGTCAACATTCACGTTGCAGGTATCGTTCCAGATAAAACACCAAAACCAGAATTGAAAGACTTATTCGACGAGGACTTCCTCAATGACTAGTCCATTATTAGAATCTAGACGTGAACTACGTAAGTGTGCTTTCCAAGCCTTGATGAGTCTTGAATATGGTTCAGATTTAGAAACTGCTTGTCGCTTCGCCTACACACATGATCGCGAAGATACAGACGTACAACTTCCTAACTTCCTTGTAGAGCTCGTTTCTGGTGTCCAAGCTAAAAAGGATGATCTGGACAAACAAATTACTCAACATTTGAAAACTGGTTGGACCATTGATCGTCTGACTTTGGTAGAAAAGAATTTACTACGCCTAGGAGTTTTTGAAATCACTTCATTTGATACTCCTCAGCTCGTAGCTGTTAACGAAGCTATTGAGCTTGCTAAGAGCTTTTCAGATCAAAAGTCAGCCCGTTTCATCAATGGACTCCTCAGTCAATTTGTGACAGAAGAAGATTAAATAATATAGAAAAAGTGTTTGACTCAGATCAAACACTTTTTTCTTTGCCTTCCACTATCTAAAAAAGTGGTAATAGACATAATTATAAACAAATATCCAGATGGGCTTGGCATAAGTGAGAAAGTTAAAAAAACTATGGCATAGAATTGTGATTTTTAGATTCTTTGTCCAACGGTAGACCAGGGCAAAGAAAAGGCCTCCTAAACTATAAATGATCAAACTGATGGGATCTCGATGGGAAAACACCAAATGACTGATTCCAAAGATAAGGGCTGATAAGATAACATCCAGATAATACTTAGAGTTTGGAAAGAAGGTATTCATAAAATATCCTCTCAGAACTATCTCCTCCAATATAGGTGCGACGACTACTATTAAACTAAACTTAAGAACAGTTGATAGAAAAGTTGGTTGTCCATTTGAATACAAGGCTGAAAGAAGGTCTTGAAAGATATACTTGTTATCAATGAAGTGATGAAACTGTAACTGAAAAGCATCCACCAATTGACGATCAAAATAAGTAGCCACTAGAGCAAATACAAGGTAAAAGAATCTTGACTTCTTCGAGCCCTTTGTTTCAAAAATATAGAGCATCTTTTTCTTTTTCAACCAGCAAACAAACATAACTAAAAGAGTTACTTCCCCAACTGCTGAAATGCTATAATAGCCATCTATCCCCCATTCTAAAAACTTAGTTAGATGCATAATCCCTAACTCTGGTAGATAAACCGATAGAAATACCAGTAAGATATAGACTCCCAAATGCCAAAGTTTTTTCATACTCATTCCTTAAAAAAATTAAAATTACCTTGATGGAGGGAAAAATTAACAACTCCCTATTCAGTTTATCAGTTATATACTGACCTAGCACAGCATAAAATCTATAAAAACTTATACTCTTCGAAAATCAAATTCAAACCACGTCAGCTTCACCTTGCCGTACTCAAGTACAGCCTTCGGCTAGCTTCCTAGTTTGCTCTTTGATTTTCATTGAGTATTAATCTATTCTCTGTAGCACTTATAGATTATCATTCCTTATTATAAAATATACATCTTTTTTAAACGCCCCTCAGTTCCATTTCCTCAACTATCAATTATTAATCCTGAAATGAATTTTTGAGAGAAACCAAAAAGCTAGAACCGTTTTTAGTTCTAGCTTTCTTTTTAATACTTTCTAAAGCGTTGATAACGCTCTTCAATAAGTTGGGCTAGCGGAAGTTTACCAAGTGCATCGAGTTCCGCTTGAAGTTGTTCTTTCACTTGCTTGATCAGATCTTTACTTGATAGACCCACCTCAGAGATGACCTTATCAACAACTTGCATATCCAACAACTCATACGAGGTGATTTTCATCAACTCAGCTGCTTCCATGGCACGCGTGCCATCTTTCCACAAGATAGAAGCAAAGCCTTCGGGACTGAGAACTGCATAGACAGAGTTTTCTAGCATCCAAACACGGTCCGCGACTGCTAGAGCTAGAGCTCCACCAGATCCACCTTCACCGATAATAATCGCAATGATGGGAACTTTTAAATCACTCATTTCAAAGAGATTGCGAGCAATGGCTTCACCTTGACCACGTTCTTCTGCACCTACACCAGGATAGGCACCAGCAGTATTGATAAAGGTTACAATTGGACGACCGAACTTTTCTGCTTGCTTCATCAAACGAAGGGCTTTTCGATAACCTTCAGGATGAGGTTGACCAAAGTTACGGTTAAGATTATCTTGTAAACTTTTACCTTTTTGGATTCCAACAACAGTCACTGCTTGGTCTCCCAACCAACCGATACCACCAATAATAGCACCATCATCACGGAAGGAGCGATCCCCATGTAGCTCTACAAAGTCATCAAAAATTCCTGTTGCGAAATCCAAGGCAGTTAAGCGGGTTTGTTCACGAGCTTCTCTAACGATTTTCGCAATATTCATCAACTCTCCCTCCTGTGTAGTCTTACTAATCGAGCAATCGTATCTGGCAATTCTCGCCGTTTAATAATTGCATCCACAAAACCATGTTCCAGTAAAAACTCTGCTTTCTGGAAATCCTCTGGTAAGTCTTCCCTTACCGTATTTTCAATCACACGGCGTCCAGCAAAACCTACCAAACTTTGGGGTTCTGCCAAGATGATATCCCCTTCCATAGCGAAGGAAGCTGTTACTCCTCCAGTAGTCGGGTCAGTAAGGATTGTCAGATAAAAGAGACCTGCATTGGAATGACGTTTGACTGCGGCAGAGATTTTGGCCATCTGCATCAAGCTCATGATTCCTTCTTGCATGCGTGCTCCACCAGAAGCTGTAAACAATACGACAGGTAATTTTTCAGCGGTCGCATATTCGAACAAGCGGGTAATTTTTTCACCAACAACTGTCCCCATTGAAGCCATGATAAAGTTAGAATCCATGATGCCAAGGGCAACCTTCTCTCCCTTAATCAAAGCTGTTCCTGTTACAACAGCCTCATCAAGACCTGTCTTTTCACGCATCAAAGTCAATTTTTTACGATAGCCTGGAAAATTCAAAGGATCCTGAGTCTCAATCCCTTTAAACATTTCCAAAAACGTACCCATATCAATGGTTAAAGCTAAACGCTCTTGAGCTGAAATACGGAAGGTATAGCCACAGTGAGGGCATATCCGCTCACTCCCCAAGTCCTTTTGGTAAATCGTATATTTGCAACCTGGACATTGGGAGAAGAGCTCATCTGGAACCTCTGGTTTGATCTGAGGTTGATTTACAGTCGAACGATTGGGATTGATTCGAATATATTTATCTTTTTTACTAAATAGAGCCATACATCCCCCTTTTCAGTCTTATACTATTTTTATACTCAATGAAAATAAAAGAGCAAACTAGGAAACTAGCCGTAGGTTGCTCAAAGCACTGCTTTGAGGTTGTAGATAAGACTGACGAAGTCAGCTCAAAACACTGTTTTGAGGTTGTGGATAGAACTGACGAAGTCAGTTACCTATATCTACGGCAAAGCGAAGCTGACGCGGTTTGAAGAGATTTTCGAAGAGTATTACATTATTCTTTTTCTTGATAGTATGGTAAGAAAGTTTCCATCAAGAATGAGGTGTCATAGTCCCCTGCTATCACGCGACGATCTGAAATTAGATCAAGTTGAAAATCAGCATTGGTGACCACCCCTTCAATTTCGAGTTCATAAAGAGCTCGTTGCATTTTCATAAGTGCATCAAAACGATTTTCCCCATGAACGATAATCTTAGCAATCATACTATCATAGTAGGGTGGAATAGTGTAACCTGGATAAACTGCAGAATCTACGCGCAAGCCAACACCACCACTTGGGAGATAAAGATTGGTAATCTTACCAGGACTTGGTGCAAAATTAAAGGCTGGGTTTTCTGCGTTGATACGGCACTCAATAGCATGTCCTTTTAGAACAATGTCTTCTTGTTTCAGAGTCAAAGGTTGACCTGCCGCAATACGGATTTGTTCCTTGACAATATCCACACCAGAAACAAATTCGGTTACTGGATGTTCTACTTGGACACGCGTATTCATCTCCATAAAGTAGAATTTACCACTTGCTTCATCTAGTAGGAACTCAATAGTACCAGCATTTTCATAACCAACAGACTCCGCTGCACGGACTGCTGCAGCACCAATTTCATTACGAAGTGTTTTCCCAATAGCAATGGAAGGACTTTCTTCTAAAACTTTTTGGTTATTCCGTTGAAGCGAACAGTCACGCTCACCTAGGTGAATAACATGACCCATCTGGTCAGCAAGAATCTGCACTTCAATATGGCGAGCAGGATAAATCACGTGCTCTAGGTACATAGCCCCGTTACCAAAGTTTGCTTTAGCTTCACTAGAGGCTGTTTCAAAGGCTAATACAAGATCTTCTGCCTTTTCAACCTTACGAATCCCTTTTCCACCACCTCCAGCTGAAGCTTTCAGCATAACTGGATAACCAATTTTTTCAGCAATAGCAAGAGCCTCTTCTGCAGTATGAACTTCTCCATCTGAACCCGGAATGACGGGAACATTAGCCTTAATCATTTGAGCACGGGCGTTAATTTTATCTCCCATGATATCCATGACACGAGCTGATGGTCCGATAAATTTAATCCCAACTTCTTCACACATGGTTGCAAATTTGGAATTTTCACTTAAAAAGCCAAATCCAGGGTGAATGGCTTCAGCTTCAGTCAAGACCGCAGCTGAAAGGATGGCATTGATGTTCAGATAAGATTCTGTAGCCTTCCCAAGGCCGATACAGATAGCCTCATCAGCCAAAAGCGTGTGGAGAGCTTCCTTGTCAGCAGTCGAATAGACAGCGACTGTTGCAATTCCTAATTCTCGTGCCGCACGAATAATACGAACAGCGATTTCACCACGATTGGCAATTAAAATCTTACGAAACATGGAAAACCTCCCTAGTTTCCAATAGCAAAGGTCAGAGTACCGCTTGCTGCAAGCTTACCATCTACTTCTGCCTTCGCTTCTACTACGGCGATTGTGCCACGACGTTTGACAAAAGTTGCTGTCATGACAAGCTGATCACCAGGAACAACTTGTTTCTTAAATTTCACTTTGTCCATACCAGCATAGAAGACGAGCTTCCCTTTGTTTTCCGGTTTAGATAATTCCAAAACACCTGCTGTTTGTGCCAAGGCTTCCATAATGAGGACTCCTGGCATAACTGGGTATTGAGGGAAATGACCATTGAAGAAAGGTTCATTAATCGTCACATTTTTAATGGCAACAATAGTATCTTCGCTAACTTCTAAGACACGATCCACTAAGAGCATGGGATAACGGTGTGGCAAAGCTTCTTTAATTCCTTGAATATCAATCATTTGATACGTACCAAGCCTTTCCCAAACTCAACCATTTCTTCATTTTCAACTAGAATTTCTGTTACAACACCATCTTTAGGTGCTGGAATTTCATTCATGATCTTCATGGCTTCGATGATGACCAAGGTTTGGCCTTTTTTAACAGTATCACCGACTGAAACAAAATTAGATTTGTCTGGTCCGGCAGCCAAGTAAGCAACTCCGACAAGTGGACTTTCTACAAGATCCCCCTCAGCTACAGATTCACTAGCACTTGATTCTGAAACTACTTCTACAACTGGTGTAGTTTGAGCTTGAGGTGCTTGACTTGCTTCTGCAACAAGTTTCGCTTCATTCTTACTGAAGACCAACTCATCCGTTCCATTTTTATAAGAAAATTCTCTCAAGCTTGACTGGTCAAATTGCGCCATCAAGTCTTTGATTTCATTTAAATTCATCTTTACTTATTCTCCCAACGTTTGAAAACAAGGACTGCATTATGCCCACCAAATCCAAAAGTATTTGAGATAGCATATGGAATTTCACGTTCCAATCCCCGTCCATAGATAACGTTCGCTTCGATATAGTCTGATAATTCTTTCGTTCCAGCTGTCATTGGAACATAGCTATGACGAATAGCTTCAATAGTAGCAATGGCTTCAACAGCCCCTGCTGCTCCCAGCAAATGACCTGTGAAGGATTTGGTTGAAGAAACTGGAACATCCTTACCTAGAACAGATACAATGGCACCACTTTCTCCTTTTTCATTGGCAGGAGTCGAGGTTCCATGAGCATTGACATAGGCTACTTGGTCTGGAGAAATCTCAGCTTCTTCCAAGGCTAATTTGATGGCCTTAATAGCTCCTTGACCTTCTGGATGTGGTGAAGTCATATGGTAGGCATCACAAGTATTTCCGTAACCAACAACTTCAGCTAGGATAGTTGCACCGCGTTTTTCAGCATGCTCTAAACTTTCAAGAACCAACATTCCTGATCCTTCTCCCATGACAAAACCATTACGGTCTTTATCAAAAGGAATCGAGGCACGACTTGGATCTTCAGTTGTTGAAAGAGCTGTCAAGGCTTGGAAACCAGCAATGGCAAATGGAGTGATAGAAGCCTCAGAACCACCAACTAGCATAACATCTTGGTAACCAAACTTGATGGAACGAAAGGCATCCCCAATTGCATCATTTGAAGAAGCACAAGCAGTATTGATAGATTTACAAATACCATTAGCACCAAAGCGCATAGCAACATTTCCTGAGGCCATATTTGGTAAAGCTTTTGGAAGGGTCATCGGTTTCACACGTTTTGGACCTTTTTCATGAAGGCGAATGACTTGATCTTCGATTTCCTTGATTCCACCGATACCTGAAGCAACGATGACACCAAAGCGATCCTTATCCAGAGCTTCTACATCAAGACCTGCATGATTAACGGCTTCTTGTGCTGCATATAGCGCATACAAAGAATAAGCATCGAAACGATTGGTATCTTTTTTTACAAAATATTTGTCAAAAGGAAAATCTTTGATTTCTGCCGCATTATGCACTGCAAATTCACTATGATCAAACTTAGTAATTTCACCAATTCCAATCTTACCAGTTTTTAAGCTGTTCCAAAATTCTTCTGGTGTGTTTCCGATTGGAGATGTCACTCCATAACCTGTCACTACTACTCGATTCAGTTTCATTCTTCTACCTCTATTTTAACTCTTATTGCATGGTTAGTCCACCATCAATTGCAATTACTTGTCCTGTTAGATAATCTTGACTAGCAAGAAAGGCTGTCACATCAGCCACCTGCTCTGCTTGTCCAAACTGTTTCATCGGAATTTGCGCCAACATGGCATCCTTTACTTTATCTGTCAAGACAGCGGTCATATCCGATTCAATCATTCCTGGCGCAATAGCATTTACTCTCACATTGCGATTGGCAACCTCACGTGCTACAGACTTGGTAAAACCAATTAGGCCAGCCTTAGAAGCAGCGTAGTTTGCTTGACCGATATTTCCCATCAAACCAACAACACTGGACATATTGATAATGGCCCCTTCACGAGCTTTTAGCATCTGTTTCAAGACTGCTTGTGTCATATTGAAGGCACCCGTTAGATTGACTTTTAAGACCTTCTCAAAATCTTCTTCTGTCATCTTCAGCATGAGAGTATCTTGAGTAATTCCAGCATTATTTACTAAGATATCAACTGACCCCAACTCTTCAATGGCTTGGTCTACCATACGTTTTGCATCTGAGAAGTCAGAAACGTCACCAGAAATAGCAAGAACCTTCACTCCGTATGGTTTAAATTCGGCTAGAAGCTCCTCGGAGATTTCACCACGACTATTCAAGACAACATTAGCTCCCAAGCTGGCAAATTTATGAGCAATGGCGAGACCAATTCCTCGACTTGAGCCTGTAATAAAGACATTTTTCTGTTCTAGTTTCATTTTTCTCCTTTCAGAACTTCTACCATTTTGGTCTAATTTTCTAAGAGTGCTTGTAGACTTGCTTGATCCTCCACATTAGCAAGTTGAGCTGTTTTATCAATCTTTTTGACGAATCCTGACAAGACTTTACCAGGTCCAATCTCGATAAAACGAGTGACACCCGCTTCTTGCATGACTGCAATACTCTCATAAAAACGAACGGGTTCCTTAACTTGACGAGTTAAGAGTTCTGCAATTCGTTCTTTTTCCATGACCTTCGCTTCTGTATTACCAACAAGTGGACAAGCAAAGTCAGAAAATTCAACTTCTGTCAGGGCTTGATCTAATTTTTGACTAGCAGATTCCAATAAAGCTGTATGGAAAGGCCCAGAAACATTGAGTGGAATCAAACGTTTTGCTCCCGCTTCTTGCAAAAGTTCAACTGCACGATCTACTGCAGCTACCTCCCCACCAATAACAATCTGGCTTGGAGTATTATAGTTGGCTGGAGTTACAACACCAAGTTGAGAAGCTTCTTGACAAGCTTTTTCGATAAGATCAACTGGTGTATTTAGCACAGCTACCATTTTCCCTGATCCTGCTGGTGCTGCTTCTTCCATATAAGACCCACGTTTAGCAACTAGAGCCACTGCATCTTCAAAATTCAAGGCACCACTAGCTACAAGGGCAGAGTATTCTCCAAGAGACAAACCTGCCACCATATCAGGCTGGTAACCTTTTTCCTTTAGTAGTCGGTAAATAGCAACGGATGTAGCTAAAATAGCTGGTTGCGTGTAACGAGTCTGATGTAGCTTCGTTTCATCGTTATCAATCAAGTCACGAAGGTCATAACCTAAGACTTGGCTAGCTTGATCGATTGTTTCCTTGACGATAGCATATTGGTCGTATAGCTCACGTCCCATTCCAAGGTACTGGGCTCCTTGACCTGCAAATAGAAAGGCTGTTTTAGTCATTTCTTGTAACTCCTGCCCAACGAGCAGCTTCTGCTTGAATCTTTTCAGCTGCACCGTAGTAAATATCTTTTAAGATTTCTTCAACAGTTTCTTCTTTCGAAACCAGACCTGCAATCTGGCCGGCCATCACTGAACCACCATCCACATCCCCATGGACAACAGCTTTTGCTAAGGCTCCAGCACCCATTTGTTCAAAGATTTCTAAATCTGGATTTTCTTGTTTAAAGGCATCTTTTTCAGCTTGTTCAAATTCACGAGTCAATTTGTTTTTAATGGCACGAACTGCGTGTCCAAAATGTTGTGCCGAAATCGTTGTATCAATATCACGAGCTTTTAAAATTTTAGCTTTATAGTTTGGATGGGCGTTTGATTCTTTAGCAACTACAAAACGAGTTCCTACTTGCACAGCTTCTGCACCGAGCATAAAGCCAGCAGCGGCTCCCTCACCGTCTGCAATGCCTCCAGCTGCAATAACAGGGATAGAAACAACAGCTGCAACTTGACGAACCAAGGTCATAGTTGTTAGTTTACCGATGTGTCCACCTGCTTCCATACCTTCTGCAATAACAGCATCTGCACCGATTTTTTCCATCCGTTTAGCCAAAGCTACGCTAGGAACTACAGGAATAACGGTGATTCCTGCTTCATGAAATCGATCCATATATTTACTTGGGTTTCCTGCACCAGTTGTGACTACCTTAACCCCTTCTTCAATGACGAGGTCAACAATATCATCAACAAATGGAGACAGAAGCATAATGTTGACACCAAAAGGCTTATCTGTTAAAGATTTAATCTTATCGATATTAGCTTTAACCACTTCTTTAGGAGCATTTCCTCCACCGATGATACCTAGACCACCTGCTTTTGAAACAGCTCCAGCAAGGTCACCATCTGCAACCCAGGCCATTCCCCCTTGAAAGATAGGATATTTAATGTTCAATAATTCTGTAATACGTGTTTTCATAGTGCCTCCATGAGTCTTGCTTAGGTAATAGTTCGACCACATTATACTTTGACTGTCAAACTATTACCTGAACAAGAGGGAGCGGGTTCCCCCTACTCCTTCTTCATTTATTTTAATTATTTTGTTTGCTCTTCAACGTAGGCAACCAAGTCACCAACTGTTTTCAAGTCATCTTCTGCTTCGATTTGAATATCAAAAGCATCTTCAATTTCTGAGATTACTTGGAACAAGTCCAATGAATCTGCATCCAAATCATCAAAAGTAGATTCAAGTGTTACTTCTGATGCATCTTTTCCAAGTTCTTCAACGATAATTTCTTGTACTTTTTCAAATACTGCCATGATAGACTCCTTTAAAATAAATAGTTTTTATAACAATGTGTTCACCACATGATTACCTAAATTGTAACAATAAGCGTGCCCCATGTCAAACCTCCGCCGAAGCCTGACAAGAGAATTTTTTGGCTTCCATCCAAACGAATGAGCCCTTCCTCTACACACTCTGAAAGTAGAATCGGAATACTTGCCGCACTAGTATTTCCATACTTGGTCATATTTGCGGGAAGCTTATCACGATCTACACCGATCTTTCTAGCCATCTTATCCAAGATACGGTTATTGGCCTGATGAAGCAGGAGATAGTCTAGTTCTTCTGCAGATACAGGACTCATCTCTATGGTCTCTTTGATAGACTTAGCAACATCTCGAATTGCGAAGTCAAAAACTGCTCGGCCATCCATTTTCAAGAAAGCGTCTGGCTTTTCTTGAACTGAAAATGGTGAAGTCAAACCTGTCTGCCCATAGGTCAAACACTCACTACGTGAACCATCGCTATTGAGACTCTCCGCTAGGAAATGTTGCTTATCGCTTGCTTCTAACAAGACGCCACCAGCTCCATCTCCAAATAGGACAGCTGTTGAGCGATCTGTCCAGTCCAAGGTTTTGGACATAGTTTCACTACCGATGACCAAGCCCTTGCCAAATCGTCCAGATGATATGAATTTCTCAGCAGTTGAAAGGGCAAAGGTGAAACCACTACAAGCGGCAGTTAGATCAAATGCAAAGGCCTTACGAGCACCAATACGAGCCTGTACACGTGCTGCAGTAGAAGGCATCATTGAGTCAGGTGTCATCGTAGCTAGGATGATAAAATCCAACTCTTCAGCAGAAATCCCTGACTTCTCTAGGAGTTGTTTTGCAACTGCCGTTGCCAAATCTCCTGTTGATTCTGTCTTAGAAATGCGACGTTCCTTAATCCCAGTTCGACTTGAAATCCATTCATCACTCGTATCCATAACCTGAGCTAAATCCTCATTTGTGACAATCTGCTCTGGTACATAATGAGCAACCTGGCTTATTTTTGCAAAAGCCATTATTTCAAATCCTCCAAAAATTGATAAAGATTGGTCAAACCTTTACTCATGACGTCCATTTCCTCTGGGCTCATGCCCTCGATAATTCTTTCGACCATGGCCTTGTGGAAACGTTTATGGAGACGATGTACGAGTCGACCTTTCTTGGTCAAATGCAGATGTACTACACGACGATCCTGATCTGAACGTAAGCGTTCGATGTAACCTTTTCGTTCCAAGTTGTTTAAGCTAGTTGTCACGGTTCCTAGAGTTACCATCAACTCTTTGGACACTTGACTTGGAGTCACATCTGGAAACTTGCCAATCACATCAATCGTGTGCATTTCCTTGATGGAGATATCCTTGAAACGACTACCTCTCAAACTCACTTCCTCAATCACCAGGACGTTATTAAAAATAGATGTTAAATAGTCATTGATCCGTTGGTAGTCCAATTTTCTTCCCTCCCTCATCAAAAAGTTTAACTATCAAAACATTTGACAAAAAAAGTATATCAAACTTCAAAGAATTGCGCAAGTATTTTATTATTTCCCCAAAAATTTTGGACGTCTTCTTTCAGAATGTGCACGAACACCTTCCTTAAAATCTTCGGTATAAGATAGAGTTTCCTGTAGCTCCAGTTCCAATTTGGCATATTCATGCCACTGCTTAAACTCGCTCTCCCAGACCAATTTCTTAATGGCTGCGTAAGAGTTAGTAGAGCCTCTTCTCAACTTCTTCAATAGTTGCTCTCTTGTCTTTTCCAGTTGCTCACTAGCACACAGACGATAGACAGCTCCTGCTTCTAAAGCCTTCTCAGCTGTAAAAGCTTCACCGGTCATAGCCAGTTGCGTTGCCCGAGTCGCTCCTAGCGATCGTGTCAGCAAGAATAAACCACCCGCATCTGGAGCCAAGCCTACGCCTACAAAGGCTTGAATAAATTTAGCCTTGTCCGACGCAATACAGAAGTCAACAGCCAAGGCCATATTGGCAGCTGCACCAGCAACTGCTCCGTCTACTTCCATGATGACAGGCTTAGGAATTTGCTTTATTTTATAAGAAATGGCATTGACTAATTCTGCAATCTGAGCCAAGGATGCAATATCATCCTCATCGATAGCTCGTCTCATCTCTACCAAGTCCCCTCCGACAGAAAAAACTTTGCCTCTTGCATTGATGAGAATATAGGAAACAGCACTATCTTTTTCAGCTAATTCTAAGGCTTCTAAAATTTCCTGACACATAGGAATATGAAAACCATTTGCTACCTCGGGACGATTCAGAGTAAGTATCGCTAGATCGTCCTGAACTTGATAGATAATATGATTCATAGCCACTCCTTTCAAATTACAACGATATTTAAATTATTTTATTTTCAAATTATATCTTTTTCCAGCTTTTTAAACAAGAGAAAAATCGACCGAAAGTGTCTCAGCCGATTTTAAAATCTTAGTTTGGTCTCTAAAAATACAGGAAAACCAGTACTTGTATCATCTACGAAATCATAAATGACTTCAAGCATTCGCCCTCCTTCTCTCTGATAGAGCTGTTCTTGGTTGGATCCCTTATGGTAGAATTCTCCTGAAACCATGTAAAAAACACGATTTGGATCTTCAAGGTAGGCAAAAAGATTTCCTGTAAAAGGAGCTTCCTTATCCCCGTCCTTGGTGACCAGACTTGTAGCTAAGAGTTTCGTGATTCCTCTAAATTGTCCACTTTCATCTGTTCGACAATAAAACTTGATTCTAACTTCATAGTTAGGATTGACGATAATCTTTTCAGAGAGAATTCGATAAGTCCTTGCCTTACTATCTGACAAACCGATAGACAAGAGAATTTTAGCCCTCTCAACTGAAATCTGACCTTCCTGAGCATATTCCATCGCTAATTCTTCTCCGGTCAAACGACCACTGGGAAGAGGATGAGAAGTTGCTCCTATATTTGTAGGATTCATCACGAAGGTAAGGACTAGTATTAAACAAAACACTCTTTTAATCATCTTTCCCAACTCCTTTCATCAGAAGAGTTTTTCCCCCTACACCTTTATTATAAGCTTTCCTGATGAGACATTCAAACAATTATATAGGAAATTTTCCAGATTGAAAAAAGCCCCTCTTTCTGCTATAATCGTATAAAATACTTACTTTAGGAGTTCTTATGAAGGTTGTAAAATTTGGTGGAAGCTCGCTTGCCTCTGCTAGTCAGTTAGAAAAAGTTTTAAATATTGTCAAAAGTGACTCAGAACGTCGTTTTGTGGTTGTATCTGCCCCTGGTAAACGCGATTCGGAAGATACCAAGGTGACAGATGCCTTGATTAAATACTACCGCGACTATGTAGCTGGAAATGACATTAGCAAAAGCCAAAACTGGATTATTGATCGCTATGCTGCCATGGTTAGCGAATTAGGTCTTAAACCAGCCGTTTTAGACAAAATTTCAAAAAGCATCCGTGCTCTTGCAACTCTTCCAATTGAAGATAATAAGTTTCTTTACGATACCTTCCTTGCTGCAGGGGAAAACAACAATGCCAAATTGATTGCAGCCTACTTTAACCAAAATGGCTTGGAGGCGCGTTATGTTCATCCTAGAGAAGCTGGTATCGTCGTTACGAGCGAACCTGGAAATGCACGTATCATCCCATCAAGTTACGATAAAATCGAGGAATTGGCAAATTCAACTGAAGTTCTTGTTATCCCTGGTTTCTTCGGTGTTACGAAAGAAGATCAAATTTGTACCTTCTCACGTGGGGGTTCAGATATCACTGGTTCTATCATTGCTGCTGGTGTCAAGGCTGACCTCTATGAAAACTTTACGGATGTAGATGGAATCTTTGCAGCCCACCCTGGTATTATCCATAAGCCACACTCTATCCCTGAATTGACCTACCGTGAAATGCGTGAATTGGCCTATGCTGGATTCTCTGTACTACACGATGAAGCACTTCTACCAGCCTACCGTGGGAAAATTCCTCTTGTCATTAAAAATACCAACAATCCAGACCACCCAGGTACTCGCATTGTGCTACAACATAGCAGCGACAAATTCCCAGTTGTTGGGATCGCTGGTGATTCTGGCTTTGTCAGCATTAATATGTCTAAGTATCTGATGAACCGCGAAATCGGTTTTGGTCGTAAAGTTCTTCAGATCCTTGAGGACCTTAATATTGGTTGGGAACACATGCCAACTGGTATCGATGACCTGTCTATCATCTTACGTTCACGAGAATTGACGCCGATCAAGGAAGAAGAAATCCTTCGTCAATTAGTCCAAAAAGCAGAGGTAGACCACGCTGAAATCGAACACGACCTCTCTATCATTATGATTGTTGGGGAAAAAATGAAGCGTCATATCGGGGTAACTGCTACAGCCACTCGTGCCTTATCTGAGAACAACATCAACATCCAAATGATGTCACAAGGCTCTAGTGAAGTTTCTATCATGTTTGTTGTCCATAAAGACCAAGAAAAAGCCGCCCTTAAAGCTCTCTACCAAGCATTTTTCGGTGAAAATAAGGAAGACTAAACATGGCACAATCCCTCAACAAGGTCGTCGACTTGCAAACAACTGGAACTTCCTATCTCTCCATTACAGGAAAGGTTGGAAAATTTCTGGTTGGAGATCATGCGCTAGAATTTTACGCAGATCGAAATGTCGAGGACTATATTCAAATTCCATGGTCCAGCGTTAACCAAATCGGAGCCAATGTTTCAGGCCGCAAGGTTAGTCGGCATTTTGAAATCTTTACAGATCAAGGAAAATTTCTCTTCGCCTCAAAAGACTCTGGAAAAATTCTTAAGATTGCTCGTGAAAAACTGGGAAATGACAAGGTAGTCAAACTGCCTACCTTAGTCCAAATCATTGGCCGAAAAATTAAAAATCTATTTGCAAAAAAATAAAAAGTTTAGTATAATCATAGAAACGGATAAGTAGGTTACTTCCTTCTTTCAGAAAGTCTGCGGGTGCTGCGAGCAGATAGAAGATTTAATTGAAATTCTACCGTTGTTTTAAATCAAATACAGAATCAAGTGCACACCTGTGAAGTTGGATGGAACCGTGGCCCTGCCACTCCAACGCTTTGTCAGGTGTGCTTTTTTCATAAAGGAGTTTATATGTTAGATATCAAACGTATTCGTACAGACTTTGATGCTGTCGCAGAAAAACTAGCTACACGTGGTGTAGATGCTGCTATCTTGAACGAGATGAAAGAAATCGATGCCAAACGACGTGACATCTTGGTTAAGGTTGAAACCCTCAAGGCTGAACGTAACACAGTTTCTGCTGAGATTGCCCAAGCTAAACGTAACAAGGAAAATGCAGACGATAAGATTGCAGCTATGCAAACCCTCTCTGCCGAGGTAAAAGCTCTTGATGCTGAATTGGCAGAAATCGATGCGAAATTGACTGAATTTACTACTACACTTCCAAATATCCCAGCTGATAGTGTCCCTATTGGTGCTGACGAGGATGATAACGTAGAAGTTCGCCGTTGGGGAACTCCTCGCGAGTTCGACTTTGAACCAAAAGCCCACTGGGATTTAGGTGAAGATCTTGGTATTCTTGACTGGGAACGTGGTGGAAAGGTAACTGGAGCGCGCTTCCTCTTCTATAAAGGACTTGGGGCTCGTTTGGAACGTGCTATCTACAACTTCATGTTGGATGAGCATGGAAAAGAAGGTTACACTGAAGTCATCACACCTTATATGGTTAACCATGATTCTATGTTTGGTACAGGACAATATCCAAAATTCAAAGAAGATACATTTGAATTGAAAGATACGAACTACGTCCTCATTCCTACAGCTGAAGTTCCTCTGACCAACTACTACCGTGATGAAATTCTTGATGGAAAAGACTTGCCAATCTACTTTACTGCTATGAGCCCATCATTCCGTTCTGAAGCTGGTTCAGCTGGTCGTGATACTCGCGGTTTGATTCGTTTACACCAATTCCACAAGGTAGAAATGGTGAAATTTGCCAAACCTGAAGAGTCATACGAAGAACTAGAAAAGATGACAGCCAACGCTGAAAACATCCTTCAAAAACTCAACCTTCCATATCGCGTAGTTGCTCTTTCTACAGGAGACATGGGCTTCTCAGCTGCTAAGACTTATGACTTGGAAGTATGGATCCCTGCGCAAAATACCTACCGTGAAATCTCAAGCTGTTCAAATACAGAAGATTTCCAAGCTCGTCGTGCCCAAATCCGTTACCGTGATGAAGCCGATGGTAAGGTTAAACTTCTTCATACTTTGAATGGTTCTGGACTTGCTGTTGGACGTACAGTCGCTGCTATCCTTGAAAACTATCAAAACGAAGATGGTTCTGTGACCATTCCAGAAGTACTTCGTTCATACATGGGTGGAGCTGAAGTTATCAAACCATAACATTTTCAGATAAAAAAAGAGGAAGCTGAGCTTCCGCTTTTTTAGTAATGTCTAAAAAACAGGTAGAAAATTCTCATTTCTACCTGTTATTTTTATTTCTTAGTAACCACCCATCATTGATGGATCCATAGCTGGAGCTGGTGCTACAGGTTCTGGTTTGTTGGCCACAACGGCTTCTGTTGTCAAGATAAGACTAGCTACTGAAGCTGCGTTTTGAAGGGCTGAACGGCTAACCTTAACAGGGTCGATAATACCTGCTTCAATCATGTTCACCCATTCACCTGTCGCAGCGTTGAAGCCTGTACCAAGCTCTGCATTTTTCAAACGATCAATAACGATTGAACCTTCATAACCTGCATTGTAAGCGATTTGACGTACAGGTTCTTCCAAGGCACGAAGAACAATGTTGCGTCCTGTTGCTTCATCACCTTCTAACTCTAAGGAAGCAACAGCAGAGATAACATTAACAAGGGCAGTACCACCACCTGCAACGATTCCTTCTTCAACAGCTGCGCGAGTCGCATTGAGAGCATCTTCGATGCGGAGTTTCATTTCTTTCAATTCAGTTTCAGTTGCAGCACCGACCTTAATAACTGCTACACCACCTGATAATTTAGCCAAGCGTTCTTGGAGTTTTTCACGGTCAAATTCTGAAGTTGTTGTTTCAATTTGTGACTTGATGACAGCAATACGGTTAGCAATTGCTTCAGGATTACCTGCACCTTCTACAATGACTGTACTATCTTTATCAACAGACACTTTAGCTGCTTGACCAAGTGCTTCAATGGTAGCATCTTTCAATTCAAGACCAAGATCTTCTGTGATAACAGTTCCACCTGTCAAAATTGCGATGTCTTCCAACATTGCTTTACGACGATCCCCGAAACCTGGTGCCTTAACAGCAACTACGTTGAAAGTACCACGAATCTTGTTCAAAACAAGGGTTGGCAGAGCTTCACCATCAACATCATCTGCAATAATCAAGAGCGGACGGCTACTTTGAAGGATACTTTCTAGAAGTGGCAATATTTCTTGGATATTTGAAATCTTCTTGTCAGTGATTAAAATGTATGGATTTTCAAGGTCTGCAACCATTTTTTCATTATCAGTCACCATATACTGTGAGAGGTAACCACGGTCAAATTGCATTCCTTCTACAACTTCAAGCTCGGTTTCCATACCACGTGATTCTTCAATGGTGATGACTCCATCTTTACCAACTTTTTCCATGGCTTCAGAGATGTACTCACCAACTTTTTCAGAGCGAGAGGATACGGCAGCGACTTGTGCAATAGCTTCCTTGCTTGATACTGGAATGGCATTGTTCTTCAAGGCTTCTACAGCTGTAGCAACCGCTGCTTCAATCCCTCGACGAATACCGATTGGATTTGCTCCTGCTGTAACGTTTTTGATCCCTTCACGAACAATAGCTTGGGTCAAAACTGTTGCAGTTGTTGTCCCGTCACCCGCGATATCATTGGTTTTAGAAGCTACTTCTGATACCAATTTGGCACCCATATTTTCAAAATGGTCTTCTAGTTCGATTTCTTTAGCGATGGTTACACCGTCATTGGTAATCAATGGTGAACCAAATGATTTTTCAAGAACGACGTTACGTCCTTTAGGACCCAAGGTTACTTTAACTGTATCAGCTAGAATATCAACACCACGGACCATTGCTGAACGCGCATCAGATGAAAATTTAATCTCTTTTGACATACTTATTTCCTCCTCTTATTCTTCAACGATTGCTAAGATGTTAGCTTCACCAACGATGACATATTTTTCATCACCATCTTTGACCTCGATACCTGCATGAGCTTCGACTAAAACTTGATCTCCAACTTTTACACTTGGAGCGACTAGCTCACCGCTCAAGGTACGAACACCTTGTCCTGTAGCCACTACTGTAGCTGTTTTTGTTTTTTCTTGGGCTGATCCTGCAAGGACAAGGCCTCCAACAGTTTGTTCTTTTTCTTCAATTTTCAAGACCACGCGGTCTCCTAATGGTTTCAACATCTGTTTTCCTCCATAATTCAATCATATTATTAGCACTCTTTGTACACGAGTGCTAAACCATAGTTCTATTGTATCACTTGGTCAAAAATAGTCAAGAAAAAAGTCTGATTTATAGCATAAAAAGAGTTGGAGAAAACTCTCAAACTCTTTTCATTTTAGAATGGAAGTTCCTCCTCTTCCAAAACCAGATCTGCTAAGTCTTGACCAGCATTATTTTCACGCATAGCACGTTGGGCACGGCTTTCTAAGAGTTGGAAACCCGTACAGAGAACTTCTGTTACATAGTTGGTCTGGCCATTCTTCTCAAACTTACGGGTACGAAGTTCCCCATCCACAGAAATAAGACTACCTTTGCTTCCATAACTAGCCAAGGTTTCAGCAAGTTTGCCCCAGACTACAATATTGATGAAGTCTGCTTCACGTTCCCCGTTTTGGTCTTTGTAACGACGATTCACTGCGATAGTTGCTCGTGCAACGGACTTGTCATTGTTGGTTTTGTGCAATTCTGGTGTTGCCACGATTCTTCCAATAAGAATAATTTTATTAAACATTTTTTCATCCTCCTACTTATCTATTCGAAGGAAATCAAAAAAAGTTACAAAATTTGTAACTTTTTTAAATAATGTTAATCTCTGTGAATCATAAATCCAGTTGCTTGTTGATTGGCCATGATGGTCATATCTGTAATTTGCACACGACGTGGCTGACTGGTCACATAAACTACAGCATCTGCGATGTCTTGTGCCTGCAAGGCTTCGAGCCCCTGATAGACCGTTGCAGCCCGTTCCTCATCTCCATGGAAACGGACCTTAGAAAAGTCAGTCTCTACAATACCAGGCTGAATAGTTGTCACCTTGATATCAGTTGCAATGGTATCAATCCGTAGTCCATCCGAAAAGGTCTTGACTGCAGCCTTGGTTGCTGAATAGACTGCTGCACCAGCGTAAGCGTAAATACCTGCGGTTGAACCCATATTTATGATATGGCCTTGATTTGCAGTCACCATAGAAGGCAAGAGACAACGAGTAACAGCCATCAAGCCCTTGACATTGGTATCCAGCATGGTCAGCATATCCAACTCTTCATAGTCCTGATAGGGAGCTAAGCCTAAAGCAAGTCCAGCGTTATTAACCAATATATCAATCTTACCCACAGTTTTTAGAATATCTGAACAGACAGTCTTAACCATGCTCATATCCGTAACATCTAAAGGAAAAGTCCAAACTTTTTGATTTGGAAAGGCTTCTGCAAACTCAGTTTTGAGAGCTTCAAGTCTTTCTGTTCGACGCCCTGTGAGAACGATATTCTCACCTTTTTCTAGATAGGCACGCGCAATTGCTTCACCAATACCTGATGTTGCACCTGTTATCACAACATTTTTTGCCATCTTATTTCCCTCAAGCAAAGATTATAAATCACTTTTAGTGACTAAGCAGTCCAGTGCTTAGCTGGATCGAATGGAGTTCCAACAACTTGGTCTTCGGACAATTCAATAACACCACGTTTTTGTGGAGCATTTGGTAAGGCAAGTTCACGAGGACTGCACATCATCCCAAAACTCTTTTCACCACGAAGTTCCCCTGGGAAAATAAGATTGCCTTTTGGCATCATAGCTCCTGGAAGAGCTACAATGGTTTTTAAACCAAGACGCGCATTTGGAGCACCTGCCACGATTTGCACTGTCTTATCATTTCCAACAGCAACTTGACAGATGTTCAAGTGATCACTATCTGGATGTGCCACCATCTCGACAATTTCACCAACGATAAATTTCGGTTCCTTGTCATTGATAATCTCTTCAGTAAAATCTTGAGCTTGCAATTCTTGGTTCAAACGAGCTACTTGGTCGTCTGTCAAGAATACTTGGCCACGTTCCTCAATTTCGAATAAGCTAGAAACTTCAAAAATATTCCAAGCAACAGTTTCACCTGTTTCCTTTAGGAAAACACGCGCCACATTGCCTTTACGTTCAACATCTAGTTTGGCATCGCCACTGTTTTTCACGATGACCATAAGGACATCACCGACATGTTCTTTGTTATATGTAAAAATCATTCTTTCTTTTCTCCTATTTTAATTCTGCTAAAAAGTCGTTTATTTGTGCCTTGGTTTTACGGTCACGATTAACAAAGCGTCCAATCTCCTTGTCCTTATCTAAGACAATTAGACTTGGAATCCCGTATACATCCCATAGTTTTGCAAGTTCCATGTACTCATCTCGGTCTACTCGTATAAAGGTAAACTCTGAATTGGTCTCTTCAATCTCTGGCAGAGCTGGATAGATATAGCGACAATCACCACACCAATCCGTAACAAAAAGGAAGACCTTCTTGCCATCCTGTTCTACTAGATTTGCTAATTCTTCTATACTCTTAGGAGAAATCATAAGACTTCCTCCTCGTAGATGAGATCTTCATCTTCGTAGACAAAGGTATAGTGACGACCATCTTCAAAAATGACACCACCAACAAGACGTTCTAGGCTACTTTCGTATACTTGGACATAGAGAGTCCCAATCTCACCCATTTCTGAGAAATAGTCACGCACAATAGCTGACAACTCTTCCTGGTTCTTCATGAGTTTGTGATCATCAGCGACTTTCTTAGCACCAAAAGCAAGAGCTCCAAGCCCTACCACAACTAAACCTGTTTTAATAATATTTTTCGTTTTCATGCTAACATTGTAACACAAAAAGGCTCAAGGAACAATGAAAAGGGAGTCCCACTCCCCTTTCTAATTTCTAAACATTAATAATTTCTCTCACCAAACAAACCTTCTGGTAAATCATGGAATCCCTTACCTGCCTTGAAGTTTTCAAATTTACCTAGTAAGAACTGGTAGGCATCTAAGCGGCTTTCATAGCGAATCATGGCATCTTTAGCGCGCTCATCTTGATCTTCTTCATAGACCTTTTGACTTTCCTTAAGAGCCATATCGTTGATCATAATCTGGGTATTAACCCAGGCTTCAAATTCCTTCATAAATTCTTGTTCGTAACTCATTGTTTCTCCTTATTCTATTCCTCGATAGTAATCTGTATCAATCTCACGGTAAGGCTGGATATCCTGAACATACTCCAATACACCTTGAAATTCTCCATTTTCATCGTGTACAGCAGCATAAGTGATGTAGACAAACTTTCCACGTGATTCAGACTTAAACCACATCTCATACTTGTCCTTGACCCCTTCACGAAGACCTTGCATAATCGCTTTAACTTTCTCCAAATATTTTGGTGGATGGCATAGTTTGACATTTCGTCCAACTTGAGACGGTGTTCGCTTGAAAATCATTTCATCCGCTGGTGTATTGTCATTATAATACTGGAAGATATCATCCTTATTAACAAAGGTAATCTCCATCGGCAAATGATTAAGAATAAGATTCGCCTGTTCAACTGAGAGATAGCCATTGCCAAAAGCCTGCTGGCTATGACGGTCATGGACTGCTTCCTTTTCCTTTGGTGTAAAGGTGATAGTAAACTGACCTTCTGGTGTATCGATCACTTGCTGAACTTGTCCATCTACAGTTTCTGGCTGAGTTGGTTCTTCTACACTTTTCTCCTCAACAAAACTTTGACATTCAGGAACCCATTTCTCAGACGGACGGATAATAGCATATCCATAGGCATCACTTTCCTCAGCAATCTGAATCCAGTCATCCTGGGTAAAGGATTCAAGCAGAATCATGAGAAGGATTGATTCTTCCTTAAATATCATACTTTCAAACTCTGTCGCAAAAGCTTCAAAAGCTTCCTTTACAGCGGAAATCGGCACTTTTGGAAGCGACTTAGCTGCCACTAAAGCTGTTTGAAAGAGATCCCTAATCTGATCATCCACTCCCCACATAACTTTGGGAGGTGAATCATGGCCATAACGTTCCATGATAGGAAAAAAGAGCTCTTCCTTGCGCTGGTAGTGAATATCAAATTGACCAACCAGCCCCATCTGACGCACCAAACCCTTACGCATCTCCGCCAGCATTTCCTCATCGTCCATAGACTCATATGTGTCTAACAATCTTCGAACACGAATCAAGGCAGCACGGAGGGCTAGATTTTCATCCTTAAAGACTCGTACAGGGTGACCAGGATGCTCGGTATCTTCAACTTCTACGCCCTTAACAGCATTTTTAAAAAGATTGGCATGGACATCACAGAGTTCCATGACATCTTCAAAGGTCACGCCAGAGTCAGAGTTCATCAACTCGTGCTCCATGAGAGAAATCTCGATAGCTGATACACCAGTAAAGGTCGCATCAAAGCGCTCCTGAACGGACTCTGGAGAGGCTCCATTATGCAATTCTAATAAAATATCCCGTAGGATATGAATACGTTCATCTGCCATTAGTCTATTCCAATCACTTCGTAACCATTTGCTTCAAGTGTACGCACAATCTTATCCATAGGAGTCCCCTCCAGCTTAGACCCCTGTTTGAGCGATACTTTTCGTCCGACTGTATTTCGCATCAAAGGATTTGCAAGAGGTTTAAAACCGAGTTCTACTAGGATATCTAAAACTTCTGGATGCTTGTCCACAACTTCCGCAACAGGAATAGATACATCAATGATATTGTCCATCATAACCTCCATCATATTCTATAACAGTTTTTTCTTTTTTATTATACCACAAGGGCAAAGATTAAAAAACTAGCAGTAGAAGACTTGCTAGTTTATTTCGTATAATTTCATTATTTCCAATTATATAGACTTTTCCTAGTAAAACCTCAAAGTCTTATCCTTACCATGATCATCAGAGAAGTTTGAAAAACCAATCTATGATCTTGAAAAGAATCTTATAGAACAGTAATTGGAAGGCGAAAGAGATTAGAAACCAGAGAATTTTTATCAAACCAACAATTGGTGTTATAAAAAGAAGAGTGAAGAGTCTCCAAAAAGATTTCATTCTTTATCCTCCGGCTTCATTAACCAAGTAGCTGTATCCATAAGCTTATCTACGAGAACTAATTTTCCCAAACTAACGACTATGTTTTCATCTTTTTTTATGGTTTCTGCAACTTTTAAAGCTTGCCTTGTAAGAAGATAATTACCGTAGGTTTTGACCAGTACTGTTATGATCCCCATGTCAATCTCCTTCTATGATTTCCACTTCTTTTCGGATAGTGGCAACATCTCTTTGATATTGTGCTTCATCGTAGTTAATCAATTTGGACAATTCTTTTTGCAATCTTTCTCCCATGGGTTTCATGGTCGCAAAAGTTAAACCACCTGATAGGACTCCACCTAAGATAGGAATAACTTTTCCCATCCCCTTAGCCAATCCTCCCTTGGTCAGATTCACTCCAAAGATTTTCAGAACTTTTTCCAAAATTGGATACCAAAGAGTCTTTGTCAAAGCCTTTTTATTTACAATTTTCATCACTTGCTTAGCAACTGTAACACCACCAGAACGAAGTAGAGCGCCCGCACCATTTACTCCCAACATCACTCCCAGATAGAGCAAGAGCGTATTTTTGGCTTCTTCACTCAATTCATTTCGTGAAGCCCAAAGATCATCATAGCCGTAAATATAGCCTAGCTCCTGAGCTAGTTTCAGTGAAAATGCGTAAAACTGGGCTACATCTGCTGGTATAGTAACCGCCATGGCAAGACCGCCAGGTAATCCAGCCAAAACAGATGTCCCACTTGCTAGTAAAACATTATCTTTAATACAGGCATTGGCCACTCGATCTAAGGTTTCCTGAGGTAATAAAGCTGTCGGCCCTTCTTCCAATAATCTAGGAATATCCTTTGAAGCCACTTCCTTAGATAATTTGTCCATTAAAAATTTTGATCGGTTCACTTTGACTACAGGAAGTTTTACTACCTGTTGCAACACTTGCATCGCCACATCTTCTTTAGCCATCTCTATCTCCAATTTTCATTCATATCAAGCTTTATCTTATCATATTTATGGAATAAATGATATTTTCAAGATTTATTTTATTTTCTGAATTTCTATAGTCAATTGAAACAAGAACAAGACAAAAGAGCCTCGAAAAAAGTACTACAACTTGGCAATACCTTTTTGAGATGCTTTTTGATATGGGCCCATGTTTTCTCAATAGGATTGTACTCAGGTGAGT
>NZ_JASHFS010000010.1:0-94424 GCF_047460685.1 Streptococcus infantis | reverse complement strand
ATTATGATATTAAAGCTGAAATTCAGTCAATTTATACTGAGCATAAAGGAAATTACGGCTATCGTCGCATGACTCTAGAATTACGAAATCGTGGCTTCGTAGTGAACCATAAGAAGGTGCAGCGTCTGATGAAAGTACTTGGTTTAACGGCTCGAATTCGCCGTAAACGGAAGTATTCTTCATACCAAGGAGAGGTTGGCAAGAAAGCAGATAACTTTATTCAACGTCAATTTGAAGCAACCAAACCAATGCAAAAGTGCTACACAGATGTGACAGAATTTGCCATTCCAGCAAGCAGCCAAAAGCTTTATTTATCACCAGTTTTAGATGGCTTTCACAGCGAAATTATCTCCTACAATCTTTCTACTTCGCCGAACTTAGTACAAATGAAAACTATGCTAGAACAAGCCTTTACAGAGAACCATTACGAAAATACAATTCTCCATAGTGATCAAGGATGGCAATATCAACACGATTTTTATCACAGGTTTTTAGAGAGCAAGGGAATTCAGCCATCTATGTCACGTAAAGGTAACAGCCCAGACAACGGCATGATGGAATCTTTCTTTGGCATTTTGAAAGCGGAAATGTTTTATGGTTACGAGAAGACGTTTAAATCACTTAATCAATTGGAACAAGTTATTGTAAACTATATTGATTATTACAACAACAAACGAATTAAGGTAAAACTAAAAGGACTCAGTCCTGTGCAATACAGAACTAAATCCTTTGGATAAATTAATTGTCTAACTTTTTGGGGTCAGTACAGATTTATCTTGAGCTATTTTTAAAATGTATATATTTCAAATTTAACAAAATGATGAAGGATTTTATATCTTTTATAATACCTTATCTCTATTTATATCATTATAGATTCTTTTAGTTGTTGATAAGCTGCTTCAAACAATTAACACTTGCTTGTAAACAGAGTAATTAATTACTACTTATTTTACAGGATGAACTAGGTATTAAATCACAAAATTATTTATATCGGATATATAAACTCTTTCCTTTAGTGTGTCTCCTTGAGAGAAGTCGATATAATCTATGGTCAAGACAATAAATTTGGTAAGTTCAAATCATATGGAAAGGAATAAAAACTCATATTTCTCAAAATAGCACTGTCATCATCGATAGTTTTCCTTAATCACTTTGTCAACCTGTTCGTAATCATATATCATATGTTTTTAATGAACTAGCCATCATTGGTTGTAATTTCTCTAAGCACATTTGGTTCTATGGATTTAAAGTATATATAAGTCACTCTATCAGGCTATAGTCTGAATTATATTGTGATACGTAGCTCAGCTCATAATATTAGGGCCGTTGATGACTTACTAGAAAATTGTTCTTAACGGTATTAGTATATTTAGGTTATCTTAGTTATGAACTCAGAAATCATTTAAAACAGAAAGGTTACTATCTTTGGACCCCATTACGTCAAAATATGGGAGGAGTTATAAAAGATAATTGTTGGAACTCTTGGTTATGAGATGAATCATTGAAACGCGATTAGCAGACCTTTCTACTATTTTTGTTGTTATTTAGCCACCAACTAGATGATTAACAGGATTGTAGTTGAGAATTGAGCGAACTATATTTGCTTTTAACCTGAGATGATTAAAAATTAACTAGCATAACGAGTAAAAAAGTAGTATAATAATATTAAATTATAGAATTTTATTATAGAATGTCTGGAGATAGAGGATGAGTTCAAAGATGAAAAAGCATGTTACAAATAAGCAGAATTTGACAAAACTTAAGGCAAAAGCCCTTCAGAAAAAACTATCAATAAAAGACATATTAAAAATAAAAGAATCGAGCAACTCCGAACTTAAAAGCGATTTTTTTAGAACAACAATTATTGCCAATGAGTATTTTTTACGATATTCTAAAAATACCATTATTAAAGATATTACAAAGGTAGAAGATCTTTGGGTACTTAATGTAGGCTCTGTTGGTTTTATGAAAGAAATGGAATGGTATATTTTAGAACTTCTCTTTTATAAAAAACAATTGAATGAATATTCATCACTTAAATTGGAATTTGAAGATTCTTTTTTTAAGAAAGGAACAGATTTTGGCGAAGCCGTTTTAACTCAAATAAAGGAGAAATTTGGTTTTTCGTTGTGGGGCATTGAGAATGAATTATTGATTCAGAAAAACAAAAATAATCCTTCAAAAAAGGAGCTTCAACAATATTATGAAAATCAAATTCAGAATAAAAGCAGCTATTTAAACTTTAATTCATATTTACTATCTTTAGTAGTCAATAAAATGGTAGATGAGACTGATCCAGTTCTCTATAGTAAAACAAGTAAAAGGCAAATTGAGAATGTACACCCTACATTCAAGCCCATACTCTCTTTTTTCGCCTCATTTGAAAATTTTCCAACTGACAATGAAGAAATGGTTGGAATGTTATTATCAACATCCACATTGCTTTCGGTAATAGATAGATTCAATATTTTAGTAAAGTTATTATTGAATTTTCCGGAAAATATAAAGAAAAGAATTCGGAAGAATTTTATAGATATTTTATGTCAGTTTGATGATTATAGAATTAAACATTTTTTATTTGAAGATTCCGAATTTATTGAAAATATGAAAGATATTGATATTCAATTTATGGAATTAGAAATTAACTTGTATTGTGGAGACTACAAGCAGTGCCTAGATCCAATTAGTAGAATAATAAAAGAGTTTTACATAAGCAAATCGAGCCTCGATATGTTGTCCTACTACACTTCATTACAGATTAGTGAGGGAGATTATGACGAGGGTATTTTAAATTCAGCTTATATCTTTGACTTGGTAGATATTATTGATTGCTATCGATCAGTAAAGAGTTTTAGTCAAACTTCTTTTGAAAAATATGTTAGCAAACTATTATTTTATACAAGGAAATATAGTAATTTTGACTTACTCAATCAAGTTCTGTTGTATTTAAAACAATTTTTGAATGGAAGCCAAGATGATATAAGTATAGAATTGTATGATAAGTACATTGGCTTCTCTTATTTGAAATATGTTGGGAATATTTCAGAAACTGTAGAGTTTCTCTCTAAAACAAGTGCATTATCAAATATAGATTTTGCAAGTATAACTGATCAAAAGTTCGAGAATCTAAAATCCGCACTAGAATTTGAGGTGGTTTTAAGTTTGTTGAGGCAGTCAGAAATTAATATTACTGACTTTAAAATTCTTATTGAAGTAATCGAAAGACAGAAACTACCTAACTGGTATCAAGAAGAGGTGAGGTATTTCCTCTATAAATATTATTTTGGAAAAAGAGATTTGGGAAATGTAGTATTAGAATTTGCAGATACATATTTCCGAACCCCAAATGCTATTTTTATGTACCCGTTAGACGAGATGAAAGATTTTTTTGATGCAGAAAATCGTAATCTAGATTTGTCAAAACTTGAGGTACCAATATTTGCAAAGCTGTGTGGCTCAGATAGACTGAAATACGTTTTTGAAGATTACTTAGAAGGTAATTCAATTGACTATCCTTCTAATATTAAAATTACAACTAGTAATAAAGATAGGGTCAGGTTTATATTAGAGCGTATTTGTACACGTGATTTTTTATCTGATATGGCATTGTTATTTGAATCTGAGGAACAAGTAGTTAGCGAACGTCTAAGTATTCTCAGCAAATTGAACGAGGAAAATGAAGAAGACTTTGATAATAAATATACAAAAGAAATTAGTGAGTTATCTCAAGAGGTGCTATTGAAGAAACTGGTTCAATCGGTTAACCAAAGTAAGTTAACTGTTGATAGCGAAAAAATATATGAAAAAAATAAGAATGATTTTGAAAAATTTTTCAATGATTTTTTCGATAGTGCGGATTCTAGAGAAATTGAATATATTCCAAAGCAAACAATAAATTTAAGTGATGGGAATCAATATTTTTTACTAAATTTAGAAGAATATACCCCTAAAATGAGAGCACTTGAAGGTTTGTTTGAGAGAATAGTTAATAAATTTTTATTTGATGACGATGGATTAGACTCATATCTTAGCACAAGAATTAGGCATGGGACTCTACAGGGGCAGATAAGGAAGCCGTTTAATAACTATTACTTGATAACCGAGAAAATATCGGATTCTTCAGAAGTTTATGCTCAAAATGAACACATAAAAGACATAGTTGGAGTCGAGTATGGAAAGATATCTGATATTTTAGATGAATTTTCAAAATCGATAGATGATGAAATATCTTCTATTAAGCAAGAACTCTTGCAAATTAAATATAAAAGTAGAGGGATTGACTCCGGTATTTTTAACTTAAACGAAAGTTTCAGCGATCTGGAAAAAGAAGTTTATGACAAAGTTAAGGTGCTAAGCAATCAAAAGCAAATCTACGATATAATTGTAGAATATATTTGGAAAAAAATTGATAACAAGGTATCTAAGTTACAGGATTTAATAAAAAATGATATTACAAATAAATTTATTGATAAACTGACAACATTAGAATCTAATTTGGTTACAAACGGTATAGAAGTTCGTAGTATTAAAAATAATATAGCTTCTTGTAAGACAGAAATTCAAATTGCTTTAGAGGAAGTGGCGGGCTGGTTTGAACGCTCACAAATTTCTGAAGATACTATTGTCAGAAGCGAAGATTTGATTTCTGTTTCGGAAAATATTATTTCTAAAATAAATTCGGATTTTGAAAAAGTTACGTTTAATTTAAATTTAAGTGAGGACTATAGTATATCAAGCAAAGAACTACCTTTTTACATCGATATTCTCCTTATCTTATTTAATAATTCTATGAAGCATAGTGGTATTAAAAGTGAGGATTTGATTATTAATGCTTCGATAACTGATGAAGACGATTGTTCGGTTATTAAATTTAGAAATAACTACTTAAGTAATAAAGAGGCAACTATAAAAGAATCAGTTGAGAAGTTAGAAAAGGAATTGCAAGTTATTGATAGTAGTGTCGATATTCCAATGCTAACGAAAGAGGGCGGATCAGGGTATTCAAAATTGTACAAAATAATAAAATTTAATTTGCAGAAAAAGCTAACTTTTAAATTTGAAGTAACCTCTGAAGAATTTGAAGTTAGTATTAACATGGGGGAGTATAGTGAAGATACTAATAATCGAGGATGATAAAAATAAAAGTTCTCAAATTATAGAACGTTTAAATAGCCAGTATTCCAATTTAACATTTTCAGAAAAAAGATCATTTCAACAGGGTGTCAAATCTCTGAGAAATTCTAGTTTTGATTTGCTACTTCTTGATATGACCCTGCCAACTTTCGATATCGACACCAATAGTGGTGGTGGAAAAATAAGGAATTTTGCTGGAAGGGAAATTTTAGAAGAAATGCTACAACGCGAGATTAATCTAAAAACAATCATTATAACTCAATATGAAAGTTTTGGGGAAGAACAAATCACTATTTCTAAAATGAGAACTATTTTAAAGGAAAAATATCATAAAAATTTTATTGAGATTATATATTATAGCTCGTCCTCAAAAAGCTGGTTTGAGAACTTAACAAAGTTAGTAGGAGAACTTAATGAAAGTACTGATAGTTGATGACAATGAAAACAAAATTTCTGAAATAAAAGAAGTTTTTGATCAAAAAAAATGGGAAATTCAGGTTGCAACTGGAATTTATGACACGATAAGTTTCATAAAAAAAGATGAATTTGATTTATTGATTTTAGATTTAGTTATACCTAAAAGATTTGGTTTAGATAATCCAGAGTTAAAAAATTCAGTTGACTTGTTGGAGGAACTCCAAAGAAGTACAAAGATTGTAAGGCCTAAATATATTGTTGGTTTAACAGCAGACGTTGAAGCACTTGATCAAGGAAATCCGATATTCTCTTCTTCATTTACTGAGATAATAAAATTTGATTTTTCGACTCAGGAGTGGCGTGAAAATTTATTGGCAAAAATAAAAACAATTGAACAGTCTACTCCTAGCTATTATTATAAAAGCGGTTATCTCTACGATTATGCAATTATTACGGCATTGAATAGTCCAGAATTTGATGCCGTAAAGCAAGTTTTCGTAGACTATAACCCGATAAATGTTGTGGGAGATAGCTCTATTTACTATGAAGCAAAACTAAGCAATGGACAAAAACTTTTGTTAGCAACAGATGATAAAATGGGAATGGTTGCGATGGCTCAGTTTACAGAAAAGATCATACAAACATTTCGACCTCGAAATGTTTGTATGACTGGAATTGCTGCAGGGGTCGAAGGGGAGATTGGTCTTGGTGATATAATGGTGGCTAGTGAGTCATGGAACTATGAAAGTGGAAAAATAGTAGAAGAAGGATTCCGTCCAGATTATAGTGCGATTGCCGTTAAACCAGAGCTTCACTCGAAGATAAGGAAAATCACCGACATGCCAATGAAATTATTTGGTATTAAACAGAGTTTTCAAGGGAAAGCTCCTAATCATGATTTAAAAATGAAGATTGGTCCAGTTGCATCAGGTTCAGCTGTTGTAGGAGATTCAGCAGTTTTGGAAAAACCCAAAAGTATGACTAGGAAATTGTTAGGACTTGAAATGGAAATATATGGAATGTATTTTTCATGTATGAATACTTCAACACCTAAGCCAGAAAACTTTCTTGCCGTTAAGAGCGTCTGTGATTTTGCAAATGCAGAAAAAAATGATGTTTATCAAAGTTATGCAGCATATACAAGTGTAGGTTTTTTGAAACTAATTATTGAGGAAGGTGTTTTTAATATTTAAATTAGTTGTTTTAAATATATTATTACATTTTTAAGAATTCTTGCAAAATCTGCTGTAGCAGAGTTTCTATGTGTATAAGTAAAATTTTGTAAAAACTTTTTTAATGTGGAAGTAGATACAAATAGATAAACATATTAATAATTGCTGATAAATATATACAAAAAGTACTTTAGTTGATTGTAACATAATATGTGTTACCGGCCAAAGTGCTTTGTTGATTTTTTATATACTCAAAAATTTTTCTCTTGTTTCATTTGAATCTTCCATTTTGAAAATTTTTAAAAATTCAAGATAGGCTGGAGATCGATCTTCCGGGATAAATGTTAACGATTCTGCAATATTGGTTTCAGGTTGGTTTAAGCTTCAGTCCTTCAGTATTTCAACTAATTCATCAGAAATACGAATATCACGTTCTCTAATTTCATCAAGTCCCCAATTGCTGTTATTTCGAGTAATATACCAACTTTG
Source organism: Streptococcus infantis (assembly GCF_047460685.1). Classification (GTDB taxonomy): domain Bacteria; phylum Bacillota; class Bacilli; order Lactobacillales; family Streptococcaceae; genus Streptococcus; species Streptococcus infantis_AD. The sequence continues at coordinate 87,213 of NZ_JASHFS010000010.1, read as the reverse complement.
GATTTCCTGTAGCCTTAGCAAAGTATCCGTTGCTTGCGATAATATTGAGCCTCTTTTCAAAGGGAATTTTATTTCCAATATGTTCAACCAATTCTTTGACATCAGAATCTGAATTCGTTGGGAAATAACCTGATTGCCATTTTTAAGGAAGGATATGTTCAATCTCCCACTTTTCAGGTAATAAATCGGATTGGTGTTGATAAGCTATGATTTTTAATATCATTCTCACTGTATTACGGTGCGCGGTCTTGATTTTATCTGACAATTCTTTCTCATCGATTTGACCGAAACGGAATTTGGGTTGTGTTGAGTTAATGATTTCTGCATTTAAATTCAAGATTCCTGTTTTGACGGCATTAATTGTTGGTGTTATGATGTATTTTGCAGAAAGAATTGCTAATAATCTCTTTTAATATAAAAATAAAATTTTACTATAAAAAACCCTCACCAGAAAAATTCTGGTGGGGTTTTTGGTGGGGAACTAATCGATACTGATTTATTTTTAACCTTTTATAATAACTGAAAATGCTGTTAAATCAACCATTTCACTTCAAATCATGTTTATAAATCATTCCCACTCAACGGTTGCAGGTGGTTTACTTGTGATATCGTAGACGATGCGGTTAACGTGGTCAACTTCGTTTACGATACGAACTGAGATTTTCTGGAGAACTTCCCAAGGGATCTTAGCGAAGTCAGCTGTCATTCCATCGATAGAAGTGATAGCACGGATAGCGATGGTGTAGTCGTAAGTACGGCCATCTCCCATAACACCTACTGAACGAACGCCAGTGTTAACAGTGAAGTATTGCCAGATATCGCGGTCAAGGCCAGCTTTAGCGATTTCTTCACGCAGGATAGCGTCTGATTCGCGAACTGTTTCAAGCTTTTCTTCAGTGATTTCACCCATGACACGGATAGCAAGCCCTGGACCTGGGAATGGTTGGCGCCATACGATGTGGTCTGGCATACCAAGCTCAGTACCGAGTGCACGAACTTCATCCTTGTAAAGAGTGTTAAGTGGTTCGATCAGTTCAAACTGCATATCCTCTGGGAGACCACCCACGTTATGGTGAGACTTGATGGTTTGAGCAGTATCCGTACCAGACTCGATAACGTCTGTATAGAGTGTTCCTTGTGCAAGGAATTTCACGTCTGTTAGTTTGCTTGCCTCATCATCAAAGACATAAACAAACTCGTTACCGATAATCTTACGTTTAGTTTCAGGATCAGATACACCAGCCAATTTATCAAGGAAACGTTTGGCAGCATCTGCCTTAACGATGTTCAACCCAAACTTACCACCAAGCATATCCATAACTTGGTCAGCTTCCCCTTTACGGAGAAGACCGTGGTCTACAAAGATACAGATTAATTGATCGCCGATTGCTTTTTGGAGAAGAACCCCAACAACAGAAGAGTCAACACCACCAGAAAGTCCGAGGAGAACACGTTTGTCTCCAACTTTCTCACGGATTTGTTTGATTTGCATCTCAATGAAGTTATCCATAGTCCAGTCACCTTTGGCACCACAGATATTTAAAGCAAAGTTACGCAAAATATCATAACCGTGAACTGAGTGACGAACCTCTGGGTGGAATTGGATACCATAGATTTTTTTATCTGGATTTTCGATGGACGCGTATGGGCAGTCCGCTGATGTTCCAGTACGAACGAAATCAGCAGGAATTTCAGTAACCGCGTCACCATGGCTCATCAAGACTAGTTGCTCATCTGGAGTACCCGCAAAAAGAGCTGATTCTGTGTGAGTCAATGTTGATTGACCATATTCACGGTTTCCAGCATCACCTGCAGGAACAACTTTACCACCAAGCTTGTGGGTTAATAGCTGCATACCGTAACAAATTCCTAAAATTGGAATACCGAGTTCAAAAATTTCTGGGTCAATATCAAATGATCCTTCTTCGTAAACAGAGTTTGGACCACCTGAAAGTACAATCCCGACAGGATTGATAGCACGGACTTCGTCAGCCGAAATCTTGTGACTTTTTAGTTCTGAAAAGACACCAATCTCACGGATACGACGTGAGATAAGTTGGTTGTACTGGCTACCATAGTCCAGTACGATGATCTTTTCGACATCTTGCAAATCAGTTGAAATGTTGCTCATCTTTTCCCTTTCTTAAAAGAAATATCTTCTTGAATATTCTATCATAAAAGGGTTAGAATTACCAACCAAACAAGTGCGGTTTGACTTTTCCCCATAAGATACGGTACAATGGAAAAAATAAAGAAAAGAAGTGAGCACGCATGTTACCAGCTTATATGAAAATTCACGATCAAATCAAGAAAGATATTGATGAGGGAAATTGGAAAATAGGAGAGAGACTCCCAAGTGAGCGAGACTTAGCCGAGGAATTTGAGGTTAGTCGTATGACCCTGCGTCAAGCCATCTCCCTTTTAGTTGAAGAAGGGGTTTTAGAGCGTCGTGTAGGGAGTGGCACCTTTGTTTCAAGTACTCGTGTTCAAGAAAAAATGCGTGGGACGACCAGTTTTACTGAGATTGTAAAAGCTCAGGGTAAAACACCATCGAGTCATCTGATTTCCTATCGTCGAACTATCCCTAATGAGCAAGAAGTGGCTAAACTAGGTATACTACCAACTGACAATATCATTCGGATGGAACGTGTTCGTTATGCGGATAAGCTTCCTGTTGTCTATGAAGTAGCTTCTATTCCTGAGAAATTTATCAAAAATTTTAAGAAAGAAGAAGTAACCAAGCATTTCTTTCAAACCTTGCAGAAACATGGTTATCGGATTGGTAAATCTCACCAGACCATTTATGCCCGCCTAGCCAAGGAAAAAATTGCTTATTACTTAGAGGTCGAAAAAGGGCATGCTATATTAGGACTGACTCAGGTGTCTTACTTTGATGACGGAACGGCTTTCGAGTATGTAAAGAGCCAATACGTCGGAGAACGGTTTGAGTTTTATCTAGAAAATAATTAGTCTTTTAGTTTTCTCTTGAAGTAGGATTTTTACTCTTGCTTTAGGAGATTTTTTGATCTTGTATTCATGTAAAAAAGACTGGTTGGGAAATGAGAGAAAAAAAGCAATAATCTAGGCATTTTTCTAGAAATCGTGTTATAATAGTTAGGTTATATGGTCCCGATAAGGTGGTAGGATTGATTGCAAATACTCTTCCTACCAGTTCTTTGTAACTCTATAACGAATATTTTTTAAGGGGGGACATTTTTATGTCAGAACGTAAACTTTTCACGTCTGAATCTGTATCTGAGGGGCACCCAGATAAGATTGCAGACCAAATTTCAGATGCTATCTTGGATGCTATTTTAGAGCAGGATCCAGAAGCCCACGTTGCTGCTGAAACAGCTGTTTATACTGGTTCAGTGCATGTCTTTGGTGAAATTTCAACTACTGCTTATGTAGATATTAACCGTGTAGTTCGTGATACCATTGCAGAGATCGGTTATACCAATACTGAGTATGGATTCTCAGCTGAAACAGTAGGAGTTCATCCATCATTGGTAGAGCAATCTCCAGATATCGCTCAAGGTGTTAATGAAGCCTTGGAAGTTCGTGGAAATGCCGATAAAGATCCACTTGACTTGATTGGAGCTGGAGACCAAGGTCTTATGTTTGGTTTTGCGGTTAATGAAACTGAAGAACTCATGCCATTGCCAATCTCACTCAGCCACAAGTTGGTTCGTCGTTTAGCAGAGCTTCGTAAGTCTGGTGAAATTAGCTATCTTCGTCCAGATGCTAAATCTCAAGTTACTGTTGAGTACGATGAAAATGACCAGCCAGTGCGTGTGGATACAGTCGTTATTTCAACTCAACACGATCCAGAAGTCAGCAATGAACAGATCCATGAAGATGTGATTAACAAGGTTATCAAGGAAGTGATTCCAGCTTCTTATCTTGACGATGAGACTAAATTCTTCATCAATCCAACTGGTCGTTTCGTTATCGGAGGACCTCAAGGAGACTCAGGTTTGACTGGTCGTAAGATCATCGTAGATACTTATGGTGGTTACTCACGTCACGGTGGTGGTGCCTTCTCTGGTAAGGATGCGACTAAGGTTGACCGTTCAGCTTCTTATGCAGCTCGCTACATTGCTAAAAACATTGTTGCTGCAGGTCTTGCTAAGAAAGCAGAAGTGCAATTGGCTTACGCAATCGGTGTAGCTCAACCTGTATCTGTTCGTATCGATACCTTTGGCACTGGTACAGTAGCTGAAAGTAAACTTGAAAAAGCAGCCCGTCAAATCTTTGACCTTCGTCCTGCAGGAATCATTCAAATGCTTGATCTCAAACGTCCAATCTACCGTCAAACAGCGGCTTATGGACACATGGGACGTACAGATATCGATCTTCCATGGGAACGCTTGGACAAGGTTGATGCTTTGAAAGAAGCAGTTAAGTAATACAAAAAAGATTGGTAAAACTACCAATCTTTTTGCATATAAAAACCAGTTGTTGAACTGGTTTTTATTTTGTAGGGATTGAAATTTCAATCAGTTTTTCAGAGTAGAGGGTCTTGATATTAGCTTCATCGATATTTTGCTTGTCAATCTTACGATTTAAGAAAAATTCTTGGATTTTCTCCATCTCTTTTTCGCGGATAGCACGATGTTTATTTGAAATGAGGATTTCGTAATGAAGCGGTGCCTGGGTAAAAATAACATCTGTATTACCCGCAGAATAAACCTCTACAAGTGTTGCATCGGTGCTTTCTAACTGACTTTTAACAAGTTGCGAGTGTGAATTAGTAGTGTTGATGAGCTTCATAGGGTTTCCTCCTGAGTTTCTATGTCTATTATAGCATTTTTTGGAAAAATTGGAAAAGTTAACTTAAATTTGATGTTGTTTTTTCCAAGCTTCGATAGCCCATTTATGACTTCCACGTTTGAGGTTAGCAATAGCTTCATCAATTGGGAACCAGGCTAGATGATTGAAGTCTTCCAAGGGTTTTTGAACTTCTTGGAAAGAAGTTGCTTCGTAGAGATAGGCTGGATTGTAGTAGTGAGTATCACGATGGCTAGAATAAAAATACTCGTCAGCCTGACCATAATAGCTACCGATTTCAGCCGTAAAGCCTAATTCTTCAATCAATTCTCGTTTGAGAGCTTCAAAGTGGTCTTCACCTTCTTCGATTTCGCCACCTGGCAAGAACCAAGCACCATTTGGAGCTTGAACGAGGATAATCTTTTCGTGTTTTGAATCAGGAATGACTGCATAAACACCATAGCGAGTCTTGTAGGTTACGCCCTCGATTTTCTCTCCAAATGTAGGATTTGTCATAAATGTCTCCTTTGTGATTGCGCTTTCTTTCTATCATATTAAAGAATGCTCTTACTGTCAAGTAAGAACATTCTTTTAGTATGTGGAATTAGTCATTTGAGTCAACTGTTTCCAATTTATTTTTTGATTTAATCATGATTTTACCATTGCTAGTCATGACGGCTTTGAGGTTTTTCTCGCTTGGATTTTCAAGGTAGTAGTCTGTAATCGCATCTTCGATATAGTCTTGAATTGTACGACGGAGTGGGCGAGCTCCCATTTTTGGATCATAACCAAGGTCTACAAGTTTCTCCTTAACCTTATCTGTCACATCTAAATGGATGTTATTACTTGAGAGTCGTTTATTGACATCATCTAACATGAGGTCAACGATTTGAAGGAGATTTTCCTTGCTGAGAGCCTTGAATTCGATAATGCCATCAAAACGGTTCATGAATTCTGGACTAAAGAAGTTGCCTAATTCCCCAAGGACAGAGTTAGTACGGCCTTCTCTAGCAGCACCAAATCCAACACTAGCTTCTGCCTTACCTGTACCTGCATTTGAGGTCATGATAATGATGGCGTCCTTGAAGCTAACTGTACGTCCTTGACCATCCGTTAAACGACCATCATCCAAGACTTGGAGGAACATATGCATAACATCTGGATGGGCTTTTTCAACCTCGTCTAGGAGGATCAGTGAGTAGGGGTTACGACGAACTTTTTCAGTCAATTGTCCAGCTTCATCATAGCCTACGTATCCCGGAGGGGCACCAACGAGTTTAGCAACGCTGTGTTTTTCCATGTATTCGCTCATATCAAAGCGAATCATGCTATCAGCAGAACCAAAGAGTTCGATGGCCAGTTGTTTAGAAAGTTCTGTCTTACCGACACCGGTAGGACCAACAAAGAGGAAGCTACCAATTGGACGGTTTGGAGTACCTAAACCAACACGGTTACGACGGATAGCCTTAGCAATCTTATCTACAGCATCGTCTTGTCCAATAACATGAGCCTTAAGGTCATCTGCTAGATTGATCAGTTGAGACTGTTCTTTTTCTTTCAAATCACCAACTGGAATATTAGTCTTTTGCTCGATGATGTGTTCGATTGTCTTTTCGCTGATGATTGGGGTATCCTGATCCGTTACCTTGGTCTTTTGCATTTCCTTATATTTGGCAATCTGGTCACGGAAGTAGGCTGCTTTTTCAAAATCTTCATCGCGGGTTGCTTGGGCCTTGAGATTTTCTGCTTCGATTAAGCGTTGGTCGATGACCTTAGGATCTACAAAATTCAAAGTTAAGTTCATTTTAGAACCAGCCTCATCTAGGAGGTCAATAGCCTTATCTGGCAAGAAACGATCTTGGATGTAGCGGTTAGAAAGAGTAGCAGCAGCTTCGATAGCCCCATCTGTATAATGAACGTGGTGGTAATCTTCGTATTTCTTTTGGATACCTTTGAGGATAATAAGAGTCTCTTCCACAGTTGGTTCATCAACTTTAACAGGTTGCATACGGCGCTCAAGGGCGGCGTCTTTTTCGATGATGCGGTATTCATTGAGGGTAGTAGCACCTACTAACTGGAGTTCGCCACGAGCAAGAGCTGGTTTTAGGATATTTCCTGCATCCATATTCCCTTCTCCTGCTGAACCAGCACCGACAATCTCATGAATTTCGTCGATAAAGAGGATAACATCCTCGCGATCACGAATTTCTTCCATGAGTTTTTGCATGCGTTCTTCAAACTGACCTCGGATACCTGTTCCTTGAACAAGGCTAACGACATCTAAGCGGATGACTTCTTTACCTTGAAGCTTATGCGGAACATCACCGTCAACAATTTTCTGAGCTAAACCTTCGACAACGGCTGTCTTACCAACACCAGGCTCACCGATGAGAACAGGGTTGTTTTTTGTTCTGCGGTTGAGGATTTCAATGACGCGAATGATCTCTTCGTCACGGCCAATTACAGGGTCAATATTTCCACGACGGGCAATCTCAGTGACATTGATACCATATTCATCCAAGAGTCCTTTTTCCTGGATTGGTGGTGGGGTTTGGGCAGGACCACGATTTTGGGAACCATAGCCACCATTTCCACCGTATCCACCCCCTGACTGGGTTGGGGGGATATTGTTGTTATTAGAAGAAGGTCTAAAGTTGTTGAGATCGTTAAAGAAGTCTCCAAAGGGATCAAAATCACGGTTGTTTAAATCTGTAATGCCCTTGAATAAGCTATTGTTAGGATCTGTTTTGATAATTTTGTAGCAATTTTGGCAAAGATCGATTTGCTTTTGTTGTCCATTGAGATTGGTATAAAGATGAATCGTTGAGTCATTGATTTTACAGTTTTGACAGAGCATACCGCCACCTCATTTCTTTCTTAGTCTTGACTAAATCTAAAAGGTCAAAAATAGTCAAACAAGTATATAATTTAATTATATCATGATTATTGGGCAATTCAAGTAAAAAGATTGGATACTAGCACTATAAATAGAAGAGCGCTAATCGTGAGAAAATCTTGATAGTAAGAAAAAAAATCCTATTTGTCATACAAAAAGGATTCTCGTTGGGTGGGACAGAAATCGATAGACAAAGTCTCGATTTCGTAGTCCCAGCCCCGCGAAGATGATTAGGAGTTTTGGGAGTCTAAAAGACGAACGAAAAGTCCAATCAGCTACCGCGTCAAAGTTTGATTGCTAATAAAAAGTGAGGTCGGGATCTTTTGTCCCAACCTCTGTATATCTATTATTAGTATAGAAGTTCGTAAATTTCCATCGCAATCAAGTCGATGCTGTCAAAAGTATATGTTTCACGAGCTTCAACATCACGAAGTGTAAAGATTGGGCCATTTTCTTCATCATGGTTAAAAGCAACTTCAGCTACAACAACTCCCTCGCGCTCAAAGTTACGTTTTAAGTTACCACCATCTTTTGTCATTGCTTCTAGGCGGTTGATGATTCTAACCAAATGTGATTCCATTTTGATTCTCCTCCATTTCTTATCGTTACTATTTTACCATAAAGAGTATCCACTTGACTAGAAAAAACTAAGATTTCTCGCTATTTCTGTTTTCTTTGAAATTTTATTGAAAATAAAAGGAAAAAGATTGCATTTTTATTCAAAACATGTTATACTCATACAAGTTTTAAGTTAGAAATTAGAAAGTAGTGGATTTATGAATTTTTCTTTTTTACCTAAATATCTGCCATATTTTAACTATGGTGCTCTTGTAACAGTCTTGATCTCAGTTTTGGTTGTCTTTTTGGGGACAATTTTAGGGGTAGTCTTGGCTTTTGCTCAACGTTCTAAAATAAAGCCCATAGCTTGGCTTGCCAATGTTTATATTTGGATTTTCCGTGGAACACCTATGATGGTACAGATCATGATTGCTTTTGCTCTTATGCATATCAATGCTCCGACAATTCAGATTGGTGTTTTGGGAGTTGATTTTTCACGTTTGATTCCAGGGATTATCATTATCTCTATGAATAGTGGTGCCTATGTATCAGAAACAGTTCGTGCTGGTATCAATGCAGTACCTAAAGGGCAATTAGAGGCGGCTTACTCTCTAGGGATTCGTCCTAAAAATGCTATGCGCTATGTCATCTTGCCACAGGCTATCAAGAATATCTTGCCAGCCTTGGGGAATGAGTTTATTACCATTATCAAGGATAGTTCACTCTTGTCAGCAATCGGTGTCATGGAATTGTGGAATGGAGCTACTACGGTGTCAACAACCACCTACCTACCTTTAACTCCACTCTTATTTGCGGCCTTTTACTACTTGATTATGACCTCTATCTTGACACTAGCCTTGAAAGCTTTTGAAAATCGTATGGGACAAGGAGAGAAAAAATAATGACTGAAACGCTTATAAAAATTGAAAACCTTCATAAAAACTTTGGGAAAAATGAAGTTTTAAAAGGAATTGATCTGGAGATTAAAAAGGGAGAAGTTGTGGTGATTATCGGACCGTCAGGTAGCGGGAAGTCAACCCTCCTTCGCTCCATGAATCTCCTCGAAGAAGCGACAAAAGGCAAGGTCATCTTTGAAGGAGTGGATATTACGGATAAGAAAAATGACCTCTTTGCCATGCGTGAAAAGATGGGAATGGTATTCCAACAGTTCAATCTCTTCCCCAATATGACAGTGAAGGAAAATATCACGCTTTCTCCTATCAAGACCAAAGGCGAAAGTAAGGAAGTTGCTGAGAAGAGAGCCCATGAGCTTTTGGAAAAGGTTGGTTTACCAGATAAGGCAGATGCTTATCCACAAAGTTTGTCTGGTGGACAGCAACAACGTATCGCTATCGCTCGTGGTCTTGCTATGGAACCAGATGTCCTACTCTTTGATGAACCGACTTCTGCCCTAGACCCAGAAATGGTAGGGGAAGTACTAGCAGTTATGCAAGAACTTGCTAAGTCAGGAATGACCATGGTCATCGTGACGCATGAGATGGGCTTTGCGCGTGAGGTGGCAGATCGTGTCATCTTTATGGCTGACGGTGTTGTTGTCGAAGACGGAACTCCAGAGCAAGTCTTTGAACAAACCCAAGAACAAAGAACCAAGGAGTTCTTGAGTAAGGTTTTGTAAGAATATCGTAATTTAGAGAGAGTGGGACAGAAATCGGTAATTCGTTAGAATTCGATTTCGTCGTCCCACCTCCGCACAGTTGAGTAGGGCTGTAAAAGCTGATGAAATCAGCGTAGTAGAGCCCACTCAACCACTGCGTCTTGCTCGACAATCCAAAGACAATTGAGAGGCTAGGACTTTTGTCCCAGCTTCTTTCTTATAGTTTCAGACTATAAGGTCTCTTAGGTAAGAAGTGTTAGAGGGACAAGTATATTTTTGATATAATAGAAGATATTTGTTAGAAAAGAGAAAACACATGACACAGATTATTGATGGGAAGGCCTTGGCGGCCAAGTTACAGGGACAATTGGCTGAAAAGACTGCGAAATTGAAAGAAGAGACAGGTTTGGTGCCTGGTTTGGTCGTTATTTTAGTCGGAGAAAATCCAGCCAGCCAAGTTTACGTTCGTAACAAGGAACGTTCAGCTATTGCAGCAGGATTCCAGAGTGAAGTTGTGCGAGTTCCTGAAACAATTACCCAAGAGGAATTGTTGGATTTGATTGCCAAATACAATCAAGATCCAGCTTGGCATGGGATTTTGGTGCAATTACCATTACCAAAACACATCGATGAAGAGGCTGTTCTACTAGCCATTGATCCAGAAAAGGATGTGGATGGTTTTCATCCGCTCAACATGGGACGCCTTTGGTCTGGTCACCCAGTTATGATTCCTTCAACTCCTGCTGGTATTATGGAAATGTTTCATGAGTATGGGATTGACTTAGAAAGTAAAAATGCTGTCGTTATTGGTCGTTCCAATATTGTTGGGAAACCCATGGCCCAGTTACTGTTGGCTAAGAATGCAACTGTAACCTTGACCCACTCACGAACTCATAACCTTGCTAAGGTAGCTTCTAAAGCTGATATTCTTGTGGTAGCAATCGGTCGTGCTAAATTTGTGACTGCTGACTTTGTCAAACCTGGGGCTGTTGTTATTGATGTGGGGATGAACCGAGATGAAAATGGCAAGCTCTGTGGAGATGTTGACTATGAGGCTGTTGCGCCAATCGCTAGTCATATCACGCCTGTACCTGGTGGAGTTGGGCCTATGACCATTACTATGCTAATGGAGCAAACTTATCAGGCTGCATTGCGTAGTTTGGATAGATAGAACAAGCATTTATTCTAGATAGTGAAAAAACAAGTTCTAAAAAATGAACTTGTTTTTTTCTTGCACTTATTTTAATAAAATTACAGTAAAACTTCTACAAATTATTGAAAAAACTCTACTATTTTGATATATTAAAAGCATCAATATTTATATGGATAAAATAAGTAAGCGTCTAGAGGGAGGTTTATTTTTTGGAGCAAAATGTAATCGCTTACTAGAACATTGGAAAGGAACAATAATGGATAAGAGATTTTTTGAAAGACGGTGTCATTATAGTATTCGTAAATTTGCCATTGGTGCGGCTTCGGTTATGATTGGAGCTAGTATATTTGGTCTTCAGGTGGCGCAAGCTGCTGAAACCGAAACAGCAACTCCCAGTGAGGAAACAATTCATCAAGTTCAACCTTTAGATAAGCTTCCAGATGATCTTGCTGCGGCCATTGCAAAAGCTGAGCAAAATGGTGCACAAGATTCCACTACTGAAAAAGAAGGAAATGATGCGGTTGAAGCAGCAAAACCAGTAACTGAAGAAAAGATGACTGAGGCTACAAGTCCTAAGGAAGAAAAGGAAGTAGAAGTAGTTAGCCCTAAAAAAGACAAAGTTGAAAAAACTGAAAAACCTGCTACTGAAGTGGATGGGAAAGAGTCTACAGATTCAGAAGCAAGTTCTGACAAGCTAGCAGTTCGAGAAGAACATTCTGATACACCTAATCAGAATAAACCTGTAACGGACGATAAAAGCAAGGAAGAAAAAGCTTCGGCAAGTGAATTGCCTCAAGCCACAAAAGAGAAGGAAAAAGAAGACCAACTTTTACAGGAAAGAAAACAAAATTTCAACAAAGACTGGTATTTTAAATTAAACGCTCAGGGTGATTTTTCTAAGAAAGATGTGGATGTTCATGACTGGTCTAAGTTGAACCTTCCTCATGACTGGAGTATCTATTTTGATTTTGATCACAAGTCTCCTGCTCGAAATGAGGGTGGTCAATTAAATGGTGGGACTGCCTGGTATCGTAAGACCTTTACTGTAGACGAAGCTGCCAAGGACAAGGATGTTCGTATTAATTTTGATGGAGTTTACATGGACTCTAAGGTTTATGTAAATGGCAAATTTGTCGGTCATTATCCAAGTGGTTATAATCATTTTTCATATGACATCACTGAATTTTTAAATAAAGATGGTAGTGAAAATACCATTGCGGTCCAAGTTACTAATAAGCAGCCAAGTAGTCGATGGTACTCAGGAAGTGGGATCTATCGTGATGTGACTCTGAGCTATCGTGACAAGGTACAGGTGGCTGAAAATGGAAATCATATCACAACTCCAAAATTAGCTGAACAAAAAGATGGCAATGTTGAAACACAAATTCAAAGCAAGATCAAAAATACTGCTAAGACTTTAGCCAAGGTATTTGTGGAGCAACAGATTTTTACTAAGGAAGGTAAGGCTGTCTCAGATTTGGTTCGTTCTGTAACTAAGAATCTATCAGGAAATGAGACAGCTGACTTTAAGCAAACGATTTTGGTTAATAAACCAACTCTCTGGACAACAAAAAGCTACCATCCTCAGCTCTATGTTCTAAAAACCAAGGTTTATAATGAAGGGCAGCTAGTTGATGTGACAGAAGATACTTTTGGTTATCGTTATTTCAACTGGACAGCTAAAGAAGGCTTCTCACTGAACGGTGAGAGAATGAAATTCCATGGAGTTAGTATTCACCATGATAATGGAGCCTTGGGGGCAGAAGAAAACTATAAGGCAACCTACCGAAAATTAAAACTCCTAAAAGATATGGGAGTTAACTCTATCCGTACAACCCACAATCCAGCAAGTCCACAGTTGTTAGATGCTGCAGCAAATCTAGGACTTTTGGTCCAAGAAGAAGCCTTTGATACTTGGTATCGTGGTAAGAAAACGTATGACTATGGACGTTTCTTTGACCAAGATGCAACTCACCCAGAAGCTAAGAAGGGTGAAAAGTGGTCTGATTTTGACCTGAGAACCATGGTCGAACGTGATAAAAATAATCCATCTATCGTTATGTGGTCACTCGGTAATGAAGTTGATGAGGCTGATGGTGGAGCTCGTTCACTAGAAACAGCCAAGCGTTTGAAAGCTGTTATCAAAGCAATTGATACAGAGCGCTATGTGACTATGGGTGAAAATAAATTCAGTCGTGCTTCTACAGGCTTGTTCTTAGAATTAGCAGCAATCATGGATGCTGTAGGTATGAACTATGGAGAGCGTTTTTACGATGCTGTTCGTAAAGCCCATCCAGACTGGTTAATCTACGGTTCTGAAACTTCTTCAGCAACTCGAACTCGAGATTCTTATTTTGATCCTGCTCATTTACTCTGGCACGACAATCGTCCAAATCGTCACTATGAACAATCAGACTATGGTAATGATCGTGTAGCCTGGGGTAGAACAGCTACTGAATCTTGGACCTTTGACCGTGATCGTGCTGGCTATGCAGGTCAGTTTATCTGGACTGGTTTTGACTATATCGGTGAACCTACACCATGGCATAATCAAGATAATACACCAGTGAAAAGCTCTTACTTTGGTATCATTGATACGGCAGGATTGCCTAAGAATGATTTCTACCTTTACCGTAGTGAATGGTATAGTGCCAAAGAAAAACCAACTGTTCGCATCATGCCTCACTGGAATTGGACTGAAGAAACGCTCAAGGAACGTAATATGCTGGTCAATGGTAAGGTTCCAGTTCGGACCTTCTCAAATGCTGCTAGCGTAGAATTGTTCTTGAACAACGAGTCCCTTGGTAAGAAAGAATTTGTTAAGAAAACAACTGAAGATGGGCGCCCTTATCACGAGGGAGCTAAACCAAGTGAATTGTATCTTGAGTGGTTGGTTGACTATAAACCAGGTACCTTAACTGCTATTGCTCGTGATGAAAATGGCAAAGAGATTGCGCGTGATAGTGTGACAACAGCAGGGGAGCCAGCTAGAGTTCGACTCACTAAGGAAGAGCATGTCATCACTGCAGACGGAAAAGATTTGTCATACATTCATTATGAAATCGTTGATGAAGATGGCAATGTCGTTCCAACTGCCAATAATCTTGTTCATTTCAATCTTCATGGCCAAGGACAAATTGTTGGTGTGGATAATGGAGAACAAGCTAGCCGTGAACGCTATAAAGCTCAGAAAGATGGCACATGGCAAAGAAAAGCCTTCAATGGTAAAGGTGTTGTCATTGTTAAATCCACTGAAAAAGAAGGGAAATTTACCCTTTATGCGGATTCTGCAGGCTTGGCTTCAGATCATGCAACAGTCACAACCGTTTCAGGCAAGAAAGAAAATCGCCATTTTATCGCTTTTGCCCCTGTGAAGGCAAGAACTGATGTCAGCGAAAATCCTAAATTGCCAGAGACTGTGACAGCTATTTATAGCGATGGTAGTGTCGAAGAAAAAGCTGTGACTTGGGACATCCCAGAAGATCTCCTTTCAAGTGCTGGTGAGAAAAAAGTCCTTGGTAGTGTGGAAGGACTCGAAGCCAAGGCTGAAGCCCTTGTCAAGGTAGTTGCGCTTGATAAGTGGTTGCCAAAAGTAGCAACTGTCCCAGTTGGTACAGCTGTTGAAAATTTGGACAAGACTGTTACGGCTGTTTTATCAGATGGTAACTTGGTTGATGCGGATGTCGTTTCTTGGACCTTGAAAAATCCTGATGCCTTGAAAAAAGAAGGTGGACGTACTGAAGCAACTGGTAAATTGGAAGGCAATGACTACGAGGTTACGGCAACCTTTATCGCGAGTGATAAGGAAACAGAAAGTACTGTTACAGGTCTCACGGTTGGTGACAAGTCTCTTGAAAACTTTGAGCCTGGAAAGATCTACTACCGAGTATCCCTTCCTTATACTGCTAAAATCCCAAGTGTTGGAGCACAAACTACTGGCTACCAAGTAACTGTTCAACAAGCTTCATTAGCTAATGATTATCAGGCTTCTGTATTTTTGAGTGACCAGAAGGGCGATTTAGTTCAAACTTATTTGATTCAGTTTGTGAAGGAAGCTCCTGCCTTGACACGCTTGGAAGTAAGTGTTGAAGGAAAAGAAAATGCAACTGAAGATCAAGTTCTCCCTTATCATGTCATTGGGCATTATGAGGATGGTTCACAGACTGAATTTTCAGCGTCAGATATCCATTTGGAAGCTAAGTCAGCTGACGGTGCTCATCTTGAGGTGAATGGTAAGAACTTGCTTCTTTACAAGAAAGGTAGTGTAACCCTCACTCCTCGTATTGACAATCAAACTGATAAGACTCAGTCTGTAGCAACTGAACTTGTGATAAAAGAAAATACAGTAGACAAGAAAATTGTCAAACTTCATCCTGTTTCTATCTCTACAGATATCAATCAGCAACCGAATTTGCCTGATCAAATCGGAGCAGAATTTGATAAGGGCTTGCCTCGTAAGGTAGCTGTAACTTGGGACAAGATAGATGCCAAAGAACTTGGTTACTATCATAGCTTTACCCTTAAAGGTCATGTCGAAGGTACAGATATTGAAGCTTTAGCAAATGTAACTGTTGAAGGTTTGCAGGTTGCAGAAGAAATCAGTTTAACACTACCTAAGGGTGAAACTGTTCAATTGCCAGCTAACGTACGTGCCTACCATTCTAATGGAACAATTGTCTATAAAGATGTCCTTTGGGACAAGGTTCCTGAGAACTTTAGTCAGACTGAAGGTATCTATGAAATCAAGGGTCAATTGGTTGGTAGCCATCTGACTACTAAGGCCCATGTCCGTGTTTCTAGTCAAGTTGTTGCTGGAAATAATATCTCGAAACAGTGGACAGGTTCTCAATTGCCAGCTGCTATTGTATCCAATACTGGTGGGGATGATTCGGCGAATACTTTGAACGACTTGACTGTGTCAAGAACGCCTACAGATGTCAAGAATCGATGGACTACATGGCAAACAGGTACAGATAATGATTGGGCATCCATCTTGTTTGGTAATTCTGGTGATTTGACAAAACGCTTTGTCAATAATCTTTCCGTTGATTTCTACACAGACGGAGCTATCGGACTTCCAAAAGAATATGTCATCGAATACTATGTCGGTCAAGAAGTTCCAGATCTTCCAAATGATGTCAATCATGCTCAAGGAGATGCCAAACATCCATTTAACAATGCTGCCAACTGGAAGGCTGTAGAAAATCTTCACGCTCCTGGACAATTATCTGCAGGTCAAACAAACCACTTTACATTTGATAAGGTTGAAACTTATGCCGTTCGTATGCGTATGAAGAAGGCAGATGGAAAGGCTGGTGTTGGTTTAACAGAAATTACTATTTTAGGAAGTAAGGTTCCAAGTGCTACCAGCTCAGAAATTTCTATCCAAGTAGATGGCAAGAAGCTCGAACATTTCAATCCATCTAAGACAGATTATTATATTCCTCAAGCAAGCAAGGAAATCACTGCCACAGCCAGCAACAACGGTTTGGTAACGGTTGTTCCTGCAACAAGTGAAAAAGGTGCGACACGTCTTATTTTGAAAGCTGAGGATGGAACTGTTCTTAAAGAATATCGTATCTTCCGTGATGACGAAAAAGAGTCAACACAACCAGTAGCTGCGGAAAATAGTGCCCAGACCTTGAATGTTGGCGATCAACTTCAATTGCCTGCCGAAGTAACAGTCTACTATCCATCACAAGATGGCTGGGTTAAAGCTAACCTTGCTGTCCAATGGGATGCAATTCCAGAACATGCGACTTCCCAAGAAGGTAACTTTGAAGTACTTGGTCATGTTCTAGGAACAGACTTAACAACCAAGATGCAAGTAACAGTTGTTACAAAAGGTAATCAAGTTATCTCAGAAAATGCAAGCAATAATGCGACAGATTCTAAAGCCTTTGCATCTACTACAAATGATACACAAGCAGCTTCTCGGGATAAAATTTTCTATATCAACGATGGTCACTTTAACGAGGATGGACGTTGGACTAACTGGTCTCGAACTCCGAAAGACCAAGAAACATCTGTGGGAATTCTCTTTAAGAAGAATGGTCAGATTACACCTCAGTCTGTTGGAAAAGTAGCTATTCAGTTCTTTAAAGACAGTGGAACAGACGCACCAGCGACAATGGTATTAGAAAGATATGTCGGGCCTGCCTATACAGAACCAAGTACCATTTCTCGTTATGAAGAAAATGCGGATCATCCATTTAATAAGGCAGAAAACTGGCAAGAAATTCCTTATAAAGCATCTGGAGAAATCGTGGCTGGTAAACCAATCGAATTTACCTTTGATCCAATTCAGACAACAGCTATTCGAGCACGCATGACTCGTAAATCTGCAACTAATGGTCTAGCAATGGTCGAGTTTAGTGCTTACTCTCCTGCTAAAGCAAACGATGTGGAAACTCCTTCAGTGACTATTTCGGTTGCTGGAAAAGCATTAGAAAACTTTGATCCTGAGGTTTCAGATTATACAGTGAGCTTAAATGGCACTAAACCACAGGTGACTGCTCAAGCAAGTGGTCACGGTGTGACAACGGTTGTTGAGTCTAGTCAGGATAACCTTCCTACTCTTGTCCGTCTTCTTGCTAAGGATGGTAGTCTTGTCAAGGAATATCGTATTCACTTCAAACCTAGTCACCGTATAGTTCCTGAAGAAGGCGACCAAAGTCCTGTTCTCGAACGACCAAGTCTAGAAGTTGTCAAGAGCGAAATTCCATTTAAGGAAATTATTCGTGAAAACAATGACTTAGCTCAAGATGAACGTCGTGTAATCTCAGAAGGTAAGAAGGGTGAAAGAGTTGATTATGTTGAGGTTCTAGGATCTAACCGTACCACTGTTCATACAGATACGACTGAGGCGCAAGATCGAGTTGTTGAAGTTAAGGTCAAACCAGCCATTACTACTAGCAAAGGTGACGAGCCAGCTCCAGTCGTAGAAATTCCAGAATTTGATGGTGGCGTCAATGCTGCTGAAGCTGCCAAGCATGAGTTGCCAGAATACACAAATGCAATCGGGACAGCAGGTGAAGAGCCAACTCCAGTGGTAGAAGTCCCAGAATTCAAGGGCGGTGTTAACGCAGTAGAAGCAGCTAAGCATGAATTGCCAGAATACACAGATGCAATCGGGACAGCAGGTGAAGAGCCAGCTCCGGTAGTAGAAGTCCCAGAATTTGAAGGTGGTGTCAATGCAGTAGAAGCCGCTAAGAATGAATTGCCAGAATACACAGAGGCAATCGGCACAGTAGGCGACGAGCCAGCACCAGTAGTAGAAGTCCCAGAATTCAAGGGTGGTGTCAATGCAGTAGAAGCCGCTAAGCATGAGTTGCCAGAATACACAGACTCAATCGGGACAGCAGGTGAAGAGCCAGCACCAGTAGTAGAAGTCCCAGAATTTGAAGGTGGTGTCAATGCAGTAGAAGCCGCTAAGAATGAATTTCCAGAATACACAGAGGCAATCGGCACGGTAGGTGACGAACCAGCTCCAGTAGTAGAAGTCCCAGAATTTGAGGGCGGCGTCAATGCAGTAGAAGCCGCTAAGAATGAATTACCAGAATATACAGATGCAATCGGCACAGTAGGTGACGATCCAGCTCCTGTAGTAGAAGTGCCAGAATTTGAAGGTGGTGTCAATGCAGTAGAAGCCGCTAAAAATGAGTTGCCAGAGTACACAGAAGCAATCGGCACAGTAGGCGACGATCCAGCTCCTGTAGTAGAAGTGCCAGAATTTGAAGGTGGTGTCAATGCAGTAGAAGCTGCTAAGAACGAAGCCCCAGAATTTACAGGTGGCGTTAATGCTGTGGAAGCAGCCAAGAACGAGCTGCCAGAATACACAGGAACATTGGCTACAGTGGGAAATGATCCAGCCCCAAGTGTGGAAAAACCAACTGCAGAGGTTCAAATCTTATCTGATAAGGAAACTGGAGTTCTGGTAGCAGGGCTAACTCAAGAGTTGGATGCTAATCTCAAGCTTCAAGTTCAAAAGGTTCTACGCCAAGAATTAGCTGGTAAGCAATACGATGCTTATCAAGTGAAATTGCTAGATAAAGATAACCAAATGGTTGATCCAAAGGGTGCAGTTCTAGTGAGATTGCCAGTCAATGGTCAGGTTCAAGAGGTTTATCACATGAGCTTAGATCAAGGTTTGCAGGTTCAAAAGGTGACGCTTGTAGGTGACACAGTTGAATTTGTCACCAAAGATCTAGGACTTTATGCGATTGTCTATAAAGAACAAAATCAAGAACCAGTAGAATCAGCTCATGGGCTAGCAGCTCAGGGAGAGGTTTCTGGAAATAATCCAGGAAAAGCAAATTCAGCAAGACTTCCAGAAACAGGTGAAAGTCGATCTGATCCAGCTGCCTTCCTAGCAAGTCTCAGTCTTGTTTTATCAGTGGCATTACTAACAGTTAAACGTAAAGAAAAATAGAGTTTGGAACTCTACATTGCTGATTGATTGTAGAAATACTTGGACTATCCCAGTGGATAGGATGGAAAAATGCTACAACCATATGGAGAGGACCTCTAGGTTCTCTCCGTTTTTTAAAATAGGGATGAAACCGCTTAGATGAGTGGTTGGAGGAAAGGAATAGTAGAAAGATGGATCATCAATTTTTTGAGAAACGTTGTCATTATAGCATTCGAAAATTTGCAATAGGAGCAGCTTCAGTTATGGTTGGCGCGAGTATCTTTGGAGCTAGCATGGTACAAGCTGCAGAGACAGAGCCCGCACTAGAAGCAGAAACAAGTCTTACACAGCTTCCACCAGAAGATAAGTTATCACCAGAATTGGCAGGCGCTATTAAAAGTGCAGAGGCAGACTTTGTTTCAGAGACTAAAGTGGCTAAGTCCCAAGTTCTCGAAGAAACTTCTTCAAAGCCAGTAGAAACTAAAAATTCTACAGTAGAGAAGGGAGTAACAACCGTAGAAAATGCTTCTACTGAAGTAGCTCCTACTGAAACCAATGCAGTAACAGAACCTACGAAACCAGCTGAAGTAAATGGAACGGTGGAAAAAGCTGATACATTCACGACGGATAAACCTGCAAGTAAAGCAGAAATTGATGCTGCAAAATCTCAAGTAGCTAAAAAAGAATATACGGTATTTCCAAGACCTCAAAAGGTTACTTATGGCGATGGCGTCACTGCTCTAGAAGGAAAGGTAAATCTTGTCTTTAGCGATGGCTTAGATATTTATACACGTAACCGTGCCAAAGAAGTTCTCCAAGCTAGTAATGTGTCTTACACTACCAGTACAAAAGCTACAGAAGGGGCGACCAACATTTTCCTTGGAGTGCGTGGGAAAGCTCCTCTGGCAGAAAAAGATGTCCAAGATATTTCGTCTGGTCTATACGATAAAATTGATGCCTATGTCTTGCGCGTGAAGGACAATAAAATTTCGATCGTTGGAAAGGATACGGATGCTGTCTTCTTTGGACTAACAACCTTGAAACAGATGCTGAAGGAGAGTCCTGTCCCAGTTCTTCGCGATGTGACAGTAGAAGACTATGCAGAAGTGAAGAATCGTGGCTTTATCGAAGGCTATTATGGAAATCCTTGGACTAAGGAAAACCGTGAGGAGTTGATGCGCTATGGTGGCGACTTAAAGCTAACTCAGTACTTTTTTGCGCCAAAAGACGATCCCTATCACAATGCTAAATGGCGTGAACTCTATCCAGAAGAAAAAATGGCAAAGATTCGTGATCTAGCTCGTGTGGGGAATGAAACAAAGACTCGCTATGTATGGACCATCCATCCATTTATGCATAACAAGATGCGTTTTGACACGGATGAATTATATAAACAAGATTTAGATGTCATTAAAGCGAAATTCACCCAATTGCTGGATGCAGGTGTGCGTGAATTTGGGGTTCTAGCTGATGATGCGGCCTGGCCTGTTGGTGGCTACAATAGTTATGTTCGGTTAATGACTGACCTGACAAATTGGCTAACTGAACAAGAAACAAAATACAGTGGCCTTCGTAAAGATATGATTTTCGTTCCAGCCTGGTATATGGGACAAGGGACAGAAGATGAACTTCGTACGCTCAACGAACGCCTTCCAGAAACGGTCCATTTAACTCTAACAGGAGGAAAAGTTTGGGGTGCAGTTGACCAAACCTTCCTAACAAATTTGAAGAAGAATTTGACAGAAGGTGGCAAGAAGTATCGTCCGATTCATTTCTGGATCAACTGGCCTTGTAATGATAATACCAAGCAACACTTGATTCTGGGTGGTGGTGAAAAATTCTTACATCCCAATGTTGATTTGTCCTTGGCGCAGGGCATCATGCTAAATCCGATGCAACAATCCGAAGCTTCAAAGGTAGCCCTCTTTGATGTGGCTCAGTATGGTTGGAAACAATGGAGAAGTGCGGAAGAAGCTGAAAGAATCAATGATATGGCCTTTAACTATGTGGTCAATGGAAATTTTGAGGAAAGTGATGTATCAAAAGCCTTTCGTGAACTTGGTAAGCATATGCGCAACCAAAACCGCCCTCCACATGTCACAAAATTGGAAGAATCTGTTGAGCTTGCACCTAAATTGACAGACTTTTATAACAAATTGAAGACTGGTCAAAATGTAGATGCAGAGAGAAAAGAATTAAAGGATATCTTTGCAAACTTGAAGGCTGACGCCCTCCTTCTGAAAGAAAAAGGGGACAAGAAGCTTATTGACCAAATCCACTACTGGTTAGACAATACAGTGGATCAGATGGATGCTTTAGAAGCTTTGCTGACAGCGACAGAAGGTCTGGCTGAAAAGAATGATGCTAAGGTTTGGGAGCATTATTATGCTGGGGTTAAGTATTACGATCAGTCCATTAGTTATTCCTTCTTCTATGTAGACCATTATGAACGGGCAGAGTTTGGAGTGCAACATATTCGTCCATTTATCAATAACTTAAAGGAATACTTGGCTACGCATATCCAGACTATGCTGCATCCTGATAAACTTGTGACCACCTTTATTACCAACCGTGCGGGGATTGAAGGAGGTCTTGCAGAAGTAACAGATGGCGACTTGGATACTCATGCGATTGTCAAGACGACAACCGTTATTGAACGAGATGATTATGTAGGTCTTCGTTTCAATAAAGCCATTAAGGTTCATACGCTAGGTTTTGCTACAGGAACAAAGACAGCCGATAATTATACCTTCGGAAATGCCCTTGTCGAGTATCAAAACGAACAGGGCGACTGGGTAGCACTCACAAGTCCAGCCTACACAGGTAGAGAACGTACGCTTGAATTTACTAATCTTGATATTACGGCACAAGCAGTTCGTATGCGTGCCACTGCTAAAAAAGATAATGCTTGGCTTGCCATGCGTGAGATTGCTGTCAATAGACCGCTCGAACTTGGAAGCAAGAAGGTAAAAGGAACCATTACCCTAAGTCCAAACTTAGTTTACAAGTATGGAACCAGTGTACTTCAAATGCAAGATGGCAAAGATAACACCGAATCCATGATGGCTCATGCTAATCAAACGAATGTGACTCCAGAAAATGCTTGGGTTCAAATGGACTTGGGTGGAGCTAAGAAAGTGAAACATGTTCATCTAGTTCAAGGGGAAGGTGACAAACTAGCAGCTGGTGTCATCGAATATTCTACAGACGGTACAAACTGGAAGACACTTCAGACCTTAGCTGGGGATCGAATTTCAGATATTAGCCAAAACTTCACAGCCCAATACGTTCGTGTTCGTAATACACAGCTTCTCAGCAAATGGTGGAGAATTGCGGACTTTAGAGTTGACGTCGATACACCAAATACTGATTTGACCGTCACCAATGTCGACAGCTTGAAAGAAACGCCAGTAGTGGACAGTCATGGTCGTTATGAAATGACCTTACCTCAAGGGAATCATCTTCCAGCAAATGGCTATCTTGGCTTGAAATTGGACCGCCTCCATGAAGCTAGTTCAATTGCACTTGAAGGTGCAGGTGAAACAGGTTTGACGCTGGAATATTCAGCAAATGAAGTAGAATGGCTGAACACTGACCAACTTCCAGAACACGCCTTAGTGCGCTATGTACGCATCGTGAACAAGACAGATAAGGACAAAGCGCTTCCTACTGGAAAATTAGTCGTTAAGACAAAAGAAGTGGATCCAACTGAACTCTTATCAACCACTATGGGCATCCACCAATATTATGGTGCTAATGATGTTCGTCGCGTACACAATTTAGGTCAACTGTTTGATGGGGACTTTAATAATTTTGTAGAATTTTCTGATTATCAACGTAAAAACGGGGAAATTGTCATGAAACTAGGCACAACTCGTAACATCAAGAAGATTCGTGCCTATATTCAGGATGCTCAGCGTAATTATTTGCGTGATGGAAAGATTCAAGTCAGTGAAGATGGTAAGAATTGGACGGATGTTGTAACAGTCGGAGATGGTTTGGAAAATGAAATTCGTGATAATTCCTTGACCGACGGCTGGACACATGATTCTGCAAACCCAGGCAACCGTTATATCGAAGGTATTCTGGATCAACCTGTAACTGCTAAGTTTATGCGTGTTCTCTTTACAGCGGATTATAATGCTCGTTTTGTAGGATTTAGCGAAATCGTGATTAATGATGGTGAATTTATCAATCCTGAAAATAATCCTACAGTGACAGGAACTGGTAGCGAAGAAGCGGATAACCTGAAGAAAAATATGACTGACGGTAATGTATTGACTAGCTATGCAGCTACTGAAGATAAAGGAGAGCTTGTTTATCATTTATCTGAAGAAACCAAGGTCAATCATGTTCGCTTGATTGCTGACTTGCCAGAAGGTGCAAAAGTAAATGTCCAAGTTCGTACCTTGAATGATGCTGGTGAATCAGTATGGAAAAATTTGGGTGAAGTAAGATCAAGTTTCCAAACCTTTGCCCTTTCAGGAAAAAATCCACGGATTCTTGAGGTAAAAGTTTCTTGGGAAGGTGGAGAACCAGAGTTCTACGAAATGACTACCTTCTATCAAGAAGTGGAAAACGATCCAGCACCGACAATAAGTAAAGGCGACGAGCCAGCACCAGTGGTAGAAGTGCCAGAATTTGAAGGTAGTGTCAATGCAGTAGAAGCAGCTAAGAATGAGTTGCCAGAATACACAGATGCAATCGGCACAGTAGGAGACGAACCAGCTCCGGTAGTAGAAGTCCCAGAATTTGAAGGTGGTGTCAATGCAGTAGAAGCCGCTAAGCATGAGTTGCCAGAATACACAGAGGCAGTTGGCACAGCAGGTGATGAGCCAGCTCTAGTAGTAGAAGTTCCAGAATTCAAGGGCGGTGTCAATGCAGTAGAAGCAGCTAAGCAAGAGTTGCCAGAATACACAGCTGCAATCGGTACAGCAGGTGACGATCCAGCACCAGTGGTAGAAGTCCCAGAATTCAAGGGTGGTGTCAATGCAGTAGAAGCGTCTAAGAATGAATTGCCAGAATACACAGATGCAATCGGCACAGTAGGCGACGAACCAGCTCCAGTAGTAGAAATCCCAGAATTTGATGGTGGTGTCAATGCAGTAGAAGCAGCTAAGAATGAGTTGCCAGAATACACAGGAACAGTAGCTACAGTAGGCGATGAACCAGCACCAAGTGTTGAAAAATCAGCTGCAGAGGTTCGAATCTTGTCTGATAAGGAAACTGGAGTTCTGGTAGCAGGGCTATCTCAAGACTTGGATGCTAATCTCAAGCTTCAAGTTCACAAGGTTCTACGCCAAGAATTAGCTGGTAAGCAATACGATGCTTATCAAGTGAAATTGCTAGATAAAGATAACCAAATGGTTGATCCAAAGGGTGCAGTTCTAGTGAGATTGCCAGTCAAGGGTCAGGTTCAAGAGGTTTATCACATGAGCTTAGATCAAGGTTTGCAGGTTCAAAAGGTGACGCTAGTAGGTAACACAGTTGAATTTGTCACCAAAGATCTAGGACTTTATGCGATTGTCTATAAAAAACAAAATCAAGAACCAGTAGAATCAGCTCATGGACCAGCAGTTAATGGAAATGTTCTTGAAAATACTTCAGGTCAATCAAGTTCAACAAGACTTCCTGAAACAGGTGAAAGTCGATCTGATACAGCTGTCTTCCTAGCAAGTCTCAGTCTTGTTTTATCAGTAGCTCTACTAACTGTTAGACGTAAAGAAAAGTAATACTGATAACTCTCAGCTATAAAACAGCTAATCATTATAAATGAAGAGGCTGGGACAAAAGTCCTAGCCTCTCAATTGTCTTTGGAGTGTAGTTCAAGACGCAGTGATTGAAGTGGGCTCTACTACGCTGATTTCATAAGCTTTTACAGCCCTACTCAACTGTGCGGAGGTGGGACGACGAAATCGAATTCTAACGAATTACCGATTTCTGTCCCACTCTCTTTATTAATTGGGTAGTGAGGTGTATAATGAAAGTAAGAGAATGTGAGGAGAAGGACCATGATTGTAAAGATTTGTAATGCAGATTTTAGTCTCCAGTGGGATGGGATGTATCAATTTGCTCTTGAAAACTATCCTCAGATTAAAGAATGGGAATTGGAGAAGCTAGCAAAGTTTATTGCTTACGAACAGGACCATCATCGTCAGACCATTGTGGAATGTGAGAATCATGAATTAAATATACGAATTCATGATTACTTGCAAGAGCATAGCTATTTTCCTCCCTACAGACCAAGTCATCGCCTTGTAGCTTCTACCTATGATATCCAGAGGAAGTTGGTTACTTCCAATTATTGTAGTCATACTTGTACAGTTGAGGTGGCTCAGGCTATTTTTCAGACTGGAAAAATCATGTCGGCGGTAGAAGTATTTGGTAAAAGTGGGGCTGAGCTAGTTACAGATAGTCGTAATGCAGCTTCTGATCCAGCAGACTATTTTGACTATATCATGTTTGGATGGTCTAATACGACTTCGGGTTACCGACTCGCTATGGAGCGTTTGTTAGGACGGGCACCGTCTGAGGAGGAATTGCAAGAAAAGTTCATTCCTGGCGTTAGTTTTCATTTTCTGTATGAAGAATTAATTCAAGCACCAGGTTATATCTTTGATGGCTATCATGTTGCGAAGGTAAGAGATAGTTTAGATTTGGATACCTTTCTTCATTTGTGTATCATCCCGTCAAAAGATAAGGCTTGTTTTGAAGGTTTGATTTCTAGTCAATTACAAGATAGAGTGATTTACCTAGACTATAAGGGAGAAGGGTTACAGGATTGGAATACTAAGGTTAATCAAGTGTTACATAGTAAGGTTAAGTTGAAGGAGTAGTGTATGAAAGAGATTGATCAAGCTCTACTGAAAAAAGTGATCATCGAGCGTCCTCGTTCTAGTCATAAGGGAGACTATGGCCGTCTTCTCTTGATCGGGGGGACTTATCCCTATGGGGGAGCGATTATTATGGCTGCCTTAGGGGCTGTTAAAAGTGGCGCAGGCTTGGTGACAGTAGCAACGGATAAAGAAAATATTCCAGCTCTTCATACCCATCTTCCGGAGGCTATGGCTTTTGACCTTGATGATAAGCAATTACTTGAGCAACAGTTACAGAAAGCAAGTGTTGTCTTGGTCGGACCCGGGCTAGTGGATGATAAGCGTGGAGAAGAGCTTCTTCAAACAGTCTTTCATCATTCAAATCAAGACCAGACTCTCATACTGGATGGTGGCGCCCTATCTATTTTAGCGAAGGCTGAAATGAAATTTCCCAAAGCCCATCTAGTTTTAACTCCTCACCAAAGGGAATGGCAAGTCTTGTCAGGCTTAGATTTGGATTCCCAAGGAAGCAAGAAAACAGGAGAGGCTTTGATGAGTTTTCCTTCAGGGACGATTTTAGTCCAAAAAGGACCAGCGACTCGAATCTGGCAAGCTGGTCAAGCTGATTGTTATCAGCTGAGTGTTGGCGGTCCCTATCAGGCAACTGGAGGAATGGGTGATACTTTGGCGGGGATGATCACTGGCTTTGCAGGCCAATTTCCCCAAGCAAGTCTCTATGAAAGAGTGACGGTAGCTACCTATCTACATTCAGCCATTGCCCAAACTCTAGCTGAGGACAACTTTGTAGTCTTGCCAACCACGATTAGTCAGCATATCCCAGTCTTCATGAAGAGGATACAAAAAGACACCTGAGGTTTTCAGGTGCCTTTTAAGGATTAGAAGAGGCCTTTGACCTTATCAACAAGATTACCGATTCCTTCTGAGCCTGAAACTAAAGCTTGTGCTTGGTTAAGATACTCACCGAGTTGGTCCTTATTTTCTTCGACAAAGGTTTTTGCTGCAGCCAAATCTTTTTTCTCGATTAGCTCCTTTACTTGATTAAACAAATCTAATGGATTCATGATGTCCCTCCTTTTCTACATTTCTATTCAATCATTTTTTAGAAAAACTTGCAAGAAACTTGACCCTTCCAATAAAGTTCATGGATGTCAAATTGTGTAAATTTTGATATAATTTTTAATGATGAATTTTAGAAATGATCGATATGTTGTCGTGGATTTAGAGGCGACCAGTACCGGAAGAAAGGCAAAAATTATCCAAGTGGGAATCGTGGTCATTGAAAATGGCGAGATTGTTGACCAATTTGCAACGGATGTCAATCCCCACGAACCCTTGGATTCTCATATCAAAGAATTAACGGGTTTGACCGATCAGCGACTGGCAGAGGCACCGGAGTTTTCTCAGGTGGCTGGAAAAATTTTTGACTTGGTCAAGGACGGTGTTTTTGTTGCGCACAATGTCCAGTTTGATGCCAATTTGTTGGCAGAATTTCTCTTTTTTGAGGGCTATGAATTGCGCACTCCCCGTATCGATACAGTGGAGTTGGCCCAGGTATTTTATCCTCAACTTGAAAAATACAATCTGGGGATTCTCTGTCAAGAGTTGGGAATTTCACTAGAAAAAGCCCATACTGCCTTATCAGATGCCCAAGCAACAGCAGAGCTCTTTCTTTGTATGCGACAAAAAATGTTTGGACTGCCAAAAGGCTTATTGGAGCGCTTGTTAAGTTTGTCAGATGGTTTATTATATGAGTCTTATCTAGTTATTGAAGAAGTTTATCAGAAGCAGTCCATCCTAGTTGAACATGACCTGGTAGAAGTGCAAGGTTTATTTTTAAGAAAAGAAAAACCAGCCCTTTCTCCACGTAAACTATCTAAAGATTTCCAAACCAATATTGCCTTGTTGGATTTGGAAGATAGAGCTCCACAAGCTAGCTTTTCTCAAAAAGTTCAAGATTTTCTACAGAATGAGAAAATTGCTTTTGTGCAAGCTCAGACTGGAATTGGGAAAACCTACGGCTATTTGTTACCCGCTTTATCACTAGAAAACGAAAAAGGAATCCTTCTCAGTGTTCCTACTAAAGTTCTACAAAATCAAGTGATGCAAGAAGAAGCTCGTAGGCTGGAAGAGGTCTTTCACCTTTCGATTCATAGTCTGAAAGGACCACAAAATTACTTAAAACTAGATGCCTTTCATCATGCACTAGAGGAAGAAGAGTCCAATCGCTTGTACACACGTTTCAAGATGCAACTTCTAGTTTGGTTGACCGAAACAGAAACTGGAGATTTAGATGAGATTGGCCAGCTTTACCGTTACCAGCAATTTTTGCCAAACTTGGTGCATGATGGTAATCTTCCCAAAGCTTCTCTCTTTTGGTTGGAGGATTTTTGGAGACGGGGGCAGAAAAAAGCTCGCTCTTGCCAGCTCCTTGTGACCAATCATGCTTATCTCGTTACCCGACTTGAGGACGATCCCAGTCTACTAGAGGGCCGTCTCTTGATCTTAGATGAAGCCCAGAAGATCTTATTAACTTTGGAAAATCTTTCGCAGAAGAGTTTCGTTTTAAACGACATAGTAGACCAGCTATATCAAGCCTTAGTTCGAGAAAAAGGGACGCTTCAGAGACGCTTGATGGAGAGTATTCGCTTTGAGCTTTGTCACTTGATGGACCAGTTCCTATCTGGCAAACGAAGAATATGCCCTGCGACAACAATGGCACAGCTCCAACAGGATTTCTCAGAGTTAGAAGTTCAAAGTTTCCAAGATTATCAGCGATTTTTCTGCACTGATGGAGAATTTTGGCTATCAGCCTCAGACTTGTCTAGCAAGAAGATTGTCATTTCTTCCAGTCGCAATCAACGTCTGCTCTTTTCACAGATTTTTCCTGAGACTTGTCAGCTATTAGCTGTCTCTGCGACCTTGGAAATTAGTAGCAGAGTATCTCTACCAGAACTAATGGGATTTCCTCATGCAGCTTTTGACAAATTGGATGAGAATTTTCAAGAAAATCAAGAAATTTTGCTCGTCAAGGATTTTCCATTGGTGACAGAAACCTCTCAAGAAGACTATGCTCAAGCTCTCGTAGAAGTGCTGGAAGATTTGTCCTATCTTGAGGAACCCATGCTCGTTTTATTTACTTCAAAAGACCTTTTGTTGCAGGTATCAGACTCTCTATCTCTTTCTCATCTAGCCCAATATAAAAACGGAGATTCGGCTCAACTCAAGAAACGATTTGAAAGAGGAGACTCTCAACTCTTACTAGGGACAGGAAGTTTTTGGGAGGGAGTTGATTTTGCGACTCACCCTCGAGTGATTGAAGTGGTAACACGCTTGCCCTTCCAAAATCCAGAAGATCCCTTTACGAAAAAAATGAATCAGGAACTTCGCCTTGAAGGGAAAAATCCTTTCTACGACTACCAACTGCCGATGGCTATTATTCGCCTTAAACAAGCGATTGGTAGAACCATGCGTCGTCTTGGACAGCGCTCATCTGTCCTTATCTTGGATAGCCGAATGACAAGCAAGCGATATGGAAAGCAGATTAGCAAGGCTTTGTCACAGACTAGTCGAGTGAGAGAAGTTGGCAAAGAGCAAGTATTTTCAAAAGTTCAAGAATTTTTACACAAAAAAATAAAATAAACATCTGAAAGAATGAAGGAGACCTTTATGAAACGTTCTCTCGACTCTCGAGTCGATTATAGTTTGATTTTACCAGTATTTTGTTTGCTGGTGATTGGAGTTGTGGCTATTTACATTGCTGTCAGTCATGACTATCCACATAATATTTGGCCTATTCTCGGTCAGCAACTAGCATGGATCGTCTTGGGAATTATCATCAGCTTTGTAGTCATGTTTTTTAATACAAAATTTTTATGGCAGGCGACTCCCTATCTCTACGCCCTAGGTCTAGTCCTAATGGTCTTACCCTTGGTTTTCTATAACCCTAGTTTAGTCGCAGCAACAGGGGCTAAAAACTGGGTGTCAATTGGAGGAGTGACACTTTTCCAACCTTCCGAATTCATGAAAATTTCCTATATTTTGATCTTGGCTCGGGTCATTGTTCAATTCACACAGAAACACAAGGAAAGTGAACGAACGATTCCTTTAGACTTCCTCTTGATACTGTGGATGATTATCTTTACACTACCAGTCTTAGGTTTACTGGCCCTGCAGAGTGACTTAGGAACGGCCTTGGTCTTTGTCGCAATCTTTGCGGGACTGGTCTTGCTTTCTGGAGTATCATGGAAAATCATCATTCCAATTTTTGTAACAGCTGTATCGGGAATCGCAGGATTTTTGGCAATTTTCATCACAAAAGATGGGCGTGCTTTCATGCATCAGATTGGGATGCCAACCTATCAGATTAACCGTATCCTTGCCTGGCTCAATCCCTTTGATTATGCTCAAACGACCACCTATCAACAGGCGCAAGGGCAAATCGCCATCGGTAGTGGAGGCTTGTTTGGTCAAGGATTTAATGTATCCAATCTCCTCATTCCCGTTCGTGAGAGTGATATGATTTTTACCGTCATTGCAGAAGATTTTGGTTTTATCGGCTCTGTCCTTGTAATTACACTTTATCTTCTACTTATCTATCGAATGCTAAAAATCACTCTCAAGTCCAATAACCAATTTTATACCTACATTTCAACTGGATTTATTATGATGCTCTTGTTCCATATCTTTGAAAATATCGGTGCAGTGACAGGCCTACTACCTCTGACAGGGATTCCTCTACCATTCATTTCCCAAGGGGGCTCAGCCATTATCAGTAATCTGATTGGTGTCGGTCTGCTTCTATCGATGAGTTATCAAACGCATCTAGCCGATGAAAAGAGCGGTAAGACAAGATTTAAACGGAAAAAAGTTGTTTTGAAAAAAGTTAAATAAGGAGTAAATCATGGTTAAAGTAGCAGTTATCTTAGCAGATGGTTTTGAAGAAATCGAAGCCCTAACAGTTGTGGACGTATTACGTCGTGCCAATATTACTTGTCATATGGTTGGTTTTGAAGCCCGAGTGACGGGATCACATGCCATCCAAGTACAAGCAGATCGTGTGTTTGATGGTGATTTATCTGAGTACGACATGATTGTCTTACCAGGGGGTATGCCAGGATCAACAAATTTACGCGATCATGAACTTTTGATTGCTGAACTTCAAAAATGTGAACAAGTCGGTAAAAAAGTAGCTGCCATCTGTGCAGCACCAATTGTACTGAATCGAGCCGGTCTCCTCAAGGACAAAGAGTTCACCTGCTATGATGGTGTCCAAGAGCAAATTGCTGATGGCCATTATCGCAAGGAAACAGTAGTTGTCGATGGTCACTTGACCACCAGTCGCGGTCCAGCAACTGCCCTTGCCTTTGCTTACAACTTAGTGGAACAACTTGGTGGCGATGCTGATGCTTTGAGAGAAGCCATGCTCTATCGTGATGTGTTTGGATTAGATTAACTAAAACGAGAGGAATCTATCAATGAGGGGATTCTTCTCGTTTTTTACTGTTAAAATAGAAGGAAATCGTCGCTTTTTTGATAAAAAAATGCTATAATGAAGGGTATGAAATATCACGATTACATCTGGGATTTAGGTGGAACTTTACTTGATAATTATGAGACTTCGACCGCTGCTTTTGTGGAAACATTAGCTCAATTTGGAATCGAAGAAGAACATGATAAAGTTTACAATGCTTTGAAAGTGTCAACTGCTTTTGCGATTGACCAATTTGCCCCAACAATAGAGAATTTTTTAGAAAAATACAAGGAAAACGAAGCGCGAGAGCTTGAACATCCTGCCTTGTTTGAGGGAGTACCTGCTTTATTGGAGGAAATCTCAGACCAGGGAGGACGGAACTTTTTAGTTTCGCATCGCAATGACCAAGTTTTGGAAATCCTTGAAAAGACTGGAATTGCTGCCTATTTTACAGAAGTAGTAACAGCTAGTTCTGGCTTCAAGAGAAAACCCAATCCAGAGTCAATGATTTATTTGCGAGATAAGTACAAGATAAGCTCTGGCATCGTTATTGGTGATCGACCTATAGACATTGAAGCTGGACAAGCAGCTGGCTTAGCGACGCATCTCTTTGAAAATATCGTGACATTGAGACAAGTATTAGACATGTAAGAAAAAGGAAAATAAGAAAAAGGAAAATAAGAAAAAGGGAAAAAATGACAGAAGAAATCAAAAACCAACAGGCACAGGATTATGATGCCAGTCAGATTCAAGTTTTGGAAGGTCTGGAAGCCGTTCGTATGCGTCCTGGAATGTATATCGGATCGACTTCAAAAGAAGGTCTTCACCACCTAGTCTGGGAAATCGTTGATAACTCTATCGATGAGGCCTTGGCGGGATTTGCTAGTCATATTCAGGTCTTTATTGAGCCAGATGACTCTATCACGGTTGTTGATGATGGACGTGGTATCCCTGTTGATATTCAAGAAAAGACAGGCCGTCCTGCCGTTGAAACTGTCTTTACCGTTCTTCACGCTGGAGGTAAATTTGGCGGTGGCGGTTACAAGGTTTCAGGTGGACTCCACGGTGTAGGTTCATCAGTTGTAAATGCCCTCTCAACTCAGTTGGATGTTCGTGTTCATAAAAACGGAAAAATCCATTACCAAGAATACCGTCGTGGACATGTTGTTGCTGACCTTGAGGTGATTGGAGATACAGATAAAACAGGTACAACAGTACACTTTATTCCAGACCCAGAGATTTTTACAGAAACAACAACCTTTGATTTCGATAAATTAAACAAACGTATCCAAGAACTCGCCTTTCTGAACCGTGGCCTTCAAATCTCCATCACTGACAAACGTGAGGGACTTGAACAAACAAAACACTACCACTACGAAGGTGGGATTGCGAGTTACGTTGAGTTTATCAATGAAAACAAGGATGTCATTTTTGAAAATCCAATTTACACTGATGGAGAAATGGATGACATCACAGTTGAAGTAGCCATGCAGTACACAACTGGTTACCATGAAAATGTCATGAGTTTCGCCAATAACATTCATACACATGAAGGTGGAACACATGAACAAGGTTTCCGTACAGCCCTAACTCGTGTCATCAATGACTACGCTCGTAAAAACAAACTCCTAAAAGATAACGAAGATAATCTGACAGGTGAGGATGTCCGTGAAGGATTGACCGCCGTTATCTCTGTGAAACATCCAAATCCTCAGTTTGAAGGACAAACGAAAACTAAACTTGGAAATAGTGAAGTTGTCAAGATTACTAATCGCCTCTTTAGTGAAGCATTTTCAGACTTCCTAATGGAAAATCCACAGATTGCTAAGCGTATCGTTGAAAAAGGGATTCTGGCGGCTAAGGCGCGTGTAGCAGCCAAGCGTGCGCGTGAGGTTACTCGGAAGAAATCTGGTTTAGAGATTTCAAACCTTCCAGGGAAATTAGCAGATTGTTCCTCAAACAATCCAGCTGAAACTGAACTTTTCATCGTCGAAGGAGATTCAGCGGGAGGTTCTGCAAAGTCTGGTCGTGACCGTGAATTCCAAGCGATTTTACCGATTCGCGGTAAAATCCTCAACGTTGAAAAGGCCAGCATGGATAAAATCCTTGCCAATGAAGAAATCCGTAGCCTTTTCACAGCTATGGGAACAGGCTTTGGTGCTGAATTTGATGTTAGCAAGGCCCGTTACCAAAAACTCGTTATCATGACGGATGCCGATGTCGATGGAGCTCACATCCGTACCCTCTTGTTAACCTTGATTTATCGTTATATGAAACCCGTTTTAGAAGCAGGTTATGTTTATATCGCTCAACCACCAATTTACGGTGTTAAGGTCGGCAGTGAAATTAAAGAATACATCCAACCAGGAGCAGATCAAGAAATCCGTCTACAGGAAGCCTTAGCTCGCTATAGTGAAGGACGTTCAAAACCAACTATTCAGCGTTATAAAGGTCTTGGAGAAATGGATGACCATCAACTTTGGGAAACAACTATGAACCCAGAACATCGTCTCATGGCGCGTGTATCAGTTGATGATGCTGCAGAAGCAGATAAAATCTTTGATATGCTCATGGGTGACCGCGTAGAACCACGTCGAGAATTTATTGAAGAAAATGCTGTTTACAGTACGCTTGACGTTTAAAAAAATTTGGAAATAGTTCCCATGGTTTGAAAAATATGATATAATCATTACAATTGTTTCAAGTATAAAAAGGAGTTTGATATGTCTGATAATCTGTTGATTATTATTATGATTGTAATCGCGACTCTTCTGATCATTGCTTATGTTGTAGCGATTTTGTTACGCAAACGAAATGAAAAGAGGCTCGCAGTACTAGAAGGAAGAAAGGAAGAGTTGTATAACCTTCCAGTTAACGATGAAGTAGAAGCTGTTAAGAATATGCATCTGATTGGTCAAAGTCAGATTGCATTTAGAGAGTGGAACCAAAAATGGGTAGACCTATCCCTCAACTCATTTGCAGATATTGAGAATAATCTGTTTGAAGCAGAAGGGTACAATAATTCATTTCGCTTCTTGAAAGCTCAACACAAAATTGATCAAATTGAAAGCCAGATTACCCTTATCGAAGAAGATATTGCTTCCATTCGAAATGCTTTGGCAGATCTAGAAAAACAAGAATCAAAAAATAGTGGTCGTGTCTTGCATGCTTTAGATTTATTTGAAAGCTTACAGAAGGCGGTCGCAGAAGATTCTGAGAAATATGGTCAAGCACTTCCTGAAATTGAAAAACAATTGGAGAACATCCAATCTGAATTTTCTCAATTTGTGACGCTAAACTCTTCAGGAGATCCAGTTGAAGCAGCAGGAATTTTGGATAATGCTGAAAACCATATTCTCGCTTTGACACATATCGTAGAGAGAATTCCAGCAATTGTTACTAAACTAACGACAGAACTCCCTGATCAACTTGAAGATCTGGAGGTTGGCTATCGTAAGTTGCTTGATGCCAACTATCACTTTGTAGAAACTGACATTGAATCACGTTTGCAGTTGTTGTATGAAGCATTGAAAAATAACCAAGAAAATATTAAAAAATTGGAATTGGATAATGCTGAATATGAAAACACTCAGATTCAAGAAGAAATCAATGCTCTCTATAATATTTTCACACGAGAGATTGCTTCTCAAAAGGTTGTTGAAAACTTGTTGTCAACACTTCCAACCTATCTTGACCACTTAAAAGACAACAATCAGGTCTTGGTAAAAGATATTGAACGCTTGAGCAAAACTTACTTGATGTCTGAGAGTGATGTCAATCACGTCCGTCGTCTTCAAGTGGATTTGGATTCCCTAGAAGTTACAGTTAGTGATTTGACTTCAGAACAAGAGGAATATTCAGAAGCTTACTCTGTATTGGAAGAACGTTTAGAAAATGTTCAAGCTACATTAAAAGAAATTGAAGATGATCAAGTTTCAGTGAGCGAACGTCTGGTGCAAATTGAAAAAGATGATGTTAATGCTCGTCAAAAGGCAAATGTTTACGTCAATCGCCTCCACACGATCAAGCGCTACATGGAAAAGAGAAATCTTCCAGGAATCCCACAGAGCTTCTTGAAATTGTTCTTTGCAGCTAGCCACAGTACCGAAGACTTGATGGCAGAGTTAGAACAGTCGCAAGTCAACATTGAGTCTGTCAACCGTATTTTAGAAATTGCAACTCACGATATGGAAATTCTGGAAACAGAAACATACAGCATCGTACAACATGCTACCTTGACTGAACAATTACTTCAATACTCTAACCGCTACAGATCATTTGATGAAGGGATTCAACAAGCCTTCCATGAATCTTTAGAAATCTTTGAAAATGCCTTTGATTATCAAGCATCTTTCGAAAAGATTTCTCAAGCTTTGGAAGTTGCTGAGCCAGGTGTAACAAACCGCTTCGTTTCTTCTTATGAAAAAACAAGAGAAATCATTCGATTTTAATTAAGAAAAGGCGGTGGGACAGAAATCGGTAGACAAAGTCTCGATTTCGTAGTCCCAGCCCCGCGAAGATGATTAGGAGTTTTAGGAGTCTAAAAGACGAACAAAAAGTCCAATCAGCTACCGCGTCAAAGTTTGATTGCAAATAAAAAGTGAGGTCGGGATCTTTTGTCCCAACCTCTTTCTTTTACCTTTCTTTTCTTTAAAAATGGACATTTTCCTATTTATCATTGAAATTATAGGCCTGATTTGATATGATAAGACTATGACTAAAAAAAGAACAAATTGTAAAACAAATGACAAGAAGAAAAGAAATTTATGGATTATTGTGGGGCTTCTATTCTTCACAATCCTAACATTAGGTGCAGGTATTGCTTATAAAGTCTTGACCAAGCAAGCTTTTGAGCAAAAAATTGAAGCACTGAAAAAAGAAAAAGATGATGCCTATTCACAAGGAAGTCAGAAAGAGCATTTTCGTAAAGGGCAGGCAGAAATCATTACCTACTATCCTATGACGGGGGACAAGGTCATTACCTCTGTTCAGGATATCATTGTAAAAGATATCACGGATAAGGTAGAAGATAAAGAACATTTGATCTTTTACTACTTTGAAAAAGATTCTTCTTCCATCAAAGGTGTGGAGAGCCATCTTGTAAAAAAACAGGCCTATGACCTGAGTGATTCTACTGTGGTGGAATTAGAAAATACATCGTTAGATCAGCTTTATCTTAAGGAAGATGGGACTCTGTTTACGTTAGATCAGCTCTTTACAGATGCTAGCAAAGCCAAAGAAACATTTCTTGAGAATATCAAGTCAACGCTCCAAGATAAAAAGCTTGAACAAACTCTTGTTGATCAAGTAATAGCCGATTTTTCAGCTACCGATTTATCATCTTGGAAGTTTGCTTACAAAGATAGTCAATTGGTTCTTTATCCAATCAAAGCAACTGATAATGTAGAAGAAATAGCTTTGCCTATTTCAGACTTCTTTGATGTTATCCAATCGTCCTATCTAACTGAAAAGGATGCAGAACTTTATAAGAAGGCTCAGGCTGAGAAAAATAAAAAAGTAGTAGCTCTTACCTTTGATGATGGACCAGATGGAAAGACAACTCCACAAGCTTTAGATATTTTAGCCAAGTATAAAATCAAAGCAACCTTCTTTGTTCAAGGAAAGAATATTGCAGGCAATGAGTCAATCCTTAAACGTATGCAGTCTGAAGGTCATGAAGTTGGAAACCATAGTTGGAATCACCCGGTTTTAACAAAACTGTCATTGGCAGATGCTAAGAAACAAATTACGGATACCGAAGATGCTATTACAAAAGTACTTGGGAAAAGCTCTAAATTGATGCGACCACCATACGGTGCAATCTCAGATGATATTCGCAATAATCTTGATTTAAGCTTTATCATGTGGGATGTGGATAGTTTGGATTGGAAGAGTAAAAATGAAGCAGCAATTTTGACAGAAATTCAGCGTCAGGCAAGCAATGGATCTATCATTTTAATGCACGATATCCATCAGCCGTCAGTAAATTCGCTTCCAAAAGTAATTGAGTATTTACAGGAACAAGGCTATAGCTTTGTTACAGTCTCTGAATTACTAGGGAATCGTGTAAAACCACATGAGATTTACTATTCTCGTAACCAGTAAGGTCATTGTCGGCAACTATTTAGAAAAAATTAAAAAAAGATAGTTTTAATCTTGACAAGTAGGGGAAAACTTGATATCATATAAAAGTTGAGAAAAGCAGAAGTGAGAACTTCTCGCCTTGCGACTAACGTTGTCTGGCCCCTACGGATCAAATTTCAGAAATGAAATACAATCATGTAGTGCGGGTTTGCGTTAGCAAGTCCGCTCTTGTTTTTCTCTAAATTAAAAAAAGAGGTGAAAACCATAGCAAAGCAAGACTTATTCATCAATGATGAAATTCGTGTACGCGAAGTTCGCTTAATCGGTCTTGAAGGTGAGCAATTGGGTATCAAACCACTAAGCGAAGCGCAAGCACTTGCGGACGAAGCTAATGTGGACTTGGTTCTCATTCAACCTCAAGCTAAACCTCCTGTTGCGAAAATTATGGACTACGGTAAGTTCAAATTTGAGTACCAGAAGAAACAAAAAGAGCAACGCAAAAAACAAAGCGTTGTGACCGTGAAAGAAGTTCGTTTGAGCCCGGTTATTGACAAGGGTGACTTCGAAACTAAACTTCGCAATGCTCGCAAATTCCTTGAAAAAGGGAATAAAGTGAAGGTATCCATTCGCTTTAAGGGGCGTATGATCACCCATAAAGAGATTGGTGCAAAAGTTTTAGCCGAGTTCGCTGAAGCAACTCAAGATATTGCTATCATTGAACAACGTGCTAAAATGGATGGACGCCAAATGTTCATGCAATTGGCGCCAGCAACTGACAAAAAATAATTGTCAGAAAGTTAAATAAAGGAGAAAAAATTATGCCAAAACAAAAAACACACCGCGCATCAGCTAAACGTTTCAAACGTACAGGTTCTGGTGGACTTAAACGTTTCCGTGCTTACACATCTCACCGTTTCCACGGAAAAACTAAAAAACAACGTCGTCATCTTCGTAAAGCATCTATGGTGCATTCAGGAGATTTCAAACGTATCAAAGCAATGCTTACTCGCTTGAAATAATCGCGTATTTGTAAGTAAACAATTCTAGGAAATATTTGGAGGAAATAAAACATGGCACGTGTTAAAGGTGGCGTTGTATCACGCAAACGTCGTAAACGTATTCTTAAATTAGCAAAAGGTTACTATGGAGCTAAACACATCTTGTTCCGTACTGCAAAAGAACAAGTAATGAACTCTTACTACTATGCATACCGTGACCGTCGTCAAAAGAAACGTGACTTCCGTAAATTGTGGATCACACGTATCAATGCGGCAGCTCGTTTGAACGGACTTTCATACTCACAATTGATGCATGGTTTGAAATTGGCTGAGATCGAAGTTAACCGTAAAATGCTTGCTGACTTGGCTGTTAACGATGCAGCAGCTTTCACAGCTCTTGCAGATGCAGCTAAAGCAAAACTTGGTAAATAATTATTCATAAGACTGGTGCAAGTTTGTCCCAGTCTTTTTTAAACAAAGGAGAAAAAATGGCTTCAAAAATGCTACACACATGCTTGCGAGTAGAAAATCTTGAAAAATCAATTGCTTTTTATCAAGATGCTTTTGGATTTAAGGAATTGCGTCGTAGAGACTTTCCAGACTATGCTTTCACTATCGTTTATCTTGGACTTGAAGGTGATGATTATGAGTTGGAGTTGACTTACAACTATGATCACGGACCTTATGTTGTCGGTGACGGTTTTGCTCACATTGCCCTAAGCACACCTGACCTTGAGGCTCTTCACAAAGAACATAGCGAAAAAGGCTATGAAGTGACAGCACCTAATGGACTTCCAGGGACTCAACCAAACTATTACTTTATCAAAGATCCAGATGGATACAAGGTAGAAGTGATTCGTGAAAATTCATTATAGTTCTTATCGAGTAGCTTGTATGCTACTCTTTTTTTGAATTTGTAGTAGAATGAAAGAAAAAGAATGGCATCAGGCATTCACTTAATTCAAAACCAAAAAATGTGCTCGTTCTTCTATTGAAGCTTTATTAAAGCGTGTAAGTCAAGGAAGAGAATTTAATCCAATAAATCCTTTGGTAGATATTTATAATAGTGTTTCACTTTCTTACGCTGTTCCTTGTGGGGGAGAGGATTTAGCTAAGATTGTTGGTGACTTATGTCTCGGAAGAGCTCAAGGGAATGAATCCTTCTTTCCACTAGGGGCCGAAAGTGATGCTCCTGCATTAGCCGATGAAATTATTTATTTTGATGAACAAGGTGCGGTTTGTCGGTGTTTAAACTGGCGTGAAGCCCAAAGAACCATGTTAACAGAAGAAACCAAAGATGCTGTTTTAGTCATTGAAGCTATCAATGAAGAACAGGCATCAAGAGCTCGGGAAGCAATGCTAGAATTACATACTAAAATTGAGGAATATTTCGGTGTTAGTGGCAAGATCAGTCACTTGACAGCTACAAATCCTATCCTAGAGGTAGAATAATGAATGGGAATCACGGTTAATTCAACTATGGTTCTTTTTTCTACAAGGGGAGAAAGAAATTGTTTTTCTATTTTCTAAAATGGTATAATATAAGGAGAAAAAGGGAGGTGATAGCGAGTGATTGCACAACTTGATACAAAAACGGTTTATAGTTTCATGGAGAGTATGATTTCCATTCAGAAGTATGTTGACCAGGGGAAAGCATACGGCTACTCAGCACTTGGAATCATGGATATTGACAATCTCTATGGGGCTTATTATTTTATCAAAGAGTGCCAAAAGCAAGGGATCCAGCCCTTATTAGGTCTTGAGGTGACCGTTCATCATAAGGAGGAACTCGTCAACCTCCGATTTTTAGCCTTGTCAAATCGTGGTTATCGAAATCTCATGAAGATTTCGACTCTAAAAATGACAGGTAAAAAGGAATGGACTGATTTTTTCCCCTATCTAGAAGATGTTTGTGTTATTGTTCCCTATTATTCTGCAATTGATTCCTTGGACTTAGGGCATGACTATTATATCGGAGTATATCCAGATACACCTCAGTCGAATTTTTCTCACTCCATTCTCCCACTTTATCGTGTTAATTCCTTCGAATCTGAGGATTTAGAAACGCTTCAAATGCTCAAGGCGATTAAGGAAAATGTGACCTTGCGAGAGGTAGATGTTCAATCGCAACAAGGCTTGTTTTTACCTGCTGACCGTCTAGAACAGATTTTTGTAGAGAAGTTTCCGCAAGCTTTAGAAAATCTTTCTGGACTGATTGGAGCAACTACTTATGAGATTGATAGTAGTCTCAAGCTTCCACGCTTCAATCCAGAGAGACCAGCTGTTGAAGAGTTGCGCGAAAGAGCTATTAAGGGCTTGGAACTGAAAGGCTTACTAGATTCAGTTTATCAGGCTCGTTTAGAAGAAGAGCTATCTGTGATTCATGACATGGGATTCGATGACTATTTCTTGGTTGTCTGGGACCTCTTACGTTTTGGTCGTTCTCAAGGATATTATATGGGTATGGGACGTGGATCTGCAGTTGGAAGTCTAGTGGCCTATGCCTTAGATATCACTGGTATTGATCCTGTGGCTAAGAATCTCATCTTTGAACGCTTTTTGAATCGTGAACGCTATACCATGCCCGATATCGATATTGATATTCCTGATATCTATCGCCCAGAGTTTATTCGCTATGTTCGTGACCGCTATGGCAGTATTCACGCTGCTCAGATTGTCACCTACTCAACCTTTGGTGCTAAACAGGCCGTCAGAGATGTTTTTAAACGCTATGGTGTACCTGAGTATGAATTAACGGCTATTACCAAAAAAATCGGTTTCAAAGACACCTTAACAAGTGCCTATGAAGGTAATCTAGGATTTAGACAACTGATTCAAGGTAAGATTGAGTACCAAAAGGCTTTTGAAATTGCCAAGAAAATAGAAGGAGCACCACGTCAAACCTCCATCCATGCTGCGGGTGTCGTGATTAGTGACAAAAATCTAACGGACTATATTCCTCTTAAGTATGGTGAGGATATGCTCATTACCCAGTATGATGCTCATGGAGTTGAAGGAAATGGCTTGCTCAAGATGGATTTCTTGGGCTTGCGAAACCTAACCTTCGCTCAAAAAATGCAGGAGCTCTTACTTGAAACTCAAGGAATTCAGCTAAGGATTGAGGATATTGACCTTGAGGATAGGGAAACTTTGGCTCTTTTTGCAGCTGGGAAGACCAAGGGAATCTTTCAGTTTGAACAACCTGGTGCTATTCGCTTATTAAAGCGCGTGAAGCCTGAAAGCTTTGAA
Source organism: Streptococcus infantis (assembly GCF_047460685.1). Taxonomy (GTDB): domain Bacteria; phylum Bacillota; class Bacilli; order Lactobacillales; family Streptococcaceae; genus Streptococcus; species Streptococcus infantis_AD. Next base: position 45,174 of record NZ_JASHFS010000010.1, on the reverse strand, counting down.
GAAGTAGTGGCAACGACTTCTCTTAACAGACCTGGAGCAAGCGACTATATCGATAACTTTGTTGCTAGAAAACATGGCAAAGAAAAGGTGACAGTTCTTGATCCTGTGCTAGAAGATATTTTAGCTCCTACCTATGGTATCATGCTCTATCAAGAGCAGGTTATGCAAGTAGCCCAACGCTACGCTGGCTTTAGTCTTGGAAAGGCCGATATTTTACGTCGGGCTATGGGGAAAAAGAATGCTGCGGAAATGCATCAAATGCAAGAGAGCTTCATTCAAGGTGCCCTTGAAAAAGGCCACGGAGCAGAGCAGGCTCAGCAGGTTTTTGCTGTCATGGAAAAATTTGCTGGTTATGGTTTTAACCGTTCCCATGCCTATGCTTATGCAGCTTTAGCCTTTCAGCTTGCCTACTTTAAGACACATTATCCAGCAATCTTCTATCAAGTAATGCTCAATTATGCAAGTGGAGACTATATCCTCGATGCTCTTGAGATGGGCTTTGAACTTGCGCCCTCATCTATCAATACGGTACCTTTTCAGGACAAGCTGGCAGAAAAAACAGTTCATTTGGGCTTAAAGAGTATCAAGGGAATGCCTCGTGATTTTGCCTATTGGATCTTAGACAATCGTCCTTTTACAAGTGTTGAAGATTTTGTCACACGCTTACCTAAAAATTATCAGAAATTAAGTCTATTGACACCTCTGGTCGAGATTGGTTTATTTGATAGTTTTGAAAAAAATCGCCAAAAAATCTTATCCAACTTACCTACTCTGTTCATTTTTGTGGAAGAACTAGGAAGTTTATTTGCTGATAGTAGTTACAATTGGATTGAGACTGAAGATTTTACAGAAGTTGAGAAGTTCCGTAAGGAGCAGGAGTGGCTAGGAGTTGGAATCAGTCAGCATCCTTTGGTACAGTTATCTAAGAATCCTTTATACCCCATTACAAGCTTAAGAGAGCTATCTGAGGGACAAGCGACTACTGTTCTTGTTGAGATCCAATCTATTCGTGTCATTCGGACAAAAAAAGGTGAAAATATGGCCTTCTTACAAGTCAGTGATAGTAAGACTAAGTTAGAAGTTACAGTATTTGCAGATCGATACCGGCAATTCAAAGATTTCCTACACGAAGGAAGCTTCTACTATCTAAATGGAAAAGTTCAGGCTAGAGATGGTCGTCTTCAACTAATCTTAAATAGTCTCAAAGAAGCAGTGAGTGAGCGTTTTTGGATTCAGGTAGCTAATCATGATTATGATTCTGAAATTTATCATATTTTAGATCAATATAAGGGACAAATTCCTGTCATTATTCGCTACGAAAATGAACAAAAAAATATTCTTTTGCCTGGTTATTTAGTTGCAAAAGACGCTGGCTTACAAGAATCTTTAAAACAGATTGTCATGAAAACGATTTATCGTTAAAAATCAATGAAAATAAAAGAATTTTAACTTTAAATATGGTATAATCAGTTAGAATGTTAAAAGAAAAAGGAGCAAAACCAAATGAAACGTATTGCTGTTTTGACTAGTGGTGGGGACGCCCCTGGTATGAATGCTGCCATTCGTGCAGTTGTTCGTCAAGCAATCTCAGAAGGAATGGAAGTTTTTGGTATCTATGATGGATACGCTGGTATGGTTGCTGGTGAAATTTATCCACTTGATGCTGCTTCAGTAGGAGACATCATTTCACGTGGTGGTACTTTCCTTCACTCAGCTCGTTACCCTGAGTTTGCAAAACTCGAAGGTCAACTTAAAGGGATTGAGCAATTGAAAAAACACGGTATCGAAGGTGTCGTGGTTATCGGTGGTGACGGTTCTTATCATGGAGCTATGCGCCTGACTGAGCATGGATTCCCTGCTATTGGACTTCCTGGAACAATCGATAACGATATCGTAGGTACTGACTTTACAATCGGATTTGACACTGCAGTAACAACTGCAATGGATGCAATCGATAAGATTCGTGATACATCATCAAGTCACCGTCGTACTTTCGTTGTTGAAGTAATGGGACGTAACGCAGGTGATATCGCTCTTTGGGCAGGTATTGCAACAGGTGCTGACGAAATCATCATCCCTGAAGAAGGCTTCAAGATGGAAGACATCGTAGCAAGTATCAAAGCTGGATATGAACACGGTAAGAAACACAACATTATCGTTTTGGCAGAAGGTGTTATGTCAGCGGCTGAATTTGGTCAAAAGCTAAAAGAAGCTGGAGATACAAGCGACCTTCGTGTAACTGAACTTGGTCATATCCAACGTGGTGGATCTCCAACTGCTCGTGACCGTGTATTGGCGTCACGTATGGGAGCACACGCTGTTAAACTTCTTAAACAAGGAATCGGTGGTGTCGCTGTTGGTATCCGTAACGAGAAAATGGTTGAAAATCCAATTCTTGGAACTGCAGAAGAAGGAGCTTTGTTTAGCCTAACAGCTGATGGTAAGATTGTTGTTAACAATCCTCATAAAGCTGACCTTGAACTTTCTGCTTTGAACAAGAGCTTGTCATAATCAACTTTAACTAAACTGGTAAAATGACCATAAAAGGTCAAATTATATAAAGGAGTCACAAAAATCATGAACAAACGTGTAAAAATCGTTGCAACTTTGGGTCCTGCGGTAGAAATCCGTGGTGGTAAAAAATTCGGTGATGACGGATACTGGGGTGAAAAACTTGACGTTGAAGCTTCAGCTAAAAACATTGCTCAATTGATTGAAGCAGGAGCTAACACTTTCCGTTTCAACTTCTCACACGGTGACCACCAAGAACAAGGTGACCGTATGGCAACTGTTAAACTTGCAGAAAAACTTGCAGGTAAAAAAGTTGGTTTCCTTCTAGATACAAAAGGACCAGAAATCCGTACTGAATTGTTCGAAGGTGAAGCTAAAGAGTACTCATACAAAACTGGTGAAAAAATCCGTGTTGCAACTAAACAAGGTATCCAATCAACTCGTGAAGTGATTGCTTTGAACGTTGCTGGAGCTCTTGACATCTATGATGACGTTGAAGTTGGTCGCCAAGTATTGGTTGACGATGGTAAACTTGGTCTTCGTGTTGTAGAAAAAGACGATGCAACTCGTGAATTTGTCGTTGAAGTTGAAAACGACGGTGTTATCGCTAAACAAAAAGGTGTAAACATCCCTAACACTAAAATTCCTTTCCCAGCTCTTGCTGAACGTGATAACGCTGATATCCGCTTCGGTCTTGAACAAGGTATCAACTTCATAGCGATCTCATTCGTACGTACTGCAAAAGACGTGAACGAAGTTCGTGCAATCTGTGAAGAAACTGGTAACGGTCACGTTCAATTGTTCGCTAAAATCGAAAACCAACAAGGTATCGATAACTTGGACGAAATCATTGAAGCTGCTGACGGTATCATGATCGCTCGTGGTGACATGGGTATCGAAGTACCGTTTGAAATGGTTCCAGTTTACCAAAAAATGATCATCACTAAAGTGAACGCTGCTGGTAAAGTTGTTATCACTGCAACAAACATGCTTGAAACAATGACTGAAAAACCACGTGCAACTCGTTCAGAAGTATCAGACGTATTTAACGCTGTTATCGACGGAACTGATGCTACAATGCTTTCAGGTGAGTCAGCAAATGGTAAATACCCACTTGAGTCTGTTCGTACAATGGCAACTATCGATAAGAACGCTCAAACTCTTCTTAACGAATACGGACGTTTGAACTCAGATTCATTTGAGCGTAACTCTAAGACAGAAGTTATGGCTTCAGCAGTTAAAGACGCTACAAACTCAATGGACATCAAATTGGTTGTAACTCTTACTAAGACTGGTCACACAGCACGTTTGATCTCTAAATATCGTCCAAATGCTGATATCTTGGCATTGACATTTGACGAATTGACAGAACGTGGATTGATGTTGAACTGGGGTGTTATCCCAATGTTGACAGAAGCTCCATCATCAACTGACGACATGTTTGAAATTGCTGAACGTAAAGCAGTTGAAGCAGGTCTTGTACAATCTGGTGACGATATCGTTATCGTTGCAGGTGTGCCACTTGGTGAAGCAGTTCGTACTAACACAATGCGTATCCGCACTGTACGTTAATCTAATATTAAAAAGCCTATCATATCAAGCTTTCTAGCTTGTGTGATAGGTCTTTTTTTGTGACGAGGGGCAAAATATATCATTTTTATTTCAATGCTAAGGTATATAATACAGTTTGCCCTGTAACTTTTGCTGTAATTAGAGATAGCAATGGTCATCTTTGTATCTTTACGACTAAACCTAGCTAAGATTTTTTGGATAATAAGTCTATCAGTGTATGATTGAGGTTTGAGCTTTTTGCTGTTTGTGCAGAAAGAATTGCTAAAAGATAGGATTTAGTAGTGTTTAGGAAAATAAAAAAAGCTCTCTGGAAAAACCAGAAAGCCTGAGAGGCATCTCCATGTGAGAAACCGGTTCACACAATTTCTCAAGGTCCGCTCCTGCGTTATGACCTCCTTTGCTCAATAGTAGCTCTCGCTACATATCGACTCATCGCAAGTTTTATTCTACTATAAGGTCGAAAAAAAGTCAATAAAAAAGTTCCTATAAAAAGGAACTGTTAAACAATGCTAATTGCCGGGATTGAACCGGCGACCTCATCCTTACCATGGATGCGCTCTGCCTACTGAGCTAAATCAGCTTACTTAAAAAGTATACTATAGAATCAAATCTTTGTCAATAAAATATTTTATTTAAAAGTAATCGGCTGTCAGTCAAATTAAAATAGCTTTAGGGAATGTCCTAAAACCATTTTCTTCTAACCTAATTGATTTTGTTTTTTTTCTGGATTCCAGATAAAACTTGCGATAAAGCTAAAGATGATGGTAATAATCGCAACTAAGACAGCAAGAATCAGTGCTGGTATGCGAATAAACCACCACAAAGGATTTGGTTTTTTGTTATCGTGCCATTGTTTCGTTTCCTCATCTAGACGTTGGAATTCTGATTGGATACGTTCAGCAACCATCTCAATTCCTTCATCATTCATCTTCTTAATGTCCGAGATATCGATAGGATTTCCGAAGTTCATATCGACACGTTCGCGACTGATGAGTCCTTTTAAGGTCATTGGACCAGTGTAAGTAACTGGCATGATGCGAACCTTAGCCATTTTAGCAATCAGAGCTACGCCACCTTTGACATCGTTAGAATGACGACTACCGCTTGGAAACATGATGAGAGATCGGTCGCTCTTTTTAAGAACATTGATAGGGTATTTAATAGCCGAAGCGCTAGGATTCTCCCGATCAATAGGAAAGGCACCACACATACGAATCCACCAACCAAAGATCCGATTAGTGAAAAGTTCCTTTTTAGCCATAAAAACAAACTGTTTCGGTTTGGTCGCAAATGCCATGTAGACAGGATCCCACCAAGTACGATGGGGAGCAACTAGGATATAGTTTTCATCCTGACTCGGAATTTTATTGGTATTATGATAATGAGCATTACCGTTGATAGACCAGAGAATCAACATAACCAGCCCACGAAGATAAGTATAAAACATGGTATCTCCTTCAATTTTCTTTCTTTTATTATACCTTATCATACTAGGACAAGCAAATGTTTTTTGTTTTGGAGGAATTGCTCTTCATATGAAATTAGAATTATTCAAAAAAAAATGATATGATAGAGATTATGGATAAAAATAAAATTATAGGCTTAAGCCAATCAGCAGTTAAAGAACGTCAGAAACAGGGACAGGTCAATGATTTCAAAGCATCAGCTAGTACCAGTACTTGGCAGATTGTAAAACGAAATGTCTTTACTCTCTTTAATGCTTTAAACTTTGCTATTGCATTAGCGCTAGCTTTTGTTCAAGCCTGGAGCAACTTGGTTTTCTTTGCGGTTATCTGTTTTAATGCTTTTTCAGGAATTGTAACCGAGCTACGTGCCAAGCATATGGTTGATAAACTCAATCTCTTAAATAAAGAAAAGATTACGACTATTCGTGATGGACAAGAGATTGCTTTAGACCCTGAAGAGCTTGTTTTGGATGATGTGATTCGCTTGTCTGCAGGGGATCAAATTCCAAGTGATGCGATTGTATTAGAAGGCTTTGCAGAAGTCAATGAAGCCATGTTAACGGGTGAGAGCGACTTGGTGCAAAAAGAAATAGAAGACTTAATGTTGTCAGGTAGCTTTCTTGCAAGTGGTTCTGTCCTCGCTCAGGTTCATCATGTAGGAGCAGATAACTATGCAGCCAAACTCATGCTTGAAGCTAAGACAGTTAAACCAATCAATTCTCGTATCATGAAATCGCTAGACCAGCTAGCAGGCTTTACTGGAAAAATCATCATTCCATTTGGAATTGCTCTCTTGCTTGAAGCCTTGGTCTTGAAAGGTTTACCACTGAAGTCTTCTGTAGTGAATTCCTCTACAGCTCTTTTGGGAATGTTGCCTAAGGGGATTGCCCTCTTGACCATTACCTCTCTCTTAACTGCTGTTATCAAGCTTGGTTTGAAAAAGGTTTTGGTGCAGGAGATGTACTCTGTTGAAACCCTAGCGCGCGTGGATATGCTCTGCTTGGATAAGACAGGTACCATCACCCAAGGTAAGATGCAGGTTGAGACTGTCCTTCCTCTTACTCAAGTTTATGATCAAAATGCTATTGCTGACATACTAACTAGCTATATGGCAAGCAGTGAAGATAAGAACCCAACAGCACAAGCTATTCGTCAACGTTTTCAAGGTCAAGTAACTTATCCGATGATTTCTAATCTTCCATTTTCAAGCGATCGTAAATGGGGAGCAATGGAGTTGGAAGGTCTTGGAACTGTTTTTCTAGGCGCACCAGAGATGTTGTTGGATGCTGAAGTTCCTGAGGCTAGAGAAGCTCTTGAACGAGGATCTCGTGTCTTAGTTCTGGCTCTTAGTCAAGAAAAACTTGATCACCACAAGCCACAAAAGCCATCTGATATTCAAGCCTTGGCTTTGCTTGAAATTCTAGATCCAATCCGAGAAGGGGCAGCTGAAACTCTAGACTATCTTCGTTCTCAGGAAGTGGGCTTGAAAATTATTTCTGGTGATAATCCAGTTACCGTTTCAAGTATTGCTCAAAAAGCTGGTTTTGCAGATTACCACAGCTATGTAGATTGTTCGAAGATCACGGACGAGGAATTGATTGCTATGGCTGAGGAGACAGCGATTTTCGGACGTGTCTCTCCTCATCAAAAGAAACTGATCATCCAAACGTTGAAAAAAGCAGGTCATACTACAGCCATGACAGGGGATGGTGTCAACGATATCCTTGCTCTCCGCGAGGCAGATTGTTCCATCGTGATGGCTGAAGGAGATCCAGCGACTCGTCAGATTGCAAATCTGGTTCTCTTGAACTCAGACTTTAATGATGTTCCTGAGATTCTCTTTGAAGGTCGTCGTGTGGTTAATAATATTGCTCACATTGCTCCAATTTTCTTGATTAAGACCATCTATTCCTTCTTGTTGGCAATCATCTGTATTGCAAGTGCATTGTTGGGTCGTACTGAATGGATTTTGATTTTCCCATTTATTCCGATTCAGATTACCATGATTGACCAGTTTGTCGAAGGTTTCCCGCCGTTCGTATTGACCTTTGAGCGAAATATTAAACCAGTAGAACAAAACTTCCTCAGAAAATCCATGCTCCGTGCACTACCAAGTGCCTTGATGGTAGTCTTTAGTGTTCTCTTTGTTAAAATTTTTGGAACAAGTCAAGGTTGGTCGGCCATTGAAATTTCAACACTTCTGTATTATCTACTGGCATCGATTGGTTTCATGTCTGTAGTTAGAGCTTGCTTGCCATTTAGTCTGTGGCGTATTCTCTTGATTATTTGGTCGGTTGGTGGCTTCCTTGGAACGGCTCTATTCCCAAGAATCCAAAAACTACTTGAAATTTCAACACTGACAGGACAAACATTACCTGTCTATGGCATCATGATGCTCATCTTTACTGTGATTTTCATCCTGACAAGTCGTTATCAAGCTAAAAGATAAAGAAAGGCTGCAATCCATGATTGCGGTCTTTTTAGGAGCAGGATTGCCAGATAAAATATGGTATAATAAAGGAAAATAGACTTTTGGAAAGTGAGAGAAGATGATTTCAAAGAGATTAGAAACGGTAGCTTCCTTTGTACCTCAAGGAGCGGTTTTACTGGACGTCGGAAGCGACCATGCTTATTTACCGATTGAACTAGTTGAAAAAGGTCACATTGAGCGTGCCATTGCAGGAGAGGTAGTGGTAGGTCCCTATCAATCTGCAGTTACAAATGTTGAAAGTCATGGTTTGACTGAGAAAATTCAGGTTCGTTTAGCCAATGGTTTAGCTGCTTTTGAAGAGGCTGACCAGGTCTCTGTTATCACTATTGCTGGAATGGGTGGCCGTTTGATTGCTACGATATTAGAAGAAGGATTAGACAAACTTGCCAATGTTGAGCGTTTGATTCTTCAACCCAATAATCGTGAAGATGAGTTGCGTTCTTGGTTACAAGAGCATGGTTTTCAAATCATAGCAGAAAGTATTCTAGGAGAAGCTGGGAAATTTTACGAGATCATAGTTGCAGAAGCTGGTAAAATGAATCTATCAGCAACTGATGTCCGCTTTGGACCCTTCTTGTCTAAAGAAGTCAGCCCCGTATTTGTTCAGAAATGGCAAAAAGAAGCAAGTAAGTTAGAATTTGCTCTAGCCCAAATCCCAGAAAAAAATCATGAAGAACGTCAAGTTTTAGTAGATAAAATTCAAGCCATCAAGGAGGTGCTCCATGAAAGCAAGTGAAGTGATAAATCGTTATGAAGCCTATTGCCCCCAAGAATTTTCTATGGAGGGTGATAGTCGTGGTTTACAGATTGGTACCTTAGACAAAGAAATCCAAAAGGTCATGGTTGCCCTCGATATTCGTGAAGAAACGGTTGCAGAAGCCATTGAAAAGGGAGTAGATTTGATTATCGTCAAGCACGCGCCTATCTTTCGTCCAATCAAGGACTTGGTAGTTAGCCGTCCTCAAAATCAGATTTACATCAATCTCATCAAGCACGATATTGCCGTCTACGTTAGTCATACTAATATTGATATCGTTGAAAATGGTCTCAATGACTGGTTCTGCCAACTGTTAGATATTAAGGATACAACTTATCTACAGGAAACAGGTCCTGAACGTGGGATTGGACGTATTGGCACGATTAGACCTCAAACATTTAAGGAATTTGCTGACCATGTTAAGGAAGTCTTTGGTCTAGATAGCCTTCGTATGGTGTATTATCAAGAGAAGGATTTGCAAAAGACAATCTCAAGAGTGGCTATCTGTGGTGGCAGTGGGCAATCTTTCTATTCTGATGCTTTAGCAAAAGGAGCAGATGTGTACATTACTGGTGACATCTATTACCACACAGCTCAGGATATGTTGTCAGATGGCTTGTTGGCTCTGGATCCAGGCCACTATATCGAAGTTCTCTTTGTTGAAAAAATTGCAGCGTTCCTGAATGAATGGAAGGAAGAGAATGCTTGGTCTCTAGAGGTTGTCGCAAGTCAGGCTTCTACTAATCCATTCCATCATATCTAGTTAGAAGGTAAAGACAATGAAAAAAGTTGCCATTGTAGGTGCAGGAATTGTAGGGGCCACAGCTGCCTACTATCTTTCTAAGGAAGCTGATATCGAAGTAACGGTTTTTGATTTTGGACACGGCCAAGCAACCAAGGCCGCGGCAGGAATTATTAGTCCCTGGTTTTCTAAACGACGCAATAAGGCTTGGTATAAGATGGCGCGCCTAGGAGCTGATTTCTATGTAGATTTATTAGCTGACCTAGAAAAATCGGGTCAAAAAGTTGATTTCTACCAGCGCTCAGGAGTCTTCCTTCTCAAAAAGGATGATTCCAAGCTAGAGGAACTCTATCAACTAGCCTTGCAACGTAGAGATGAATCTCCCTTAATTGGCGAATTAGCCATTCTGGATCAAACCGCTACAAATAAGTTGTTCCCTGAATTAGAGGGATTTGAAAGATTACTCTATGCTTCTGGAGGAGCTCGAGTAGACGGGCAACTTTTAGTCAGTCGTTTACTTGAAGCCAGTCAGGTTAAGGTCATAAAGAAAGAGGTCAGTCTAAAATCTCTATCATCGGGCTATCAAATAGACAATCAAGTTTTTGATCAAATCATATTGTCTACGGGAGCTTGGCTTGGTCACATTTTGGAACCTTTAGGCTATGAGGTGGATGTTCGTCCTCAAAAAGGTCAACTAAGAGATTATCAAGTGAAACAAGACATGGGAACATACCCTGTGGTTATGCCAGAAGGAGAGTGGGATTTGATACCATTTCCAGGCGGTAAATTATCTCTAGGAGCTACCCATGAAAATGACATGGGATTTGACCTAACAGTTGACGAGAATTTGCTCCAACAAATGGAGGAGGCAGCAAGTCCGTTTTATCCTAGCTTAAAGGATGCAATTTTATCTGGTGAACGTGTGGGGATTCGTGCTTATACAAGTGACTTCTCTCCGTTTTTCGGACAAGTGCCAAGCTTGTCAGGAGTATTTGCTGCGAGTGGATTAGGATCGTCAGGATTGACAACCGGTCCTATTATTGGTTATCATCTTGCTCAAATGCTTCAAGGGAGAAGTGGAGTATTGGATCCAGCGGATTATCCGATAGCAAAGTATGTCCAACGAAAAGAAATTGAGTAAATGTTTTACTTTATTTTACGTAATCTTTCGGGGTAGAAAATGACATTCCCCATCAAAAATGGTAAAATGAAAAAAATAATCCTAGAATTGAGGAAAAGAGATGCAAGAAAAGATTTTGGTAACAGGTGGTGCAGGATTTATCGGAACTCACACTGTCATTGAACTGGTCCAAGCTGGACACCAAGTAGTTGTCGTGGATAATTTGGTAAACAGTAGCCGTAAAAGTCTTGAAGTAGTCGAAAGAATCACAGGCGTAGAAATTCCTTTCTACGAAGCAGATATTCGTGACACAGATACACTTCGTGATATTTTCAAACATGAAGAACCAACAGGCGTCATCCATTTTGCTGGTTTGAAGGCAGTTGGTGAGTCAACTCGTATCCCACTTGCCTACTATGACAACAACATTGCTGGAACAGTTAGCCTTTTGAAGGCAATGGAAGAAAATAACTGTAAAAACATTATCTTCAGCTCTTCAGCAACAGTTTATGGAGATCCTCATACTGTTCCAATCCTAGAAAACTTCCCACTTTCAGCTACTAACCCATATGGCCGTACAAAACTGATGCTTGAAGAAATCTTGACAGATATTTATAAAGCAGACTCAGAATGGAACGTTGTGTTGCTTCGTTATTTCAACCCAATCGGTGCGCATGAGAGTGGAGATCTAGGAGAAAATCCAAACGGTATTCCAAATAACCTTTTGCCATATGTAACACAAGTCGCAGTTGGTAAGTTGGAACAAGTTCAAGTCTTTGGAGATGACTACGATACAGAAGATGGAACAGGTGTTCGTGACTATATCCACGTCGTTGACCTAGCAAAAGGACACGTTGCAGCCCTTAAGAAGCTTCAAAAAGATTCAGGACTAAACGTTTATAACCTTGGTACAGGAAAAGGTTACTCTGTCCTTGAAATTATCAAAAATATGGAGAAAGCAGTCGGACGTCCAATTCCTTACCGTATCGTTGAACGTCGTCCGGGTGATATCGCAGCCTGCTATTCTGACCCAGCAAAAGCTAAGGAAGAGCTCGGATGGGAAGCAGGACTTGGTATTACAGAAATGTGTGAAGATGCGTGGCGTTGGCAGAGCAAACATCCAAATGGATTTGAAGACTAAAATGATGATTTCAATCATAGTCCCATGTTTAAACGAAGAGGAAGTACTTCCTCTTTTTTATCAAACTCTTGAAGCCCTGATCCCAGATTTGGGAACAGAAATCGAATACATTTTTGTAGATGATGGTTCGACTGATAAGACTTTGGATGTTTTAAAGGTTTATCGAGAGAAAAATCCTGCAGTACATTATATCTCTTTCTCGCGAAATTTTGGGAAGGAAGCGGCCATATATGCAGGTTTACAACAAGCAACAGGAGATTTGGTGGTGGTTATGGATGCAGACCTTCAGGATCCACCAAGACTCTTGCTTGAGATGAAAGAACTACTAGATCAGAATCCAGACTTGGATTGTGTTGGAACTCGGAGAACTAGTCGAGAGGGTGAGCCCTTTTTACGTAGTTACTGCGCTGATCTTTTTTATCGTTTTATGCAAAAAATTAGCCCAGTAGCCCTTCCATCGGGTGTCCGTGATTTTCGGATGATGAGAAGATCAGTTGTGGATGCGGTGTTAGAATTGACAGAATACAATCGCTTTTCCAAAGGACTCTTTGCCTGGGTTGGTTTCCGTACTCACTATTTAGAATACCCTAATGTTGAAAGGCAGGCAGGTAAGACAAGTTGGAGTTTTAGACAACTCTTTTTCTACTCTATTGAAGGGATTGTGAATTTTTCAGATTTTCCTTTGATATTAGCTTTTGTTGCTGGTCTTTCGTCGTGTTTTCTGGCTTTAGTGATGACATTGTTTGTAGTTGTCCGTACTCTCGTACTGGGCAATCCAACTTCTGGTTGGACTTCTCTGATGGCTGTCATTCTATTTCTTGGTGGTGTCCAATTATTGACGATTGGGATTCTCGGAAAATATATCAGTAAAATTTATATGGAAACGAAAAAAAGACCCCTCTATCTGATAAAAGAACAGAGTGAGCCGAGATAGGCTTTGATAAAAATTAGTCCTTCAAAAGACTATAATTTTCTGGAAAAATATGCTAAACTAGAAGAAGCGGGATTTAGAAATATAATCTCCATTAACGATTAAAACTGGTCTTTGATGAGCGCACGAGTTGGGCAATTTTTGACAGCCTCTAAGACGTCTCGACTAGGAGAAATTTCTTTTTCTAGTTGATCAGGATCATCGTAAAAACGCACGATTCCATTATCGTGGTAATCAAATAAATCAGAATAAGTTTGGCAAAGCCCACAGGCAATGCATCGTTCAGGTATAAGTGTGATTTTCATATTTATATTGTAATAAGAAAATAGAAAAAAAACAAGGAGTAAGGTATGGAAAAGGAACCGTGGCAAGAAGATATCTATAACAATGAGGAAAGCCGTTCGGAGCGTAGAAGCAGAGGAAATAAGGGAACAGGAGTGGTAGCCAACCGTATTCTAACCATTTTAGCTTGTATTTTCTTTGTAATCGTGGTCGGTATGATTGCTGTTTTAATCTATCTATCTTCAGGTGGTAGTGATCGTACGGCAGCTTTGAAAGATTTCCATGATTCTTCTGCGCCTAAGGTAGAGGAAGTTTCTTCAACATCATCAAGTAGTTCAGTTGAAGCATCAAGTTCTGAAGCAGAATCAACTTCTTCAAGTAGTTCAGAGGGACATGCTAATGCCGAGGGAACTATTACTGTTCTTGCTGGTGAAGGTGAAGCGGCTATCGCAGCTAGAGCAGGAATTTCTATTGCCCAGCTTGAAGCCTTGAATCCTGGTCATATGTCTTCAGGTTCTTGGTTTGCAAATCCTGGCGATGTTCTTAAGACAAGATAGGAGTTAGAATGAAAACAATTCAGATTGCCATTGATGGACCAGCATCCAGTGGTAAGAGTACAGTAGCTAAGATTATCGCTAAGGACTTTGGATATACCTACTTGGATACAGGTGCCATGTATCGTGCTGCGACTTACATCGCTTTGAACAATCAAGTAAGTCCAGAAGAGTCTTCTCGACTTCTTGAGTTATTGGAACAATATCCGATTAGCTTTGGTCGTGCTGAAACAGGAGAACAGCTTGTTTTTGTTGGAGATGTTGATGTGACAAATCCAATTCGAGAAAATGAAGTAACCAATGCTGTATCTGCTTTTGCAGCCATTCCAGCTATTCGTGAAAAATTGGTATCCCTTCAGCAAGAAATTGCCCAACAAGGCGGAATCGTCATGGATGGTCGAGATATTGGTACAGTTGTATTACCTCAAGCTGAATTGAAGATTTTTCTTGTTGCTTCAGTGGATGAACGTGCGGAAAGACGTTATAAGGAAAATCTTTCAAAAGGGATCGAAACAGATTTGGAAACTTTGAAAGAAGAGATTGCTGCGCGTGATTATAAGGATAGTCATCGTGAAACTTCTCCTCTTAAGCAGGCAGACGATGCTATCTATTTGGACACAACAGGGCTAAGTATTTTAGAAGTTGTCGAAAAAATTAAGTCAGAAGCAGTCAAACATTTTTAATTGAAATTTAAACCGATTGACCACGATAGTGGTGAGTCGGTTTTTTAGCAATTTGTCAAATTTTTAATTTTAAGGTATAATAGATTCTGTTAACGAAAATTTGACAATCAAACCATCATGAAACTATAAGGAGATAAAATGAACAATCTACCAAATTGCCCAAAATGTAATTCAGAATATGTCTATGAAGACGGAGCCTTGCTAGTCTGCCCAGAGTGTGCTTATGAATGGAATCCTGCTGAGCAAGCAGAGGTTGAAGAAGGCCTTGTTGCTATCGACGCTAATGGAAATAAATTGGCTGACGGTGATACAGTAACCTTGATCAAAGACCTCAAAGTAAAAGGCGCACCAAAAGACCTTAAGCAAGGAACTCGTGTGAAAAACATCCGTATTGTTGAGAGTGACCACAACATCGATTGTAAGATTGATGGTTTTGGTGCTATGAAATTGAAATCAGAATTTGTTAAAAAGATTTAATCATGACTGCTTGGAATAAATTTATTTTTTTCAGTCGGACTCTCTTGTTTTTCGCAGCATTTACAGGGGTCTATCTGGAAATTACCAAACGTGGTGGTTTAGGGATGTTGCTTTACTATACAGTCCTTTCCAACCTTTTGGTTGTCATCTTTACAGCTTATCTTTTGTTAAAGATGCGTAGTGGCGGTGATAGTTGGCAAAGTCCAGGAATTCTACGTCTCAAAGGTGGTGTCACTATGAGTATCATGATTACTTGTGTCATCTATCATTTCATGCTAGCTCCCTTGACGACAGATTTTTACCGTTTGGAAAATTTCCTTTGCCATTATATTGTCCCTCTCTGGTTTTTAGCAGATACAATTATTTTTGATAAGAGTCGTCAATATAAGTTAGTTGATCCCATGCTTTGGACCAGCCTTCCTCTGCTTTATATGATTTTTGCCATCTTAAACGGTTTTGTTCTAAAGATGGCTGTCCCTAATGCTAAGGATAGTCCCTTCCCTTATTTCTTTTTGAATGCTCCCAAACACGGTTGGGGCTTTGTCTTTAAATGGGCAGCCACTATCTTTGTTGCCTACATGGTTTCAGGATATCTGTTTTATCTTGTTAAAAACATTAAAAAATCTAAGAAATAAAAGTACCCAATGTGGGTGCTTTTTTTGTGATAGAGATAATTGTACCCGGACAAAACTATTTATTTTATCTTGTTATGCAGTCTTTTATACCTTACAATAAAACTGTAGCTACCAATACAACTATTGAGGATGAAAAAAATGACTGAAAATCGTTATGAATTAAATAAGAATTTGGCACAGATGCTTAAAGGTGGCGTCATTATGGATGTTCAAAATCCTGAACAAGCAAGAATTGCAGAGGCTGCGGGTGCGGTAGCAGTTATGGCTTTGGAACGAATCCCAGCTGATATTCGTGCAGCGGGTGGTGTCTCTCGCATGAGTGATCCAAAGATGATTAAGGAAATCCAAGAAGCAGTCAGCATTCCAGTTATGGCCAAGGTTCGAATTGGGCATTTTGTCGAAGCACAGATTTTGGAAGCCATCGAAATTGACTATATCGATGAGAGTGAGGTGCTATCTCCAGCTGACGATCGTTTCCATGTGGATAAGAAAGAATTCCAAGTTCCTTTTGTTTGCGGTGCAAAAGATCTAGGAGAAGCCTTGCGTCGTATCGCTGAAGGAGCTTCAATGATTCGAACAAAAGGGGAACCTGGAACAGGAGATATCGTTCAGGCAGTCCGCCATATGCGTATGATGAATCAAGAAATTCGTCGCATTCAAAATCTCCGTGAAGATGAACTCTATGTCGCAGCAAAAGAACTCCAAGTTCCAGTAGAATTAGTTCAATACGTCCATGAACATGGGAAATTACCAGTTGTCAACTTTGCAGCTGGAGGAGTTGCAACACCAGCAGATGCTGCTCTCATGATGCAGCTAGGTGCAGAAGGAGTTTTTGTTGGCTCAGGGATTTTCAAGTCAGGTGATCCTGTTAAACGTGCAGCAGCCATTGTCAAGGCAGTCACAAACTATCAAAATCCTCAAATTTTGGCTCAAATCTCTGAAGATCTAGGGGAAGCCATGGTTGGTATCAATGAGAATGAAATTCAAATTCTTATGGCAGAGCGAGGAAAATAGATGAAAATCGGAATATTGGCCTTGCAAGGAGCCTTTGTAGAGCATGAGAAAGTCCTTGCAAAACTAGGAGTAGAAAGTATTGAACTGCGAAATCTTGAAGACTTTCAACAACATCAGAGTGACTTGTCAGGTTTGATTTTACCTGGAGGTGAGTCTACAGCTATGGGAAAACTCCTACGTGACCAGCAAATGCTACTCCCTCTAAGAGAGGCTATTCTCAATGGTTTACCAGTCTTTGGGACTTGTGCCGGTTTGATTTTGCTAGCGAGTCAAATCACTTCTCAAGAGGAAAGTCATCTAGCGACTATGGATATAATAGTTGAGCGCAATGCCTATGGACGTCAGCTAGGAAGCTTTTATACCGAAGCAGACTGTAAGGGTGTTGGCAAAATTCCCATGACCTTTATCCGTGGACCTATTATTAGTGAAGTTGGTAAGGGTGTTGATGTTCTGGCAGTAGTGAATCATCAAATCGTTGCAGCTCAAGAAAATAATATGCTAGTGACTTCCTTTCATCCGGAATTGACAAATGATCTTCGCTTGCATCAATACTTTATCAACATGTGCAAATAAAAATAGGTCGGGATTTTCCCGGCCTATTTTTACATGTAATAAACAATGGCAATGTATTGGAGAGCAGAAGCTGCTAGGATGAAGAGATGCCAGATCATGTGGAAGTATGGTTTCTTCTTAGCGTAAAATCCAGCACCAACTGTATAGCAAAGACCACCTGATACCATAAGAGTCCAAAAGATTGGATTTGTTTGACTGATGATTGCTGGTAGGATAGCCACAACTAACCAACCCATGATTAAGTAGAGAATTAGACTAAACTTTTCATTGACTTTTTTGGCAAAGATTTTATAAAGAATACCAAAAATAGTTGTTCCCCACTGGATGGCAATAATCAGATAACCAAACCAGTTGTTCATCAAAGTTAAAACCACAGGAGTATAAGATCCAGCGATTGCCACATAAATCATGGAATGGTCGATAATGCGCAAGACATACTTATGAGTGGAACCATACGCCATAGAATGATAAATGGTCGATGAAAGGAACATGAGAAAGAGGCTAATAACGAAAATCGACACCCCAATCGATGATAAAAATCCATGAGCTTCATAACTATATGTCGATGAGATAGGGAGCAAAATCAGCATGATAAGTGCCCCTACAGCATGGGTTACACTGTTTGCTATCTCTTCTCCAAAACTAAGGCGCTTGCTAAGTTTGAAACTAGTATTCATTTGTTTCCTCCTCTTCGGTTTCTATATAGACTAGTGCAAGTGTTTGATGATAGAGTTTGACCGTTTGGCAACTTGCTTGGATAATAGGATTGGCTGGGTCAATGTCTTCGTTCATGTAGTCCACAAAAGCGTTGTAAAGCTCTTCTGAGTTAGTCTCTGTGTGTAGGGTATTCAGGGTTTGAGCAATTTCCTGGATTGAAAAAACAGACTTGAGCGTTGTGATAGCAATCAATCGGGCGATTTGTTTGCGTTGGTATTTTTTCTTCTCAGGTTTGCTGATATAGCCGTGTTTGACATAGTTGTTCACCATTGATGCAGTTAAACCTTTCTCTTTAGCAAGAGAAATAGGGGAACAAACTTTATTCACATAAAGTAGGACCTGATCCAAATAGAGATCAATGTTTGGAATTTCGTTCCATTCTGGGTAGGAAAAAGTAGATTTCATTTCCAACTCCTGTTTATCTAGTTTTGATAACTAGATTATAAAATAATAGAAATCAAAAGTCAAGTTTTAACTGCTTGTAGAAAGCCTTAAATTATGCTATGATGAGAGAAACTAGTCAGAAAAGAGGAGATAAGATGGAAATTCGTTTAGCCTTTCCAAACGAAGTAGATGCAATTATGCAAGTGATTGAGGAAGCTAAAAAATGCTTGGCGGAAGCTGATAGCACCCAATGGCAAAATGGTTATCCAAATACTGATACGATTATCGAAGATATTATCTCAGGTCAGGCTTATGTAGCCCTGGAAGAAGGAGAGCTCTTAGCTTATGCAGCAGTAACCAAGAGTCCAGAAAAAGCCTATGAAGCCATTTATGATGGAAGCTGGGAAGGAAGAGAACCAGAATACCTTGTATTTCACCGGATTGCGGTTTCTAGAGATGTCCAAGGGCAAGGTGTTGCCCAGACCTTCTTGGAAGGCTTGATTGAAGGCTTTGATTACCTAGATTTTCGTTCAGATACGCACGCTAAAAACAAAGCCATGCAACATATTTTTGAGAAGCTAGGTTTTAAACAAGTTGGTAAAGTTCCAGTAGATGGGGAACGCTTGGCCTATCAAAAATTAAAATCCAATGCCTAAAAAGTATGTAAAAATGCTCTATGTTTCTCCTGTAGGGGAGCTCTCACTAGTTGCTGATGACCACTACTTGCTTGGCATTTGGTTTCAAGGTCAGAAACATTTTGAGAGAGGTTTGGAAGCTGGGTGTATCGTTGATGTTCCAAGCCATCCAGTTTTGAACCAAGTTGCTTCTTATTTAGATAGCTATTTCTCAGGACAAGACCAGGACCTATCTGAGCTTCCTCTGGCTCCGATTGGAAGTGAATTTGAAAAGAAAGTTTGGTCTTATCTACGGGAAATACCCTTTGGTCAGACTGTTACTTATGGACAAATAGCTAAGGACTTGCAAGTAGCTTCTGCCCAAGCAATCGGAGGAGCAGTAGGGCGCAATCCCTGGTCTATTCTTGTCCCCTGTCACCGTGTGCTAGGTGCTGGAGGACGTCTGACAGGCTATGCTTGGGGACTTGATAAGAAGGCTTGGCTCTTGAATCATGAAGGTGCAAGTTATCAAGAAAGTAAAAAATAGAAAGAGAAAAAATGTTAGAATTTATCGAATATCCAAAATGTACAACTTGTAAAAAAGCCAAAAAAGAGTTAGATCAACTCGGATTAGAGTATAAAGATGTTCATATTGTAGAAGAAACTCCGAGTGAAGAAGTCATTTTAAATTGGCTTGAAACTTCAGAATTTGAGTTGAAGCAATTTTTCAATACTAGTGGTATTAAATACCGTGAACTTGGTTTAAAAGACAAGGTTGGAACTTTATCAAATAAAGAAGCAGCCAAACTCTTGGCCAGTGATGGTATGTTATTAAAACGTCCAATATTAGTGGAGAATGGTGCTGTGAAGCAGATTGGTTATCGTAAAACCTATGACAACTTGGATTTGAAATAGTTTTTTTCTATCTCCTTGATAGGTAAAATATATAACCTCACGCTTTTAAAGTATGATAAACTAGTAGGTAGACAAAGTCTCTTCCGCTCGTAGCAAATATTTTAAATCTAGGCAGAAGTATGATAGAATGATTCATTATCAGGAGAGGATGTTTCTATGAATGTTACAACAATTTTAGCATCAGATTGGTACCAAAACTTGATGCAGTATATTCCAGACGGTAAACTGTTTAGTTTTCGTTCTGTCTTTGATGGGATTCCAAGAATTGTACAACAATTGCCAACAACATTGATGTTGACAGTATTTGGTGCTTTTTTTGGTATAATCTTGGCCTTGGTTTTTGCTATTGTAAAAATTAATCGCGTTAGAATTCTTTATCCATTACAAGCATTCTTTGTTAGTTTCTTAAAAGGGACACCAATCCTAGTGCAGCTGATGTTGACTTACTATGGAATTCCTCTAGCATTAAAAGCGTTGAATCAACAATGGGGAACTGCTTTTAATATAAATGCGATTCCAGCCGCAGCTTTTGCCATTGTAGCTTTTGCTTTTAACGAAGCAGCCTATGCCAGCGAGACCATTCGTGCAGCCATTCTTTCTGTAAATCCAGGGGAGATTGAAGCCGCTCGCAGTCTCGGTATGACGCGTGCGCAAGTCTATCGTCGTGTGATTATTCCCAATGCAGCAGTTGTTGCAACACCAACCTTGATTAATTCTCTAATCGGTTTGACTAAAGGAACTTCCCTAGCCTTTAGTGCAGGTGTTGTGGAAGTTTTTGCCCAAGCTCAGATTTTGGGTGGTGCAGACTATCGTTACTTTGAGCGTTTCATCTCGGTCGCCCTAGTTTATTGGGTAGTGAATATCGCCATTGAAAATCTTGGTCGCTTTATTGAGAAAAAGATGGCAATCGAAGCACCAGATAAAGTGGAAACAGATGTGAAAGGAGACCTTCGCTAATGATTAAGATTTCAAATTTAAGCAAATCCTTTTCAGGTCAAACCGTCTTGGATCATCTGAATTTAGATATTCAAAAAGGGGAAGTAGTTGCTTTGATTGGTTCATCTGGAGCAGGAAAATCTACCTTTCTTCGTAGCCTAAATTACCTGGAAACACCTGATAGCGGAAGTATTCAGATTGATGATTTCAAAGTGGATTTTTCTCAAATTACTCAAGATGAAATCTTGACTCTTCGTCGCAAGTTGTCCATGGTGTTCCAACAGTTCAACTTATTTGAACGTAGAACAGCCCTAGACAATGTCAAGGAAGGTTTAGTAGTTGTCAAGAAATTATCCGACGAAGAAGCAACTAAGATTGCCAAAGAAGAGCTAGCTAAGGTTGGTCTTTCAGATCGTCAACAGCACTATCCTCGCCACTTATCAGGTGGACAAAAACAACGGGTAGCTTTGGCGCGTGCTTTAGCCATGAAGCCAGCAATCTTGCTCTTGGATGAACCTACTTCAGCCCTTGATCCAGAATTAGTTGGTGAGGTAGAACGATCTATTGCTAATGCTGCCAAATCAGGTCAAACCATGATTTTAGTCAGTCACGATATGTCCTTTGTTTCTCAGGTAGCTGATAAGGTTTTGTTCTTGGATAAAGGAAAGATTATTGAGTCTGGAACACCAGATGAGATTATCAATCATCCTAAAGAAGAACGAACAAAAGAATTCTTTGCTAGTTACAAACGGACCTATATTTGATATAATAGAAGATAAGAAAGACTCAGTTGGCTAGGCTAACTGGGTTTGCTCTTTAAAATTAATAGAAATGAGAGAGAGCATGCTAGTTCAGCTATTTGCTTTGTATTTAGAGAGTTTAGTGTTGACAATTCTACTGGTCTTGATTATTTTGGGACTCTGGATTGGACTTAGAGCTCTGTCGGGGGTTGACAAAACTGCTAAAGCACGTCAAGCCCATCTCTACGATATGATTATGATTGGAGTTTTGACCATTCCAGTATTATCATTTGCAACCATGAGCATCTTGTTGGTTCTCAAGGCTTAATAGTTGTAAAATGGGATTTAATCCGTTAGAATAAAAATAGTTACAACAAGAAAGAAGGAAAGAGAATGTACGATACGATTATTATCGGTGCAGGCCCTGCTGGGATGACTGCAGCCTTGTATGCAGCACGCAGTAATCTGAAAGTGGCTTTGATTGAAGGTGGACTTCCAGGAGGTCAGATGAATAATACTTCTGACATTGAAAACTATCCAGGTTATGCTAATATCAGTGGCCCAGAATTAGCAGAAAAGATGTTTGAACCTCTTGAAAATTTGGGTGTTGAGCATCTCTATGGCTTCGTTGAAAATGTTGAGGACCATGGCGAATTAAAAAAAGTCGTAACAGACGACCAAGTTTATGAAACTCGCACAGTTATCGTAGCGACAGGTTCTAAGCACCGTCTATTGGATGTTCCAGGCGAAGAAGAACTCAATAGCCGTGGTGTTTCTTACTGTGCGGTTTGTGATGGCGCCTTTTTCCGCGACCAAGATTTGTTGGTCGTAGGTGGAGGTGACTCAGCAGTTGAAGAAGCAATCTTCTTAACACGATTTGCTAAGTCTGTAACTATCATTCACCGTCGTGATGAGCTTCGTGCTCAAAAAGTCTTGCAAGATAGAGCTTTTGCCAATGAAAAAATCAACTTTATTTGGGATTCGGTTGTCAAAGAAATCAAGGGTGAAAATCGTGTTGAGTCGGTTGCCATTGAAAATGTAAAAACAGGACAAGTGACAGAACAAGCCTTTGGTGGTGTCTTCATCTATGTTGGATTGGACCCTGTTAGTGACTTCGTCCAAGAGTTGCAGATTCGAGACCAAGCGGGTTGGATTGTGACAGATGATCACATGAAGACAAGTGTTGCAGGTATTTTTGCTGTTGGCGATGTTCGTCAAAAAGACCTTCGTCAAGTCACAACTGCAGTTGGAGATGGTGCTATTGCAGGTCAAGAGGCCTATAAATATATTACTGAACATAGTTAAAAAGGCGGTGGGACAGAAATCGATAGACAAAGTCTCGATTTCGTAGTCCCAGCCCCGCGAGGATGATTAGGAGCTTTTTGGAGTCTAAAAAACGAACAAAAAGTTCAATCAGCTACCGCGTCAAAGTTTGATTGCTAATAAAAAGTGAGGTTGGGATCTTTTGTCCCAACCTCACTTTTTATTAGAGTCGATTTCTAAAGACTTCGTACATGAGAATGGCAGCAGCAACACTGGCATTGAGGCTCTGTACGTGACCATTCATAGGAATGGTGATCATCTCGTCTACTTGTTTCTTGATGTTGCTAGAGATACCTTTGCCTTCATTTCCGATAATGAGAGCAATCTTTCCTTTGGTATTCCATTTGTTGCAAGGAGTTCCGTTCATATCAGTACCGAATGTCCAGAAGCCTTCATCCTTGAGTTTGTCCAAGGTTTGGCTGAGATTGGTCACGCGAGCGATAGGAACGTGTTCAATCGCACCTGTTGCTGTTTTTGCTACGACAGGAGTAACACCGACAGCTCGATGTTTGGGAATGATGACACCTGAAACATTGGTTGCATCTGCTGTTCTCAAGATAGAACCGAGATTATGTGGGTCCGTCAAACCATCAAGGATTAGTAGTAGTGGGTTTTCTTCCTGGCGTGTCTTAGCAAGAATCTGCTCAAGTTCAGTGTAGGCAAATTCAGAAACGCGCAAGACAAAACCTTGATGAACAGCTCCTTCAGTCATCTCAGAAAGTGATTTTTTGGAAGTCCAAGAAATGGATACTTTCTTTTCAGTAGCCAATTCCTTAACTTTTTCCACATTCTTTCCTCGTAAATCTTCCTGAAGGTAGAGTTTGTTTCCAGTATTTGCTAAAAGAGCTTCTGTGACGGCATGAATGCCATAGACAATATCGTTTGTTTTCATATCTTCATTATAACACAAAATCCCGTCTTGCAACGGGATTTTCTTTATTCAAGAATGAGCAGGCCATCTTTAACTTCAAATGGGTCTTTTTCATTGATACGATCATAGAACATAATGCCATTTAAGTGGTCAATTTCGTGTTGAACTACGATTGAGTTATAGCCCTTAAGTTTGATGCGGTGCTTTTCTCCATCCTTATCAAAATAGTCGACAGTTACTCGAGCGTGGCGGATAACATAACCTGGAACAGCACGGTCAACAGACAAGCAACCTTCTCCTTCGCCTAAGGCAGCATCTTGGACTGAATGTGAGATGATTTTAGGATTGTACATAACAGCTTGTAAGTCATAGGCTTCTTGAGGAGTTTCACCTTCCTCAGTGATATTTGGTACCAGTACGGCGATGATGCGTTTTGAGATGTCGAGCTGCGGTGCAGCAAGTCCAACTCCTCCACGTAGACCTAATTTTTCAGCCATAACAGGATCTTGCGAGTGTTTCAAAAATTGCATCATTTTTTCTCCAAGAATGATATCTTGATCACTCAAGGGGAAGCTGACTTCCTCGGCAACGGCACGAAGAGTAGGGTTCCCTTCGCGGATAATATCTTTCATATCAATTAAATGAGCAGCTTTGGTAATTCGTTCTATAGCAGACATATTCTTTCCTTTCCTTCTATTACAATTACATGATAACACAAAACAGATGAGAAAGAAAGTCACAGAAGTTGCTAAAAAATAATATAATAAAAGGAAATACTAATTTGTCTGTGGTATAATAAGGTAAGGAGACTTGCATCAAAAAGCAAGGAGAAAAAATATGGAACAACGTAATAGTAGAAGAAAAAATGGTCCTGTTTTACATGCTATTAGACATTCTGTTCGATTTTTCAGGAATTATAAGCAGTGGGATAATCGTACTTTTATTGTGGTCTTGTTAGCTTCGGTAGCTGTCTCGATGATGTTTACTTTATTAGTAGAAGGAACTCGAGGCATTTCTTTAAGCAGTAGTGATCCAAGTGCTGTGCAGAAAAAGTTAAATTCTCAGGAGAAGAATGCAGAGTCGGAACAGGAAACAAGTGCGCGCATTATGGCAAATGGGGATTTGCTCTATCATATTCCGATTTATAGAACTGCTCTAAAAGAAGATGGGACTTACGATTTTCATGAAAATTTTGAGTATGTAAAACCTTGGCTCAAGCAAGCTGACTTAGTCATCGGTGATTTTGAGGGGACGATAAGTCCTAGCCATTATTTAGCTGGCTACCCTTTGTTTAATGCGCCTGGAGAAGTCATGGATGCTATAAAGGATGCTGGTTATCAGGTTTTAGACTTGGCTCACAACCATATCTTGGATTCTCAGATTGAGGGAGTTTTTTCAACTGCAGATGCTATCGAAAAAGCTGGAATGACACCAATTGGTGTTTATACCCATGAACCACGAGAGAAAGCACCGATAGTTATCAAGGAAGTCAATGGAATTAAAATTGCCCTTTTAGCCTATTCTTATGGTTTTAATGGCATTGAAGAATACATTTCTAAAGAAGACTATGATAATCATCTTTCTGACCTAAATGAAGATAAGATGAAGACTGAAATTGAACGAGCAGAGAAAGAGGCGGATATTACGGTCATCATGCCTCAGATGGGAATTGAGTACCAATTGGAACCAACTGAAGAACAAAAGATTCTCTATCACAAGATGATTGATTGGGGAGCTGATATTATCTTTGGTGGCCATCCTCACGTAGTTGAGCCTGCTGAAACGGTTGAGAAAGATGGGGACAAGAAACTCATTATCTATTCTATGGGGAATTTCATCTCAAATCAGCGAATTGAGACTATGCAAGATGAGGAAAATGCAAAATGGACAGAACGTGGTGTTCTCATGGACGTGACCATTAAGAAAAAAGCAGGTAAGACTACGATTGAGACGGCTAAAGCACATCCCAGCTGGGTTAATAGGACACCAAAAGGAACTTATTCTCCAGAAGGCTATCCGCTCTATTTGTACCAGACCTACATTTTAGAAGATTTTATAGAGGGCGGGAAATACCGTAGTCAGTTAGATGAAGATACCAAGGAACGGATTGATACAGCCTATAAGGAAATGAATGAACATGTAGGGTTGAAGTGGTAGTGACTTGGAACACAAGGAGACACAATGGATATTAAGATAATAGCGACGGATATGGATGGTACCTTGTTGGACCCTAAAGGACAATTGGATCTAACACGCCTCGAAAAAATCTTGGACCGACTCGATCAACGTGGCGTTCGTTTTGTCATTGCAACGGGAAATGAAGTTCATCGAATGCGACAATTACTGGGACATCTAGCAGAAAGAGTGGTTCTTGTGGTTGCTAATGGTGCTCGTATATTCGAAAATGATCAATTGATTCAAGCTCAGACTTGGGATGATACTATGGTTGATAGAGCTTTAGCTCATTTTAAAGGTAGAGAATGCCAAGATCAATTTGTAGTGACCAGTATGAATGGTGGTTTTGTGAAAGAAGGCACCGTTTTTACTCAACTTGAAAATTTTATGACTCCGGAGATGATAGAGAAATTCTATCAACGAATGCACTTTGTTGATGAATTTGACTCAAGTCTCTTTGGAGGTGTCCTCAAGATGAGTATGGTTGTTGGAGAAGAACGATCAAATTCTGTTTTACAAGAAATCAATGAATTATTTGATGGTCAGGTTCGAGCTGTTTCTAGTGGCTACGGCTGTATTGATATTTTACAAGATGGGATTCATAAGGCATGGGGCTTAGAGGAGTTGCTCAAACGTTGGGATTTGAAACCTGAACAAATCATGGCTTTTGGAGACAGTGAAAATGACATCGAAATGTTAGAGTTGGCAGGAATTTCTTACGCGATGGAAAATGCTGAGGAGTCTGTCAAGAAAGTTGCGACAAAAGTGGCGCCAGCCAACAGTCAGGCAGGTGTTTACCAAGCTTTAGAAAACTGGCTAGAAGAAGGAGAATAACTTGGCAGTACAACTATTAGAGAACTGGCTCTTAAAAGAGCAAGAGAAAATCCAAACCAAGTATCGTGAACTCAATCAGATTTCTGTAATGGAACCAGATATCATTTTTATCGGGGATTCCATTATAGAGTATTATCCCTTGCAAGAATTATTGGGAACGTCAAAAACCATTGTGAACCGAGGGATTCGAGGCTACCAGACTGGACTTTTACAAGAAAATCTTGATGCCCATCTCTATGGCGATGCAGTGGATCAAATTGTGCTTTTGATTGGGACAAATGACATCGGAAAAGATGTTCCAATAAATGAAGCGCTAAACAATCTTGAGAGTGTGATTCAAACTATTTCACGCGACTATCCACTGTCACAGATAAAGCTAGTTTCAATCTTGCCGGTCAATGAGGGGGAGAATTTTAAACAGACAGTTTATATTCGTACCAATGAGAAAATCAATGCCTGGAACCAAGCCTATCAAGACCTTGCCTCTGCCTATATGCAGGTTGAATTTGTGCCTGTTTTTGAGAACTTACTCGATCAAGAGGGGCAACTCAAGGCAGACTATACAACGGATGGTCTTCATCTCAGTGTCGCTGGTTATCAAGCTTTATCAAATACTTTAAAAAAATATATTTTATAGATTCAGTATAGATGAACAAGATTTTTTATGATTAATATTTTTTGTAAAATAAATATGTTGCTAATATTATTAAAAAAATTCTTTCAATGCTAGCAATCTCATGTTAGTTGATGATACCATTCACTTGTCGGAGGATATACTAAATAATAGACCTTGAAAGTATAGTGAAGTGAAATAAAATCTGGATAAATTGATTAAGGAAGTCAAATCAATTTCTAGCAATGTTTTAGAAGTCACAGTGCACTATTCTGTATGCAATCTACTATCTGCTCTTCATTTGACAATTCGATACAATAAAAAGCTCCATAATATCTATAGGAATTTGCCTATTACAAATATTATCGAGCTTTTTTTGGCTCTTTCCTACCATTTGTCAAGTCTATCAAGGTTTTAAGAATCAAATGAGACAAGACAGTAGCTATTTTGAGGCTACTGTCATATTTTCAACAAAAATAAATCGTTTTCACTTGACAAAAATTGGTCTATACCATATAATAAAATAAAGAATATGGAGGACAAAATTATGAAAGTTATTCAAGTGGAAAATCCAATTGAAGGTGGAAAAGTTGCTTTTGATATCTTAAAAGAAAAATTGGAAAACGGTGCACAAACATTGGGACTTGCAACAGGAAGCAGTCCTTTGGAGTTTTACCAACAAATCGTTGAGAGCGATCTTGATTTTTCAAATCTTACAAGTGTGAATTTGGATGAGTACGTAGGCCTTGATGGGGACAATCCTCAATCATACCGTTACTTTATGCAAGAAAATTTATTCAACAAGAAACCATTTAAAGAAAGTTTCTTGCCACGTGGTGTCAAGGATAATGCAGAAGCAGAAGTAGAACGCTACAACCAAATTCTTGCTGACCATCCAGTTGACCTACAAATCTTAGGAATTGGTCGCAATGGCCATATTGGCTTTAATGAACCAGGCACACCATTTGACAGTCAAACTCATCTTGTAGAACTTGACCAGTCTACTATCGAAGCTAACGCACGTTTCTTTGAGAAGATTGAAGATGTTCCAACCCAAGCTATTTCAATGGGGATTAAGAACATTTTGGATGCTAAGTCCATCCTTCTATTTGCTTATGGTGAATCAAAAGCAGAAGCTATCGCTGGAACTGTTGAAGGCCCTGTGACAGAAAGTCTACCGGCAAGTAGCCTACAAAACCATCCAGATGTGACCATTATCGCAGATGCAGCAGCACTCAGCTTGTTAAAAAAATAAGATTTTAATCATTAAAAACCATTCGATCCTATGGATTGGGTGGTTTTTTGCTCTGAATATATTTCAAATATGATAAGGGTTGAAAATCAAAATTTTTTGTATTTTTTACATGAAGAAGACAAATTTGATTGTTCTTCACTTTCTGCTTTATGTCAGTATTTAGCAAAGCTGGAAGCTATTAGTTTAGGTCAAGTAAAGGATTTATATTTTATTCGAGAGCAAATACTGAAACATCTTGTTGATCACGTTGACAGCAAGGACTTATATACCATTTTTGATCTACCGTCAGATTATTGGGAGTACCTAGACCACATGGGGTTAGAAATTAAAAAATTAAGTGTTCGTTTAGAACAAACTTTAGAAGTGGAGAACTAGGCTAGATATAATGGTAAAATCTTATAAATTTTAAATTGAATGATTTGGGAGAATTTCATTTTTTTCTTGACAATTTTCTTTATTCCGTGTAAAATAGAATAGATCTTGAACTTGAAGGGAGTGAAAAAAATGTCTAAAACAGTAGTACGTAAGAATGAATCTCTTGACGATGCTCTTCGTCGTTTCAAACGTGCAGTTACTAAAGCTGGTACTCTTCAAGAAACACGCAAACGTGAATTCTATGAAAAACCTTCTGTAAAACGTAAACGTAAATCAGAAGCAGCTCGTAAACGTAAAAAATTCTAATTAATAAGAAAGGCTAGACTTGTCTAGTCTTTTTTGTTTTAAATAAATCCTATAAATCCTGCAAAATTCTGAAACTTCCTCCTACAATTTGATATAATAGAGGGAAGAACTTGATTGAAGGAGAAAATTATGTCGGTTTTAGTCAAAGAAGTGATAGATAAGCTCAGACTAGACATTGTCTATGGTGAGCCAGAATTACTTGAAAAGAAAATCAATACTGCGGATATTACGCGACCAGGGCTTGAAATGACGGGGTATTTTGACTACTATACTCCAGAGCGGATTCAGTTACTGGGAATGAAAGAGTGGTCTTATCTGATTAGTATGTCTTCTCATAACCGCTACCAGGTTTTGAAAAAGATGTTTCAACCAGAAACACCTGCAGTTATTGTTGCGCGTGGTTTAGTAGTTCCAGAGGAAATGTTAAAGGCCGCTAGAGAATGTAAAATCGCTATTTTAACGAGTCGTACAGCAACAAGTCGTCTGTCTGGTGAATTGTCAAGTTACCTAGATTCTCGTTTGGCTGAGCGTGAAAGTGTACATGGTGTCTTGATGGACATCTATGGTATGGGTGTGTTAATCCAGGGCGACAGTGGTATTGGTAAGAGTGAGACAGGTCTAGAACTCGTGAAACGAGGACACCGTTTGGTAGCGGATGACCGTGTAGATATCTTTGCTAAGGATGAAATGACTCTCTGGGGTGAACCAGCTGAAATCTTGAAGCATTTACTTGAGATTCGTGGTGTTGGTATTATAGATGTGATGAGTCTTTATGGTGCCAGTGCAGTTAAGGATTCTTCACAAGTTCAGTTAGCTGTCTATCTAGAAAATTATGACACGCAAAAGACTTTTGATCGTCTAGGCAATAATGCTGAAGAGTTGGAAATTTCAGGTGTCTCTATTCCGCGTATTCGAATTCCTGTAAAAACAGGGCGCAATATTTCTGTAGTTATCGAAGCTGCTGCCATGAACTATCGTTCTAAGGAAATGGGCTTTGATGCGACGCGTCTGTTTGAAGAAAGATTGACGAAATTAATTGAAAAGAACGAGGTGCAAAATGATTGATCCAGTTGCTTTTCAAATAGGTCCATTTGCCATTAGATGGTATGCACTTTGTATCGTTTCCGGCCTTATCTTAGCGGTATATTTGGCAAGTAAAGAAGCTCCTAAAAAGAAAATCTTATCAGAAGATATTCTGGACTTTATCTTAGTGGCTTTCCCTTTGTCAATCATCGGCGCGAGACTTTACTATGTTATTTTTAAATTTGACTATTATAGCCAACATTTAGGGGAGATATTTGCTGTCTGGAATGGTGGTCTTGCGATATACGGCGGTCTAATTACCGGAGCGATTGTACTTTATATTTTCGCAGACCGTAAATTAATCAATACCTGGGATTTCTTAGATATTGCAGCTCCGAGTGTAATGATTGCTCAGAGTCTAGGACGTTGGGGGAACTTCTTTAACCAAGAAGCTTACGGAGCAGTTGTAGAAAACCTTGATTATTTACCTGGTTTTATTAAGAATCAGATGTATATTGATGGTTCTTATCGTCAACCAACCTTCCTATACGAATCTATCTGGAATCTGATTGGTTTTGCCTTAATTATCATTTTTAGACGTCGGTTAAAATGGATTCGTCGTGGTCATATCACTGCCTTTTATCTAATTTGGTACGGATTTGGACGTATGATTATTGAGGGCATGCGTACAGATAGTCTCATGTTCTTTGGGCTTCGAGTATCTCAATGGTTGTCTGCCCTATTGATTGGCCTTGGTATTTATATCATCTTTTATCAAAATCGGAAAAAAGCACCATTTTATAATGTAAAAAAGGAGAATTAAAATGTTAGAAGCGGCTTATATTATTGTGGCGATTGCCTTGGTTGTATTTTTAGTTTATTTGATTATTACCCTTCAAAAAGTTGGTCGTGTAATCGATGAAACTGAAAAAACTGTTAAAACTTTAACATCAGATGTAGATGTAACTCTTCATCAAACAAATGAATTGCTTACAAAGGTCAATGTTCTGGTTGATGATATCAACGTTAAAGTGGCAACGATTGCCCCCCTCTTTACAGCAGTGGCTGATTTGTCTGTTTCTGTATCAGACCTTAATGATCAAGCGCGTGTTTTGAGTAAAAAGGCATCATCTGCTGGTTCAAAAACACTCAAGACTGGTGCAAGTCTGTCAGCTCTTCGTCTTGCAAGTAAATTTTTCAAAAAATAAAAAAGGAGTAAGCTAATGGGTAAACTATCATCTATCTTTCTAGGAACTGTTTCAGGTGTTGCTGCAGCCTTGTTTCTAACAAGTGACAAAGGAAAACAAGTTAGAAGCCAAGCACAAGAATTTTTAGAAGATCTAAAAGAAGATCCTGAGTATGCTAAAGAGCAGGTTTGTGAAAAATTAACGGATGTCAAAGAACAAACCAAAGAATTTGTTCTTAAAACAAAAGAGCAGATTGAATCTGGGGAAATTACTCTTGACACTGTTCTTGATAAAGCAAAATATCATGCTCAACAAGCGACTGAAGCTTCAAAAGAAACCTTGAATCATTTTAAATCACAACTGGAAGAGAAAGTAGTTGTGGAAGAAAAAGAAAATGGTCAAGAAATTGTCATCGAGCTTCAAGAAAATTAACATAGAATCACCATTTCTTGGTTTTCTAGAAAATCAAGAATGGTGATTTTTTTCTTTTAATGAACTCTTTGTGATATAATGGCAGTATAGAAAGTGCAATATTTAGATTTCTTTCTTAATTTACTGAAATTTTAACAGCAAGTTATTGATCTTCATATGGACGGGGAAATGTACCTAGGTGATAAAATAGAAAAAGATAACCTTGTACTTTTTTACAGAGTTTTTTGGAAGTCTAAAATTAGCGGTTCTGTCCGTAACCTAAATAACCCGCCTGATTAACAGGGGGACTGGGTTTAGCTATTACAACAAATAGTTATTTAAAGATTGAAAGGATTTAAAATGTGATGTATTAAAGTAGAGTAAAGTTCCTAAATTTTAGGAAAATAAAAAAGTATGATTTTGTTAACAGAAAATGTTGACACCTTCTATATTATATATAGAAATGATAGTTAAAAAGGAATTGGGTAACATGAAAGATATCTTTAATAAACGACAACGTTTTTCGATTCGAAAGTTTTCTGTTGGAGTGGCATCTGTACTAATAGGGGTTTCCTTATTTGCTCCAACTCAAGGAGTCTTAGCTTCTACGGAAAATAATAATGATAATAATACAGGGATAGAAGTTAATTCTGAAACTGACAATTCTCTGCCGACTGTGGAGATCAAAGAAGAAGCTCAAAGTATCTCAGAACATCGAAACAATGCTTCTTCTGAGATAGATGCTAAAGAGATTTCAACAGTAGCTACAAAAGAGACAGTTCTAGATACTTCCGGTGGTAAGGAAAATATCAATTCGACGGCAACTACTTTGGTGGCTGGTGAAGACAGATCAAGTGCTCCAGAGGTTAGAGCAGCATCAAATCCTACTGAGATTAAAAAATATGAATTGACTGAGGAAGATGCTAAAAAAATCAAAGCAGGAATAATCGGTTCAGAAGGGGATAAGTATGATAGCCTATTACTAGATGGAGAACAGTTAAAACCGAATGGTTATACAGATAACGATTATTTGAGTGATAAAGAAGAACTCTATATTTATGAAAAAAATGGTAAAAAGTATGTAGGTTATAATAGTCATCCGTTACTAGAGGATACTGATGGTGATGGGATTATTGATAGTGACGAAAAGCCAGATGAAAAATTAAAATGGAATGTAAGTGAACGTGATATGATTATGTTCATGGAATTGGCTTACCGTGACGATAAGTACATTGACAGAGTACTGGATCATAAGAGACCTTTAACAGAAGCAGAGTTATACAAAAAGAAAGGTGAAAGTAAACCACGCTATGAATATATGATGATGAATAGGGAATTGGGACCTTATTGGGAAAGAAAGAAAAGTTATCATACATCCAGTGGACTTGATGCTGTATTATTTGAGACTAAGAGCGATTTCTTATATTTACCAAATGGAACTGCCCAGGTACTAGCATTTCGTGGGACTAGTGATTCTAAAGATATAGGTGCTGATATAACACTTGGAACAGGGAGTAATCCTAAACAGGCGATAGAAGCAGAAGAAATTATGCGTGAATTAGCTAAGGATAAGAGTATCACCAACCTTTATCTAACAGGACATTCTCTGGGAGGATATTTAGTACAACGGGCAATGGTTGAAGCCTATCAGTTGGCATATTCTGACAGCAGAGTCATGTCTACTAAAGAACAGCTGGCTTATAGAAACTTTTATAATAATGTATTAAAAAAAGGAACAACATTTAATGCTCCAAAAGTGAGGACAGGTCTTCTCTCATCATCTGCGTTTTGGCAAAAAGGTTTAGATAGTAAAAAAATAGCTAAGTCAGGTAAACTGACCCATTATATAGTTAATAACGATTCTACTATAGGAAAAAGTGTCAGTAATGATAGTGATGTTGTTATAAATGTTGGGGATACAAAAGGAGGGCATAGTTCCCGTTCTTATTTTGAAAATGATATGATTAATAGGGAACCGAAATTCATATCAGGAAAACGTGTTTCTTTAGATGGGATAGGTTTTCAAAATCCTAAGATTACTACAGCCAAGTCTCTAGAAAAAGTTGGAGAAACTGTTGTATATAGCAAACTCGGAAATGACATCATTAAGTCAACAACTGTTAGTATCAAGGATCCTGATACAGGACAGATTACTAAAAATGCACTTGATCAAGTGTTCAAGGAAAATGGTGCGAAGGACAAAGTAGAAACAACAGAAATCCCATCACCTAAGAAATACGTGAAAGATGATACACGCGAAAAAGGACAAGCTAATGTTGAAGTACCTGGAAAAATCGGGAAACAGACGGTAACAACAACTTATAGTGTAAATCCTAAAACTGGAGTTCTTATTGAACATGTAGGACAACCAGTAGTTAAGCAACCGGCAACAGAAACAGTTGTCAAAGTCGCAGCCAAGGATGAAGTAGAATACATTAAAAAAGGAGACGACGTTGTTAAGAAGACAACAAGCTACACAGTAGACCCCAAAATTGGCAGTCTTACTTCGGCTGAGAAGGAAGAAGTAGTCAATAGAGGTGGCGCGAGGGATATAGTTGAGTATAATTCAGTTGAACCCAAACCAGTTTATTTAAAAGATGAGAACAGTCCAAAAGGTACTGTTACCGTTCAATTTCCAGGGAAAGCAGGACAAACTAAAGTCACCACAACATATAGCGTAAACCCAGTAAATGGAACCCTAACTCCATCAAAAGGCAAACCAGAAGTCGTAACTATACCAATAGCTAGAGTTGTAAAAGTGGGAGCTAAGGACAAAGTAGTAGAAACACCGATTGAACCTGAAGTAGAGTATGTTAGAGATGGTGAACGAGATGTTGACACACCTAATGAACGCGTTGAAGGAGCTAAAGGTAAAATAGTTACTACAACCACTTACGATGTAGATTCACACGACGGTCATATCACAGAACACGTTGGTACCCCAGTCGTCACCCCAGCAGGTAAGACAATCGTTAAAGTAGGTGCGAAAACTAAGGTTGAACAATCTAAAGATTCCGAAGGTCGTGATGTGATTGATACCACTACCTATGAAGTTGATTCAAAAACAGGTAAGGTAACTCCAACAACCGTTCGAACTTATGGAAAAACAAAAGCACCAACAGTTGATAAGAGAGTAGTGCCATCCCCAGTCGTTTATGAAAAAGATGATACGAAAGAAAAAGGTACAGCCCCAACTACTGTTAAAGGTGAAGATGGTGAAGACACTATCACAACAACTTATATTGTGGACACTAATACTGGAAAGATTACAGCAAGTGAAGGTAAACCAGTTCGTACGAAAGAACCAACGAATACAGTCGTTAAAGTCGCAGCGAAGGATAAAGTAGAAACAACCGAAATCCCATCACCTAAAAAATACGTAAAAGATGATACGCGGGAAAAAGGCCAAGACAATGTAGAAGAAGCAGGCCAAGCAGGTTCACGCACAGTAACAACTACTTACGAAGTAAATCCAGCAGATGGAACCATTACAGAAAGAGTAGGAGAACCAGTAGTAGTAAATCCAACAGAAACAATTGTCAAAGTCGCAGCCAAGGACAAAGTAGTAGAAACCCCAATTGAACCTGAAGTTGAATATGTTAGAGATGGTGAACGAGAAGTTGACACACCTAATGAACGTATTGAAGGAGCTAAAGGTAAAATAGTTACTACAACCATTTACGATGTAGATTCAAACGACGGTCATATCACAGAACACGTTGGCAACCCAGACGTTACCCCAGCAGGTAAGACAATCGTTAAAGTAGGAGCTAAAACTAAGGTTGAACAATCTAAAGATTCTGAAGGTCGCGATGTGATTGATACCACTACCTATGAAGTTGATCCAAAAACAGGTAAGGTAACTCCAACAACAGTTCGAACTTATGGAACAACAAAAGCACCAACAGTTGAGAAGAGAGTAGTACCGTCTCCAGTAGTTTATGAAAAAGATGGTACGAAAGAAAAAGGTACAGCCCCAACTACTGTTAAAGGTGAAGATGGTGAAGACACTATCACAACAACTTACACTGTGGATCCTAATACTGGAAAAATTATAGCAAGTGAAGGTCAACCAGTTCGTACGAAAGAACCAACGAATACTATTGTCAAAGTTCCAGCGAAGGATAAAGTAGAAACAACAGAACTCCCATCACCTAAGAAATATGTAAAAGATGATACACGCGACAAAGATCAACCAAATGTGGAAGAAGCAGGACAAGCAGGTTCAAGCACTACCACAACAACATATAGTGTTGATCCTAGTACAGGCGCTATTACAGAAACAGTAGGAAAACCAGTAGTAGTGAATCCAACAGAAACAATTGTCAAAGTCGCAGCGAAGGACAAAGTAGTAGAAACCCCGATTGAACCAGAAGTTGAGTATGTTAGAGATGGTGAACGAGAAGTTGACACACCTAATGAACGCGTTGAAGGAGCTAAAGGTAAAACAGTTACTACCACTACTTACGATGTGGATTCAACCGACGGTCATATCACAGAACACGTTGGTAATCCAGTCGTCACCCCAGCAGGTAAGACAATCGTTAAAGTTGGTGCGAAAACTAAGGTTGAACAATCTAAAGATTCTGAAGGTCATGATGTGATTGATACCACTACCTATGAAGTTGATCCAAAAACAGGTAAGGTAACTCCAACAACCGTTCGAACTTATGGAAAAACGAAAGCACCAACAGTTGAGAAGAGAGTAGTACCGTCTCCAGTCGTTTATGAAAAAGATGATACGAAAGAAAAAGGTACAGCCCCAACTACTGTTAAAGGTGAAGATGGTGAAGACACTATCACAACAACTTACACTGTGGATCCTAATACTGGAAAAATTACAGCAAGTGAAGGTCAACCAGTTCGTACGAAAGAAGCAACGAATACTATTGTCAAAGTTCCAGCGAAGGATAAAGTGGAGACAACCAAACTCCCATCACCTAAGAAATATGTGAAAGATGATACACGCGACAAAGATCAACCAAATGTGGAAGAAGCAGGACAAGCAGGTTCAAGCACTATCACAACAACATATAGTGTTGATCCTAGTACAGGCGCTATTACAGAAACAGTAGGAAAACCAGTAGTAGTGAATCCAACAGAAACAATTGTCAAAGTCGCGGCGAAGGACAAAGTAGTAGAAACCCTGATTGAACCAGAAGTTGAGTATGTTAGAGATGGTGAACGAGAAGTTGACACACCTAATGAACGCGTTGAAGGAGCTAAAGGTAAAACAGTTACAACAACCACTTACGATGTAGATTCAACCGACGGTCATATCACAGAACACGTTGGCAATCCAGTCGTCACCCCAGCAGGTAAGACAATCGTTAAAGTTGGTGCGAAAACTAAGGTTGAACAATCTAAAGATTCTGAAGGTCATGATGTGATTGATACCACTACCTATGAAGTTGATCCAAAAACAGGTAAGGTAACTCCAACAACCGTTCGAACTTATGGAACAACAAAAGAACCAACAGTTGAGAAGAGAGTAGTACCATCACTTGTTGTCTATGAAAAAGATGATACGAAAGAAAAAGGTACAGCCCCAACTACTGTTAAAGGTGAAGATGGTGAAGACACTATCACAACAACTTACACTGTGGATCCTAATACTGGAAAAATTACAGCAAGTGAAGGTCAACCAGTTCGTACGAAAGAAGCAACGAATACTATTGTCAAAGTTCCAGCGAAGGATAAAGTGGAGACAACCAAACTCCCATCACCTAAGAAATATGTGAAAGATGATACACGCGACAAAGATCAACCAAATGTGGAGGAAGCAGGTCAAACAGGTTCAAGCACTATCACAACAACATATAGTGTTGATCCTACTACAGGTGCTATTACAGAAACAGTAGGAAAACCAGTAGTAGTGAATCCAACAGAAACAATTGTCAAAGTCGCAGCGAAGGACAAAGTAGTAGAAGCATCAATTGAACCTGAAGTTGAGTATGTTAGAGATGGTGAACGAGAAGTTGACACACCTAACGAACGCGTTGAAGGAGCTAAAGGTAAAACAGTTACAACAACCACTTACGATGTAGATTCAAATGACGGTCATATCACAGAACACGTTGGCACCCCAGTAGTCAGCCCAGCAGGTAAGACAATCGTTAAAGTTGGTGCGAAAACTAAGGTTGAACAATCTAAAGATTCTGAAGGTCGCGATGTGATTGATATCACTACCTATGAAGTTGATCCAAAAACAGGTAAGGTAACTCCAACAACCGTTCGAACTTATGGGAAAACGAAAGAACCAAAAGTAGAGTTAGAACAGGATCCTAAGACAGGTGATGTTACAGTGACACCGAAGAAGCCAGATGGGTCAACATATCCACCAGGAACTAAGGTAGAAATCTCAGGTAAAGATGGTAATCCAATCGTCGTTACAATCGATGAAGATGGTAAAGGTAAAGTACCAAACAGTGATCTACCAAACGTAGAAAAAACAGGTACAGGTAAGATTACTGAACCAGGTAAATCATCTGTGGAAGTTCCTAAGGTAACAACTTTTGAAAACGATGCATTATCGGGTTCAATTGCATTGCCAGAGCTAATGATTGAGGTTAGATGGAATGATGAGGATGGGAATGTCTTGAAATCATCAGTTAAGACAGGAGATGCAGGAGCAGCTGGTCATGGAGTAATTCCGAGATATGAATTTTTAAGAACTGAAGTCGATGATAAAGAACCTATAATCACACATATTTTCAGAAAAGTAAGTTCAAATACAATTCAAGTTCTTCCAGTAACACCTGATACTAATGGTGATTCTAGTCAATCCACAGATCCACTAGCTACTCCAATTCAAGATGCTGTTAGTCCGAATGCAAATCACAGATCTACTACAGCTACTATTGATAAGGAATCTAAGTCAAATGGTTCTCAAAATGTATTGCCAAGACTTGGAACAGAGTCAAGTATGACTCTTGCATCTTTAGGGCTTCTTGGTATGCTAAGTGGTCTCGGACTTGCGTTTGGAAAGAAAAAAGAAGACTAAAATAAGCATTTCGTTAAAGATTGAACTACTCACTGTTAAGTGAACGATGAAATAATAAAAGATCAAAAAACGACCTTGTTACTCATTTGAAGAAGTACAAGGTCGTTTTTGTATTCTTGAAAAAAGTAGGCGTCAATATTCGTACCAAGCCCCTCTCAAAATATTGTATGTCTTTAATCCTAGTGCTCAGTTTTGAAATGTTCCCAAAAGTTCTCAACCGGTGAGCGATTAGTACACTTGCCAATCTGATATATAGAGAATGTCATCAGAAAGGAGAATCTTTCTGTTTTATTTAAACAAAATATATATTAATGTATTATAGACATTCGAATATGTTTGCGCTTTATTCGAGAGATTGAATGGCTTTATGCTTGTTTAAATCAATTTAAAATGGTATAATTTGCCTGAAATAGCTATGATGTGTTAAGAGATGGTCATCATAGTAATTTTTATTGTATTATTCCCCAGAGGGAATATTGCTTCTCAATTTGATTTTGTCTTTAATATAAGGAGGAACGATGGAAAAAAAATCAAATTCACTAAGTAGAGTAAAGCGTCGACAACAGGAAAAAGTCTTACGCTTCTCTATTCGTAAGTATAGCTTTGGTGCGGCTTCAGTTGCTGTTGCAGCGCTGATGTTTTTGGGTGCGCGCGTCGTTAGTGCGGATAGCGTAACACCTGTCGACCAACCTCATGTAGAGGCTTTAACTCAAGATACTAGTCCGCTAGCATCGCAGGCTAAGGAAGAGCCTACTAGTTCTGTGAAAGTGGATACAGCTGTTGCAAGTCAGCTTGTGACACAGCTCAAAGATCAGCTCAAGGTCAAGGAAACGGCTAAGACAGACCTTTTGGTTGTTGCCAAGGAAGAACTTGTTAAGGCTGAACAGACTCTCGCTAATTCAAAAGTGAGTCAAGAAGAAGTGGATGCTTTGGTAGCTCGCTTGACCAATGTTTTGGACCAGCTACGAGCAGTGGAAACTCCTAAAGTCAAAGAAGAGGAGAAAAACGATAGAAGTGCACAGGATGTAACTCCGGAAATCAAGCCAGAAGTAGCGAAGCCAACTTCAGAAATTTCAGCTAAGTCTGAGGAAACTTCAGAAAATACTAATGCTGAGCAACTGGAAAAAGCTAAAGCTAGTCTCAAATTATCTATTGATCGTTTGGAGCAGGCTATCGCCCAAACACCTGAGAATGACTTGACACGTGAAATCTTGGAAAAAGCTAACGCCCAAGTTGCCGTAGCCAAGTCTGCATTTGGTGGTGTAGAAGTTAGCCTTCGTGATGTTGAGGATATGAATCGTGTCATCAAACGTAACGAAAGCTCTGTTATGATTGCGCGTAATCGTTTGACTTCTGGGCATAATGACGTCCGTAATCGCGCAGCTATCCCAGTTGGTACAAGATTTCGTGCTGATGAAGGAGTAAGTTATGACGATGCTGTCGGTCTCTACTTCACAAAGGAAGGAGATGGCTCAGGTTATCCAGCTGGCACCATGCTCTTTAGAGACCGTAACCAAAATACTCCTGATAACCAAAAAGTTAGTGATGTCAAGAATGTCGTTAAGGTTGATGTCACTAAAAACGGAGATACATACGATTGGGTCATTGAGTTTGAAGGTAATCCTGAAAACCACCAAAATGCCCATGCTTGGTTTACCATTCCAACTGGTCATACCTTGGTAGACGACGGTTCGGCATCATTTGGTAGTTACTGGGGTGGTTCTGGTGGAAAACGACGTATTGAAACTCAAGGAAGATTACCACGAAACTTATACGACATCTTTAAAGATCAGGTTAGCTCTACGTCTAAGGATGTTAACATTGGTACCCCTGGTGGAGCTATCGAGCAGGCTTGGGGCAAAGCCGCCACTACCGATGCTTTCTGGAAAGGTGCTGATGGAGAGATTAAAACATTTGAAGAAATCATTTCAAAACCTGATACACTCTATTTTAATCGTACAGGTGGTGCCCGTACGACAACGGAGAAGGATGTTCTGGTATCAGATTATTTGAAGGATTGGTTGATCCAGCATACGCAAAGAGTTTATCATTTTGATATTGATTATCGTGGTAGAACTAAGGATAGTGCATCAAACTATATCTTTCGTTTCAAAACCAAGGCTGCTGAGGGGACTCCACTCATGTATGCAGCAGGGATGCGCTCCTATGAGTTCAGCACCCACCGAAATGATATGCAATGGTATGGTTTGCCATCTCCTAAGGTGACGGGGGCTGATCAAACTATCGAAAAAGGTAAGGAAATTCGACTTGAATTTACAACTAAAGATAATCTAGCAGGATTTTCACTTGGTGATCCAAAACTAGGTTATAATCCAGCTGATTCTATCAAGTTAGTGGATAGTAAGCTGGAACTTAAAGATCAAAAAGTTGAAGTTCAAAAAGTGAGTGATTATGAGCACAAGCTTATTATCACAGGTCGTGTTGCTTCAGATCCTGGCGACTATAAGGTCAAGGTCAAGTCTGTCAATAACGTTGGACAAAGTGCGGAGTTTACATCAACTGTCAAGGTTACACAATCTATTACACCAACATTAGAGTTGAATCAAGATCCTAAGACAGGTGACGTTACAGTAACACCGAAGAAACCAGATGGCTCAACATACCCACCAGAAACTAAGGTAGAAATCCCAGGTAAAGGTGACAAGCCAATCCCAGTCACAATCGGTAAAGACGGTAAAGGTAAAGTACCTAATAGTGATTTACCTGAAGGTAATGTCCCAGGTATAGGTAAGATTACAGAACCAGGTCAACCAACTGTTGAAGTTCCTGATGTAACAACACCAGCTAAGATAACACCAGCTGACCAGGTAGCACCAACAATTACTAAATTAACTGATAATCGTAATGCAGAAATTGATAGTAAAAACCCACGTAAGATTATCGTTTATCGTGAAGAAGAGTTTAGCGTTGATGTGAACTTAACTGATAACAGTGGTCGCTTGGATAAGATTAAGGTTCACGACAATGCTCAAGCAGTAGCACCATCAGGTAATTTCGAAGTTACAAATGGTGGTCGTCTTGAACTTCCTGCTAATGGTACAAGTATTAACTTCACGGATAAGACAAGTAATTTAGGTCAAGCTGGCAATGCGACAGATACTAACCCATATAAAGTTAATATTTCAGGTCATGTTGGTAAAAATCAGGAAGTCAAAGCTGATGCTAGCAAAAATATCTGGAATCGTTATATTAGTGGATATGACCAAGGAGGTCTGACAAATAACAACACAAACAATAACACTGCTAATAACGCCAATATTCAGATTGAGTTCCGTAAGCAAGCTGATAAATATACACCAACAGCAGTAACAGGCTCTAAAATCGATGTAGCGACAGATGGTACAATCAGTGGTTATGACTCACCAGAGACTTATATTGCCAACAAGTCTGACTTGCCAACTGAAGGTACAACGCCAGGTGCAAGAACGACTTATACATGGAAAGATGGAGAAACTCCAACTGTTAACAATGGTCAAGTCACACGTACAGCGGTAGTTACTTATCCAGATGGTTCAACAGATGAAGTGCCTGTAACCTTCACAGTTCGTGACACAGTAGCTCCAACAATTACTAGCTTAACTCCTATTAGTAATGCAGAAATTGATGGCACTAACCCACATAAGATTATCGTTTATCGTGAAGAAGAGTTTAGCGTTGATGTGAACTTAACTGATAACAGTGGTCGCTTGGATAAGATTAAGGTCCACGACAATGCTCAAGCAGTAGCACCATCAGGTAATTTCGAAGTTACAAATGGTGGTCGTCTTGAAATTCCTGCTAATGGTACAAAGATTAACTTTACGGATAAGACAAGTAATTTAGGTCAAGCTGGCAATGCGACAGATACTAATCCGTACAAGGTAAATATTTCAGGGTATGTAGGTAAAGGTCAGACAATTAATCCTGACGCTAGCAAAAATATCTGGAATCGTTATATTAGTGGATATGACCAAGAAGGTCTGACAAATAACAACACAAACAATGGCTCTGCTAATAACGCCAATATTCAGATTGAGTTCCGTAAGCAAGCTGATAAATATACACCAACAGCTACAAATCCTACAGTGAATCTGACTTCAAATGGAACTGTTCCAGATTTGGGATCACCAGAGACTTATATTGCCAACAAGTCTGACTTGCCAGATAAAGGAACAACACCAGGTACGACAACGACTTACGCATGGAAAGCTGGAGAAACTCCAACTGTTAACAATGGTAAAGTCACACGTACAGTTATAGTAACTTATCCAGATGGTTCGACAGATGAAGTTCCAGTAACTGTTAAGGTAGTAGATCCACGTACAGATGCAGAGAAGAACAATCCAACACCTAAAGACCAAACTGTTAATGTAGGTAAAACTCCAGATCCTAAAGGATCAATCGGTAATGTAGACGATCTTCCAAAAGGAACTACGTTCGAATACAAGACCCCAGTAGACACTACAACACCAGGCGATAAGAAAACAACAGTCGTTGTCACTTACCCAGATGGTTCTAAGGATGAAGTTCCAGCAACTGTTAAGGTAGTAGATCCACGTACAGATGCAGAGAAGAACAATCCAACACCTAAAGACCAAACTGTTAATGTAGGTAAAACCCCAGATCCTAAAGGATCAATCGGTAATGTAGACGATCTTCCAAAAGGAACTACGTTCGAATACAAGACTCCAGTAGACACTACAACACCAGGCGATAAGAAAACAACAGTCGTTGTCACTTACCCAGATGGTTCTAAGGATGAAGTTCCAGCAACTGTTAAGGTAGTAGATCCACGTACAGATGCAGAGAAGAACAATCCAACAGTAGAGTTGGAACAAGATCCTAAGACAGGTGACGTAACAGTAACACCTAAGAAACCAGATGGAACTCCATACAAACCAGGAACTAAGGTAGAAATCCCAGGTAAGGATAAAGATCACCCAATTACTGTTACAACTGATGAAAACGGTAAAGCTAAAGTACCAAACGCTGACTTACCAGAAGGAAAAGTTCCAGGTACAGGTAAGATTACTGAACCAGGTAA
Source organism: Streptococcus infantis (assembly GCF_047460685.1). Taxonomy (GTDB): domain Bacteria; phylum Bacillota; class Bacilli; order Lactobacillales; family Streptococcaceae; genus Streptococcus; species Streptococcus infantis_AD. The sequence continues at coordinate 1,499 of NZ_JASHFS010000010.1, read as the reverse complement.
ACCAGCAGTGGAAGTTCCAGTAGAAACTCCAGCTAAGGTAACACCAGAAACACCAACAACTGAAACACCAAGTGAGATTGAAATCACACGCAAACCAAATGGTGATGCAGTTGTAACGCCTAAGAAACCAGATGGAAAACCATACCTACCAGGAACTAAGGTAGAAATTCCAAGTAAAGATAAAGATGGAAACCCAACTACAATCACAGTAACAGTTGGCGACAACGGTTCAGGTGAAGTGCCAAATGACAACCTTCCTAAGAAAGATGTCCCAGGTACAGGAACAGTAACAGAACCGAACAAGAAACCATCACAACCAGTAGATGTAACAACACCAGCTCGTAAGACACCAACAGTAGAGTTGGAACAAGATCCTAAGACAGGTGACGTTACAGTAACACCTAAGAAACCAGATGGCTCAACATTCCCACCAGGAACTAAGGTAGAAATCCCAGGTGAAAATGGAAATCCAATCGAAGTTACAATCGGTGAAGACGGTAAAGGTAAAGTACCAAACAGTGACCTACCAGATAATAAAGTTCCAGGTACAGGTAAGATTACAGAACCAGGTCAACCAGCTGTAGAAGTTCCAGTAACAACACCAGCTAAGGTAACACCAGAAACACCAGCTCAAAAGACACCAACACTAGATGTTGAACAAGATCCTAAGACAGGTGACGTTACGGTAACACCGAAGAAACCAGACGGCTCAACATACAAACCAGGAACTAAGGTAGAAATCCCAGGTAAAGATGGTAAGCCAATCCCAGTCACAATCGGTGAAGATGGTAAAGGTAAAGTACCAAACAGCGAATTACCAGACGATAAAGTTCCAGGTACAGGTAAGATTACAGAACCAGGTCAACCAGCTGTAGAAGTTCCAGTAACAACACCAGCTAAGGTAACACCAGAAACACCAGCTCGTAAGACACCAACAGTAGATGTTGAACAAGATCCTAAGACAGGTGACGTTACAGTAACACCTAAGAAACCAGATGGCTCAACATTCCCACCAGGAACTAAGGTAGAAATCCCAGGTAAAGATGGTAACCCAATCACCGTAACAATCGGTGAAGACGGTAAAGGTAAAGTACCAAACAGTGAATTACCAGACGGTAAAGTTCCAGGTACAGGTAAGATTACAGAACCAGGTAAACCAGCTGTTGAAGTTCCAGTAACAACACCAGGTAAGGTAACACCAAATACCCCAACAACTGAAACACCAAGTGAGATTGAAATCACACGCAAACCAAATGGTGATGCAGTAGTAACGCCTAAGAAACCAGATGGCTCAACTTACCCATCAGGCAGCAAGGTAGTGATTCCAGGTGAAAACAACACACCAATCGAAGTCACAATCGGCGACAACGGTTCAGGTGAAGTACCAAATGACAAGCTTCCTAAGAAAGATGTCCCAGGTACAGGAACAGTAACCGAACCGAACAAGAAACCATCACAACCAGTGGATGTAACAACACCAGCTCGTAAGACACCAACAG
>NZ_JASHFS010000009.1:0-96684 GCF_047460685.1 Streptococcus infantis | reverse complement strand
ATATGAATCTTTCTAATGAGTTGTTTTGTCGCTTTTCATTATAGGTCATATGGGACTTTTTTTCTACAACAAAATAGGCTCCATAATATCTATAGGGGATTTACCCACTACAAATATTATAGAGCCGAATATTATTGGGATATATAGTGAAATGAAATAGAATCTGAACAAATTTACCAGAGCAGTTAAGTCAATTTCTAGCATTTTTTAGAATTCACAGTGTACCGTTTTGTATAGTAGATTGAATTTAGAATAGTACGCTATGGATTCTAAGAAATCAATTTGACTTTCCTAACCTCTTTATTCATATCTTATTTCAATCTACTATATAAAAGGTGATGGGTTTGAGTAGTTTGTCTTGTCTGATTCAAGTTAAGAACTAGCTAACATAAATAGAGGTTATAAATGTGAGTAATAAAGGAATGGGATTAGGTGCTTCAATAGTATCTAATAATATTTTAGAAAATAAGGCCAATATAAAATGGATATTACGCGAGAACAGTGTTAATGAGTTAGATAACGGATGGCGTTTTTTATCCGAAATAGATACAGAAGAATATCTATCACATGCTGAAAATATGTCGATATGTGACTGGAGTACAATTGTTGATATAGAACCAGCAGTATTATCAATTTTTAATATGCCTATTGGAACAGAACTTACAATGATCTATGAAGAAGAGAGAGTGTGTTTTTTAGATACAATTACTGGTCAGAAATTATCTCAGTAGGATGTTAAAGTTTACTTCATTTACCTATCCTTCATATAATTATGAGTTTTCTAAAGCAATGCTAGTATTCCACAACTTTAGATTAATTATAGCTTAGAATTTTTTCTATAAAGGAGAAGTCAAGTCTGAGAGCGAAATAAACTTGACAATTTATGTACAAGTTATTATGATAGTCAGAGAACTGATTTACGTTTTTAGATATCAGATAATCTAGCGAATTGATGATTGAGATATAAAAATGAGATATTGAGGTATGAAAGTGTGTAGAGTAATAAAATTATTTACGGATACGATTTCTTCAGAGTACATGGATTTTGCCTTTCAGATTGCTCATGAAACCCAAGATGCAGATATAGTTCAGATATTTGATGGAACCCAGACATTCAATTTATCAGTTAATTATATTAAGTATCTATCGTTTGTTAGTAAAAAGTATAGTGAACTATATAATAAAGAATATGAACTTGATGGCTATGGAATCTACCAAGTTTTTGATAGTAAATTATCGAAAGAAGTTAGTTATCGATCTTGTGGTATATGGTCAGCTGATGATTTTAATCATTATGTTTTCCTTTCTAATAAAGGTATGATGGAAATACTCATAAATGTTTCCTTGACATTTAAATTTGAAAAAACAGCTACTGAAGAGCAAAAAATATCGGGCGTCCCCTTGAAAATAAGTGAAGTAGGAAACATTGAGGAAGGTTTATATTATGTAGAAGCTAGTTTAACCAATGATAGTGAACTCTATTTTAAAATTAGTGATAAACTTATAAAATGTGACGATTATGTTGCTTTTAGATTGATTGATGAAGGACTGGATTTACGTTCAATTGAATCGGAATATGAGTTAGATATAACTACTATCCATCCCGAAAATCATTTTGTCTATCAAGTCCTAAATGGTGGATTTATGGGGCTTGCCCAATCTATTTTGTCAAGTTATAAGGTTATAAATACTTTGAATTACAATGCCTATTTATTAGTTTATGAAGGCGCTGTTCAAGACTAACCAAATTGTTAAAAAACAGAGATTCTAGTAATAGACTTGAATACTTTAGTTGCGATAGTTCAACAAGTAAACCAATAAAACCTGGTAGTTAGAACTGTTATCGTTAAGTACATTAGTTTGTCACATGTAATAAAGTTCGAGGGCAAATAGGGTATTGGTAAGAGATGAAGAATGGCTAATCTATTGCTAGATTCCTTTTTCTTTGATAAAAAAATAAACCCTTAGATTATGCCTGAAAATATATAAAGTAATGCTTGAATGGGGATGGAGAAAGGCCAACAAGAACTACTAGAGTTGCGGAGTGCTGGATAAAAAAGTGATATTAGTATGAATTTGAAAAATTTTTTTAAACAGTTTATGAGGGGAACTTTAAGTGAATCTTTATAGAAGAATAACAAAGTTAGAGAAAAACTATTTAATGGTTAAGTGCTCTAATGATTTCAATCTAAATATTGATGGGAAAAAAGTACAAAGTGAAAGAGATGCGATAGAGATATTAGCGAACAGTTTTAATATTGATGATCTCCAAGATGGTAATTGGGATGCACTATCTGATCGACTCCAGCGTTCTAATTATATACATCCAGAGAGGATTAATATTTTTCTTAACAATTCAAAAGATCTTTTTATCAAGGATGCAAACTCTAAAAATACTTTTTTAGAAATATTATCTGATACAGTTTCATGGTGGGAAGAAGATGTTGAAAGATATATAGTTGATGGAAAAAGAAAAACATTCAATGTATATCTGCTAGATTAATACTAATTGTTTGATATGATAGGAATATAAACATTTCTGTGAAGAAGATAATAGCTAGACAAGTTGGACAAACGCTAATAGTTCAAAAAATTTAAATAAATATAGGTGGATTATGATTGATGAACTGAAAAAGAAGATTGCTTCTTCCGAGGGTGTGGACTTTGCACCATTTGGAGAGGGGATTTCTGATGAATGGATTATAAAAGCTGAGAAAAGATTAAATTTTACTTTTCCTGAAACATATAAGTGGTGGCTGAAAAATTATATGGGTGGAGAAACTTATGGAGAAGAAATATTCAGTATTTATGGATTAGATTTTGATACGGTTGTGGGAGGTGATATTGTTTACATAAACGAACTGAATAGAAAGCAAGGATTTAGTAACTCTGAACAATTAGTCATCTGTGAAGGGGAAGATGGCATGTTTTATTTTCAAAAACAGGAAAGTTTGACCAATGAGTTAGCAGTTTTTAGAGATGGAGAATACTATGCTAGCGATTTTATTGAATTTCTCATAAAAAGAATAGACGGCTAGTGAATCTATTGAGCTAAAAAAGTAGGTATTATGCTCAATAATGATAGATAGGAAGATAGACTGATAGTCGTTTATAATTTAAAGAACATCAGTCGATAAGATTTTGTTTTGGCTATGATAGATGATGTGGTAACTATTGTAAAATATAGTCACAATATTACTTGCCTTGATGACGGACTTGATTGGCTGGGAAACAAAATAGATAATGTAACTGCTTCATTGTTTGATCCTAAAAAGCGATTAGGACGGAGATAAAAGTGCAGTTGGTAATTATAAACAGCTTGTATAAAAATGTAAGATATCGTGTTTTTGAATGGAATAGCAAGTACTACTTATTGGATTGTGATGCTAGTATTTTATTGTTTTTCTTTCCATTGTTTGCTTTTTTAGAGCTCATAAATGTTATTGTATAGAGCCTGAAGAATATAAGACGTTACTTTCTTCAACCTATTCTGATATAAAACCGTATCAGTTTGTAGGAGCAACTTTATGTATTATTTCCGGTACGACACTATTAAGGAGGTATTTAGTTAAGGTTTTATTACCTGAACTTCCAAATGTAGCAGCAGTATCGAAATTCGGTTTATTATTTATAATCTTATTCTTTGTGTTGGGGTTTAGATTTCAATATTCTCATAAAAAAAGACTTTCATTCGACTATGAAGGTCGACCCTATGTGTTTGTCAAAATGTCCCCTGTTAACTGGAAAATGGCAGTTGGTAAAATAATGGGTTATTTCATCCTCTTATTTCTGCTCTTGTGGTCTGTTTATACTATTGTGGTAACAGATGAAGTTGATTCTTTTATTATATTAGGAATAACTCCGTTTTTATTATTTTTACTGATGTTCGCTAATATCTCATTATGGGATTTAAAGGAATATCAGATAGTTTTAAAATCTAAGTAAAAATTCCATCTAATCTTTAAAATTACTAGTACGATGCCATTGGTTACAGTTAAGATTATTAGAGGAAGTTTAAGAGATAAATTAGTCAGACACGACTAAAGTAATCAATAATCTTACTTATCTGTGAAAATGCTCCTGTAGGAAATCAAAGGAAATTAAAGATTGAATAGGATATTGACAATTAAAGCCTAGATGTATAAAAGTTTGATCTCGACCATAAACATTGGAAAGACAATTTGCTAGAGATAGCGCATAATAGATAGAATAAGGGAATAGCATTTGCTAATCTTCAGTAGACAGATGATTTTATTAACAATAATAGGACATCTGTTGATGTAGAAGTAATATTTAAGAATAACTTGGAGGTGGATTTTATGTCTGTAGGCTTAATGGTAGGTTATAATTGGTGGACAGTAGGAGAAGGGAGCTTTTTTAATTCATTCTTTTCGACTATTTATGTTCTGTTAGAGAATAATGACTGGGGAAGTAAGTACCCCGTTATCATGAATAAACTTTATTTTGGCGATATTCCTTTGGAAGATATTGAGAGTGGAATAGCAGAGTTGTTATCTATTCAAGAAGAGTTGAAAAAATTTCCACCTCACGACATCATATGGGATTTTGAAGATTTGTCAGTCACTCCTCCTTGGGGTAATCATATTGCTTCCCATATCACAAATTTATCTCAATATTTCATAACTAGTTCAGGCAGTGATTTATTTGAAGTCATGTTAACTTGTTTTAGATTCGCACTCGAGAAAAGTCAAAATGTGGTTGTAAAAAGTATCTGAAGAAGGATTTTCTAAAAATTATTAAAATCCAATGAACCATTAAAATTATTGAAACACCGATTTTTATTATTTCATATAACTCTAAGGTGTAAAAAATAAACTGATTTTGGAGATTTTTGAAATGTCATCATTTTGAATACAGCCGTAAATAAAATCTGACTTATTAAACTATCATGGAAACCATTTGTTTAAATGCTAAACGCTGAATCACCTATCTATGGTCATATTTTTATTGTTAAATTTTATAATATAGAGTGGTGTGTTATATGTCATTGTGTAGAGGAGGGAAGAAATTGGATAATATAGTACTACGAAGTGAGTGGTTCGATGAATCGGAAAAATTTTGCGAAGTTAGGCTTACTTGTGAAACAAAGTTTCTAACAATTTATCAAGTATGCTATCTCTTTGAGGATGAGATGACGAAGGTATTACTGGACATGGATGATTATATAGAAAATCCTAATCTAGCAAGAAAGATCATTTTTGGAGATGATAGGGTTGGTGGAAGTGGTTATTTTGTTTTTACTTTTGCACCTATTAATGAAAAAGAAGAGTTAAATATTGAAGTGGATATGGAAGTAGCAGATAATGACAAGGGGTTCCATCGATGTCAATTCTATGTCAAAACTCAATTAGAAAATCTAAAGCATTTTAGAAATAATTTGCCTAGAATTTTTTCAAAAGACTATAAAAGGGCAGTAACATTACACGATGAACAAACTAGAAATGTAATGATTTAGCAAGTGTTTCTCGTTCATTCTATAGATGTATACATTTTTTAATTAGATTTTAATTAAAAAAATTGAAGGGGAGGGACTAGTGGACATTTTAAAGCTAGAGGAAGAGATTGAGGGTACGAACTACTGGGACGCCTATGCATTAGACTTTAGAGCTTCATTTTTTGGAGATGAATGTAGACTTTATATTGAGGTTGAAAATGGTAAATCGGATCAGTATTGCTGGGAGATAATTTTCTACCGTTGTTTTAAGGTTAACTATGAGACGGATGCTGGTTGGACATGTTGGGAAAGTGAGACTGGTACAAGAAATTTCAATATGAAAGATATTCCTTTTGAAAATCTCATGTCTCACACTGTACATGACATTAGACTTATCGAAGAGAAAAATAATATGATACAAGCAACAATTACTTTATCAAGTATGTTAATTGAGATTGTATGTCACGATATTCAAGTCTCTAAGGTTTTGGTAAGTGAACAGAACTTCTTTTGGAAAGTTTAGTTTTGCTAAATGTTTAAACTAGAAAAACTCTAAGTTAAAAACTTTTTGCAGAAATCATTAAGACTGGTCCTTCAGTCAAAATCGACATATGACGAGAACTGGATAGATAGAATTGAACTCTTTCAAGAAAATGGGGCTTATCATCTGCGCACAAGGGATGAAGAAATTTTGTTATTGAAAAAAACTATCGCAAAAGATGGATATCCGATTGTTGTCTATTCTGTAAGTAATTTTTCAGTCGTAAGAAAGAGAAATTTTTCCATAATAACGAAGAATCATTTAGAAATGCTTCCAGAAAGTAGAAGACCATTTCGTCTATAAATTATCATTGTGTATTTTTATCAGCTCTCCTAATAGTAACTGTTTGTTTTCTGTCATTGAGGTTTGTATTTTTAGTTTTAGGAATATTATTGAATAATGCTATTTTTAATATTCTAAAGAATTGCAAAGATCTCTAAGATTTAATACCGAGAAAAATACAAGAGTGATGATAAAATAATTTTACTTTTCAATTCCTTTTTGATATAATAGACGGTAAGAAAGAATATCTTATCAGTAAATCCTAAGCGAGCCTGTGGTAGTGAGAGTCAGGTGATTGAGAGATGAGTGTGGCGCTTTTGGTAAATTTTAAAAAATAATGAAGTAATAAATTAGGGTGGAACCGCGTTTCTGACGCCCCTAGGTCACTTGACTTAGGAGCAAAGACACGGTTCTTTTTGTATTCTAGGTCGCAAGAAATTATAATAAAGGAGTAAAATATGTCCAAAAAATTGACTTTCCAGGAAATTATCCTTACTTTGCAACAATACTGGAATGACCAGGGTTGTATGCTCATGCAGGCTTATGATAATGAAAAAGGTGCGGGAACAATGAGTCCTTATACTTTCCTTCGTGCCATTGGTCCTGAGCCATGGAATGCGGCTTATGTAGAGCCATCTCGTCGTCCAGCGGATGGTCGTTACGGGGAAAACCCAAACCGTCTTTACCAACACCACCAATTCCAAGTGGTTATGAAACCATCACCATCAAACATCCAAGAACTCTACCTTGAGTCATTGGAAAAATTGGGTATCAATCCTTTGGAACACGATATTCGTTTCGTTGAAGATAACTGGGAAAACCCATCAACTGGATCAGCAGGTCTTGGTTGGGAAGTTTGGCTTGACGGTATGGAAATCACTCAATTCACTTACTTCCAACAAGTCGGTGGCTTGGCAACTGGTCCTGTTACAGCCGAGGTTACTTATGGTTTGGAACGTTTAGCTTCTTATATCCAAGAAGTAGACTCTGTTTATGATATCGAGTGGGCTCCTGGTGTTAAATACGGTGAAATCTTCCTTCAACCAGAATACGAACACTCAAAATACAGCTTTGAAGTTTCTGACCAAGATATGCTTCTTGAAAACTTTGAGAAATTCGAAAAAGAAGCAGGACGTGCTTTGGAATCGGGACTTGTACACCCAGCCTATGACTACGTTTTGAAATGTTCACATACCTTTAACTTACTCGACGCTCGTGGTGCTGTATCCGTTACAGAACGTGCTGGTTATATCGCTCGTATTCGTAACTTAGCCCGTGTCGTAGCTAAAACATTCGTGGCAGAACGCAAGAAACTTGGATACCCACTTCTTGATGAAGCAACACGTGCAAAACTCTTAGCAGAAGAGGAAGAATAAAAACAGTTACAAGAATAGAAAAAGGGCGAACAAAGTGAGCCCGTATGGCACTCAGAGGCAAGTCGAAGACTTGCTAAAGGGATAGGCACCGCCGTACTGATATCTGGGGATTTTTGAAACTTTAGGTTCAAAAATCAGTTGGCTAAATCCACTTTGATGAGACTGTTGGAAATCTTTGTCAAGAAGACAGAAGATTTCCCCACAGACTCACAAAGTTAGTTAGCAACGTCCCCAGTACCTAAGGTGCCTATCAAAAAGAAGAAATTTTGTAAAGGAAAAAACATGGCAAAAAATTTATTAGTAGAACTAGGACTCGAAGAGTTACCAGCCTACGTTGTCACACCAAGTGAAAAACAACTAGGTGAAAAAATGGCAGCCTTTTTGGATAATAACCGCCTTTCATACGAAGGAATTCAAACTTTTTCAACTCCACGTCGTTTGGCTGTTCGCGTACTTGGCTTGGCAGACCAACAAACGGATTTGACTGAAGATTTTAAAGGACCTTCTAAAAAAATTGCTTGGGATGCAGAAGGAAACTTTTCTAAAGCAGCGCAAGGCTTTGTCCGTGGTAAAGGCTTGACGGTAGATGATATCGAATTCCGTGAAATCAAAGGTGAAGAATATGTCTACGTAACTAAGCATGAAGCTGGAAAACCAGCTGAGGAAGTTTTGACTGGAATTCCAGAAGTATTGGCTAGCTTAAGCTTCCCAGTAAGTATGCACTGGGCAAACAATACCTTTGAATATATCCGTCCAGTCCATACATTGACAGTTCTTTTGGATGATGTGGCACTCGATATGGATTTCCTAGATATTCATTCAGGAAGAGTTAGCCGTGGGCATCGTTTCCTTGGTCACGAAGTAGAAATTCAGCATGCTGACAGCTATGAAGAAGACCTGCGCAAAGTTTATGTTATTGCAGATAGCACTGAACGCGAAAATATGATTCGTGAGCAAATTAAGGCTATTGAAGCTGCAGAAGGTGTTCAGGTACAAATTGATGAAGGACTCTTGAATGAAGTTTTGAATTTGGTTGAATACCCAACTGCCTTCATGGGGAATTTTGATCCTAAGTACCTAGAGGTTCCAGAAGAAGTTTTAGTCACTTCAATGGAGACTCACCAACGCTACTTTGTAGTTCGTGACCTTGATGGAAATCTAAAACCAAACTTTATTTCTGTTCGTAACGGAAATGCAGAGTATTTGGATAATGTCATCCGAGGAAATGAGAAAGTCTTAGTTGCGCGTCTTGAAGATGGTGAATTTTTCTGGCGTGAAGACCAAAAACTCAAGATTGAAGATCTTGTAGCCAAATTATCACACGTAACCTTCCATGAAAAGATTGGTTCATTACGTGAACACATGATTCGTACCGGGCAAATTGCTATCCTTTTGGCAGAAAAAGCAGGTTTATCAGTTGATGAAACTGTTGACCTTGCTCGTGCTGCAGCCATTTATAAGTTTGACCTCTTGACTGGTATGGTTGGTGAATTTGATGAGCTTCAAGGGATCATGGGTGAGAAATATGCTCTTCTCGCTGGTGAGAATGCAGCAGTAGCACAAGCTATTCGTGAACACTACCTTCCAGATTCTGCAGATGGTGCTCTTCCTGAGTCTAAAGTCGGAGCTATCCTTGCACTAGCTGATAAATTGGATACTCTCTTGTCCTTCTTCTCTGTTGGTTTGATTCCATCTGGTTCAAATGACCCTTATGCTCTTCGTCGAGCAACACAAGGGATTGTCCGTATCTTGGAAGACTTTGGCTGGAATATTCCAATGGACGAATTGATTGCTAGCCTTTATGCTTTATCATTTGATAGCCTAACTTACGATAATCAAGAAGAAGTGCTTAACTTCATCAAAGCTCGTGTTGATAAGATGATGGGTTCTACTGCAAAAGATATTAAGGAAGCTGTTCTTGCAAGTTCAAACTTTGTTGTTGCAGATATGATTGAAGCAGCAGAAGCCTTAACTGAAGTTGCAAAAACTGAAAACTACAAATCATCAGTTGAATCCTTATCTCGTGCCTTTAACCTAGCGGAAAAAGCAGAAGGTTCAGTCAAAGTTGATACTAGTCTCTTTGAAAATGAACAGGAAAAAGAACTAGCTCAAGCAGTCGAAAATCTAGAATTGAAAGGTTCAGCTAGTGATAAATTAACGCAGTTATTTGCTCTTAGTCCTGTTATTGATGCATTCTTTGACAATACAATGGTTATGGCAGAGGATGTTGATGTTAAGAATAATCGCCTAGCTATTCTAACTGAACTTGTGAATAAAGCAAAAACTGTCGCTGCTTTTAATCTTCTTAATACAAAATAGAAATTAAAAAGTAGATTGGAGGTTCAAATATGACACCAGAAAAAATCGCTCGTATTAATGAGCTTGCGAAAAAGAAAAAAACTGAAGGCTTGACTGCAGAAGAAAAAGTAGAACAAGCTAAACTTCGTGAGGAATATATCGAAGGATATCGTCGTTCAGTTCGTCATCACATTGAAGGGATCAAAATCGTAGATGAAGATGGAAATGATGTGACTCCTGAAAAACTTCGTCAGGTACAACGTGAAAAAGGCTTGCATGGTCGTAGTCTTGACGATCCAAATTCATAATTTTGAGATATATAGTAGATTGAATCTAGAACAGTACACTACAACTGCTAAAAATATTTCTAGAAATTAGTTTGACTTTCCTAATCTCTCTGTTCGCATCTTATTTCAATCCACTATAGAAAACTCGGTTAGATTTTACTAACCGAGTTTTTGTTTTAAAAAAAGGAACCTAAAGAGGTTCCTTTAGTATTAAATTTTATACTCATCGAAAATCAAATTCAAACCACGTCAGCTTCACCTTGCCGTATATATGTTACTGACTTCGTCAGTTCTATCTACAACCTCAAAGCAGTGCTTTGAGCAACCTGCGGCTAGCTTCCTAGTTTGCTCTTTGATTTTCATTGAGTATTAGTTACTTGCACCAGAAGTAGCGTCTGCATCTCCATGGCCGCCATCAGCTGAGTCAGAAGCGCCCGAAGTAGCATCTGCATCGCCGTGACCTCCAGCAGCAGGAGCAAACGGTCCGCTTCCTCCTACCAAGCGTTGACCAGTTTCTTTCAAGTACCAGTCAAGCCACGGTTGGAAGTTAAAGACAATTTCATTGATACCAGCATATGATCCGTCAGGATAGTACATAGCTTGGTAGTTGTGAGTGTTGATAACACCAGCAGGTGAACCTGGAACAATTGTACGAACGTATTCTTGGTTACCGTTTCTAAGAGTTCCGATAACCCACTCAACATTTTTCATACGTGCTGGTGGAAGTGAACCGTGAACTGTTGACATACGGCTACCAGATTGAGATGGTACACGTTTAGCAAACATCGTATCAGGATCTTGGTGAGCATTGTTGTAGTAGAGGAATTGGTTGTTATCGTCAGCATATGTCAATTCAAATGGCATAGCTTTCAAGAACATATCAATTTGGTTAACTGTAAGGATACCATGGTCAAGTTTAACGTATGTATCACCTGAAACAGCACCTGTGATTTCTGCAACTTTTTCTACCCATTCTGGATCATCAGGGTCAACTTCTGTAATAGTTGTAGCGATTGGTTTTCCACAATCCAAGTCTTCTGGTTCAATTGGTTTTGGTTTTTTCAATTTAGAAACGACTCCCACGTATTTGACAAAGTTATCTAAGCAAGTTTCAAGGAATTTAACAGTTCCTTCGTTAATAATATTTCCGTTTGCATCAAAAGCTTCTTTGGCTTTTCCAAGAAGGAATTCATTACCTGGTAATGTGTAGGCATTTACTCCTGGTGCATCAAGAATTTTACGAAGGTGAACTTGAGCACGTGAAGTTCCTTGATCGTAGTATGAAGCACCCACAATCATAACTGGTTTGTTTTCAAATGGATGAACTTCGTATGAAAGCCATTCAAGGACTGACTTAAGTGAAGCAGAAATAGTGTGGTTGTGCTCTGGAGTAGCAATAATGACACCATCAGCACGAGTGATTTTGTTGTAAAGAAGACGTAATTGGAAGCTTTCATCCCATTTTTCATCTTGATTAAACATTGGAACTTCATCAATTTCAAGAACTTCTAATTCAAATTTTAGTTTGAAGTTACGACGGATGAATTCCAAGAGTTTGCGGTTATATGATTGATCGTAGTTTGATCCAACAAGTCCAACAAATTTCATTCTTTCGATCTCCTATCTTACAAATTTTCCCAGTCAAATTCTTCTGCATCTTTGCGAAGCAATTCTTGCGCGCTACGCAATTTTTCAGTAATCTTGACAAAAATACGGAAGTCATCAAAGATGGCATCTAATTTATTAATAACATCAAGATCTACCAAGTCACCATTCTTATCAAATGCTTGAAGAGAATGAGAAAGCAAGAATTCGTCAGGTAGAACTGTCGCTTTAATCTCAGGAGCATTCAAAATTTGACGAAGTTGCAATTGAGCACGTGATGAACCGAGTGTACCATATGAAGCACCTGTGATCATGACTGGTTTATTCAAAAGTGGGAATACTCCGTAAGAAATCCAAGCAAGGGCGCTCATAAGTACAGCTGGAATTGAGTGGTCGTATTCTGGAGTACCGATAATAACACCATCAGCTGCTTCGATTTTAGCTACGATTTCCATAGCCTCAGCAGGGATTTGTTTGTCGGCTGGTTTGTTGAAAACTGGAAGATCTTTAATTTCGACCAATTCGATTTCTGCTTTATCAGCAAAGTGTTTCTGCATATATTGAAGCAGTTGGCGGTTTGTGGAACGTTTAGAGTTAGTTCCTACAATAGCAATAAGTTTTAGCATGAGCTTTCCTTTCTCTTTTTGCATTATTTATTATTTATCTTTGGATACCGGATGAACAAGCGATATGTCCATCTTTATCAATAAGGATGGCTTCAATTCCATCGATATTTTCGATTTGCCACATGATAGAAGCGCTACGTTGGCCAAACAATCGTGTGGTCCATATCTCACCATCAACTGAGCGGTCAGATATAATCGTTAAACTAGCCAAATCCGTCTCAATAGGATAGCCAGTTTCACTATCGAAAATGTGATGATAATCCTTTCCATCGATTTTAAGATGCCGTTCATAAATTCCAGAAGTAACAACAGATTTTCCAGTGATAGATAAGGTCATCAGATGATTACCACGTGGATGATTAGGGTCTTGAATACCAATTTGCCAAGGTTGTCCATTTCTGGCCTGGTTATTACCAATGGTAAGGATATTTCCCCCGAGATTGATAAGAGCAGAAGTGACACCATTTTCTTTTAAGAAAGTAGCAACCTTATCTGCGCTATAGCCCTTCGCTAGACAACCTAAATCAATTTTCATTCCTTTCTTTTCTAAGAAAACAGTAGAAGAAATTAAATCGAGTTTGATAAAACGGGGATCTATCAATGGTAAAACCGAAGAAATTTCTTTAGGACTAGCAACTTTTGCATCGGAAAAACCAATACGCCAGGTTTGTACCAAGGGACCAATACTAATGTTGAGATGACTTCCAGGAGCTAGACTGTGTTCTAGTCCTAAAGAAATCAGTTCAAACAAATCAGGATGGACCTTAACTGGGGCAATTCCAGCTCTATGGTTAATTTCCATCAATTCAGATTCGGTGCTATTCGCATTAAATCGAAATTCAAGTTCCTTGAGCAAATCAAAAGCTTGACGGAGAAGATTATCCGCTTGTTCATGTACCAAGGAAATAGTAATCGTAGTTCCCATTAACCGTTCAGATAATGAACTGAAAGGCAAAAAATCAACTCCCTTCAAATCAATTGGAAATATTGTAAATCCAGATATGAAAGCAATCTGAAGATTTATATTTCATTTCCATATAAATAGAATATCATAAAGTCAGCGTTTTCACAAATTATTTTTTACAAAAAGTCAAGAAATATGCTCAAACAAACTAAATTTCCTTGAAATTTGATTTGAAAACGATTAGAATGAGTTAATATATGTTTTCAATTTTTTCGAAAATAAGGGAAAATAAGTAAAAAACTTGTAAACGCTCACAGATAATGATATACTAGAGGGGTAAATAAAAATTAAAAGGTAGGAATTATCTAATGAGTAAAATCGTAGTCGTGGGTGCTAACCACGCTGGAACTGCATGTATCAACACTATGTTGGACAACTTTGGAAACGAAAACGAAATCGTTGTATTTGACCAAAACTCAAACATTTCATTCCTTGGATGTGGAATGGCTCTTTGGATTGGTGAGCAAATCGATGGTCCTGAAGGTCTCTTCTACTCAGATAAAGAAAAATTGGAAGCAAAAGGTGCTAAAGTTTACATGAACTCACCAGTTCTTTCAATTGACTATGATAATAAAGTTGTTACTGCTGAAGTTGATGGAAAAGAACACAAAGAATCATACGAAAAATTGATCTTTGCGACTGGTTCAACGCCAATTTTACCACCAATCGAAGGTGTTGAAATTGTTAAAGGTAACCGCGAATTCAAAGCAACTCTTGAAAATGTACAATTCGTTAAATTGTACCAAAACGCTGAAGAAGTGATTAACAAACTTGCTGACAAGAGCAAACACCTTGAACGTATCGCTGTTGTCGGTGGTGGATACATCGGTGTTGAGCTTGCCGAAGCATTCGAACGTCTTGGAAAAGAAGTTGTCCTTGTTGACATCGTAGACACAGTCTTGAACGGTTACTACGACAAAGACTTCACTCAATTGATGGCTAAGAACTTGGAAGACCACAACATCCGCTTGGCACTTGGACAAACTGTTAAAGCTATCGAAGGTGACGGTAAAGTTGAACGCTTGATCACTGACAAAGAAACATTCGATGTTGACATGGTTGTTCTTGCAGTTGGTTTCCGTCCTAACACAGCTCTTGCTGATGGCAAGATTGAACTTTTCCGCAACGGTGCCTTCCTTGTAGACAAGAAACAAGAAACATCACTTCCAGGAGTATTCGCTGTAGGTGACTGTGCGACTGTTTATGACAACGCTCGTAAAGACACTAGCTACATCGCTCTTGCATCAAATGCTGTACGTACTGGTATCGTAGGTGCTTACAATGCTTGTGGACATGAACTTGAAGGAATCGGTGTTCAAGGATCAAACGGTATCTCTATCTATGGTCTTCACATGGTATCAACTGGTTTGACTCTTGAAAAAGCTAAAGCAGCAGGATACAATGCTGTTGAAACAGGCTTCAACGATCTTCAAAAACCAGAATTTATGAAACATGACAACTATGAAGTAGCAATCAAGATTGTCTTTGATAAAGACAGCCGTGAAATCCTTGGTGCTCAAATGGTATCTCGTGATTCAGCAATCAGCATGGGAATTCACATGTTCTCATTGGCTATCCAAGAACATGTTACAATTGAAAAATTGGCATTGACAGACCTATTCTTCTTGCCACACTTTAACAAACCATACAATTACATCACAATGGCTGCACTTACAGCTGAAAAATAATGATTTGTAAAACGGAAGATTTGCTTCTTCCGTTTTTATCATCAAAAAATAGTAACTTCAAATTCGAAGTTACTATTTTTGTTGTCTATGTGTTAGGAATTTTCTTCTTTTACAAAGGTGAAGCCTTCTCCTAGAATTTCGTGAGCTTCAGTGATGGTAATAAAGGCTTTAGGATCGATCGTATGAATCAGTTCTTTCATCTTAATCATTTCATTTCTTGCTACGATACAGTAGATAATTTTTAAATCTTTTTGACTGTAGTAACCTTGTCCAGATATGAAGGTGACACCTCGACCTAACTCTTCATTGATTTTATCTGCCACTTCCATAGGCTTTTGAGTGATAATCATAAAACCTTTGCCAGCATATCCGCCTTCACCAATCAAGTCAATAACTCTTGAGACTATGAAGTCAAATAGAAGTGTATAAGTAACGAGACGAAGGTCTTGGAAGATAATTAAAATGAGCATTAAGATGAGGAAGTCTAGTGCAAAGAGTAATTTCCCCACGGAGATATTGGTATACTTGTTCAGGATTCGAGCGACGATATCTGTTCCACCAGTGGTACCACCAGCATTGAAGATAATACCTAGACCAAGTCCCAAAAGAACACCCGCAACTAAAGCAACGATAACAAGATCTCCCTCAAGATTAAAGCTGAGAGGAATCTTTTCAAAGATTGCTAACCAAATGGATAAGGAAATAGTACCAAGCAGGCTGCTGTATAGGGTCTTTGCACCAAATATTTTCCAGGCTAGAATAAAGAGTGGGATATTGATTAACAGGTTCATCAAGGAGATGGGAATGTTAAAGAGATAATAGGTAATCAAGGTGATCCCAGTTGCTCCCCCCTCGAATAAGTGGTGGGGCACAACGAAATACGTGAGTCCGAAGGCATAGATGGCAGCTCCGAATATAATGGTTAAAATAGATTTGATATGCCGTAGCATTGAGCTTACCTCCTTTTTTTAAAAAATCTAAAATGTTGACAGCCTCCAGGTTAAAAGTCTTTATTTTACTTTCATGGATTGAATTTTCTCAGGGTCAGGTGTGACACGGAGAGTCTTTTGTCCAGTATAAGTCACAAATCCAGGTTTACCACCTGTGGGCTTATTGAGTTTTTTGACCTCAATCATATCTACCTGAACGAGGTTGGAGAGACGGCCTTTTGAAAAGTAGGCAGCTAGCTCTGCCGCATCTGTCTTAACTTCGTCAGTAGGATTGAGATTGGCAGTGATAACAACGTGACTTCCAGGGATGTCCTTAGCGTGGAACCAGAGCTCTTCCTTACGAGCCATTTTAAAGGTTAACTCGTCGTTTTGAAGGTTGTTACGACCAACTAGGATAATGGTTTTTCCGTCGCTTGCAAGATATTTTTCAGGTTTCTGTCGTTTCTGGATTTTTTCCCTTTGTCTTCTGCGGATAAATCCTGTTTGAATCAATTCCTCACGAATTTCATCAATTTCATCGAGTCCAGCCTGATTGAGAACTGTCTCTACACTTTCTAGGTAACGAATAGTAGCCTTGGTTTCTTCGATTAGTTCAGTCAAGTATTTAACAGCTTCTTTTAATTTCTGATAACGTTTGAAGTAGCGTTGAGCATTTTGGTTTGGCGTTAGTGCCTTATCAAGTGCAATCGTGATAGGTTGATTGGTGTAGTAGTTGTCCAAAATGACCTGATCTTGGTCATTGGGAACTTGATGAAGAAAAGTCGTTAGCAATTCACCTTTTTGACGAAATTCCTCTGCATTTTCAGTAGCAAGGAGTTCTTTTTCTTGTTTTTTAAGTTTTTGACGATTTTTTTGTAGCTCATTTTCAACTCGGCGAATGAGTTCGCTAGCTTGCTGCTTAACTCGATCACGCTCGGCCTTATCCTTGTAATAGACATCAAGTAATTGAGAAAGGTTGTCAAAATACTCCGTTGTTTTGCTAGAAAAAGGCACACAAGAGAAAGACCTGTCTGTTAAGCAAGGTTTGGTTTCTTGCTTAAAAAAGCTTCGGAAATTGGATAGTTTATCATTCGTTAATAATTTTTCCAATTCGTTTGCTGTATCGCGACCTAAACCTTGAAAGAGGGTTTGAAGGTTTTTAGCAGTTAACTCTTGGGTTTGTAGAATCTCAAACAATTTTTCATCCTTGACCGTGAAAGGATTGAGAGCCTCTGTACTTGGAGGAGCAATATAAGTAGCACCTGGCAATAAGGTACGGTAGCTATTTTGAGAGAAGCCAATATGCTTGATAACTTCAAGGATTTTGTGACTAGACTTATCTACAAGTAGAATATTACTGTGTTTTCCCATAATCTCGATGATGAGAGTGGCCTGGATATGGTCCCCAATCTCGTTTTTATTGGAAACCGTGATCTCTACGATACGATCATTTTCGATCTGCTCGATAGATTCAATAACTGCTCCTTGAAGGTACTTTCTTAATACCATAATAAAAGTAGATGGCTGAGCAGGATTCTCAAAGGTTGTCTCTGTTAATTGGATGCGTCCAAAAACAGGATGCGCAGAAAGGAGCAAACGATGACTTTTACGATTGCTACGGATTTGCAGGACCAATTCTTGGTCAAAGGGTTGATTTATCTTTTGGATGCGACCATTTAGTAGTTCAGTTCGCAATTCCTCAACCATGTGGTGTAAAAAAAATCCATCAAATGACATGGTTCTCTCCTCGTGAATGTATTCCATAGTATTATATCAAAAAGGTAGAATAAAATCATAGAAATGTGATATAATAAAGCCAAGTAAAGAGAATCGAGAAGCACATGTATATTGAAATGGTAGATGAAACTGGACAAGTTTCAAAAGAAATTTTAGAACAAACACAGAAAATTTTAGAATTTGCTGCAAAAAAAATTGGAAAAGAAGACAAGGAAATGGCGGTCACATTTGTGACCAACGAACGAAGCCATGAACTCAATCTAGAGTTTCGTGATACCGATCGTCCGACAGATGTCATCAGTCTTGAATATAAGCCGGAGTTAGAGATTGCCTTTGATGAGGAAGATCTGGAAAATGATCCTGACTTGGCAGATATGATGTCAGAATTTGATGCCTATATCGGTGAACTTTTCATTTCCATTGATAAGGCACATGAGCAAGCTGAGGAGTACGGTCATAGTTTTGAGCGTGAAATGGGCTTCTTGGCAGTGCACGGCTTTTTACACATTAACGGCTATGATCACTACACTCCCGAGGAAGAAGCGGAGATGTTCGGTTTACAAGAAGAAATTTTGACAGCCTATGGACTCACAAGACAATAAACGAAAATGGAAAAATCGTGACCTAATCTCCAGTTTAGAATTTGCCATTACAGGAATTTTTACTGCGATTAAGGAAGAACGTAATATGAGAAAGCATGCAGTGACAGCTCTAATAGTTGTTCTTGCAGGTTTTGTTTTTCAGGTGTCACGAATCGAATGGTTATTTCTACTCTTGAGCATTTTCATGGTAGTAGCTTTTGAGATTATTAATTCAGCTATTGAAAATGTAGTAGATTTGGCTAGTCACTATCACTTTTCTATGTTGGCAAAAAAAGCTAAAGACATGGCGGCTGGTGCCGTGCTTGTGGTCTCACTTTTTGCCGCTTTGACAGGTGCACTTATCTTTCTCCCACGAATTTGGGATTTATTATTTTAAATAGTAAGAGGAAATTATGACATTTAAATCAGGCTTTGTAGCCATTTTAGGACGTCCAAATGTAGGGAAGTCAACTTTTTTGAATCACGTTATGGGGCAAAAAATCGCCATCATGAGTGATAAGGCACAGACAACGCGCAATAAAATCATGGGGATTTACACCACTGATAAGGAACAAATTGTCTTTATCGATACACCAGGTATTCACAAGCCTAAGACAGCACTCGGAGATTTTATGGTAGAGTCTGCCTATAGCACCCTTCGTGAAGTGGATACCGTACTTTTCATGGTGCCTGCAGATGAGGCGCGTGGTAAGGGCGATGATATGATTATCGAACGACTCAAGGCTGCTAAGGTTCCTGTAATTTTGGTGGTCAATAAGATTGACAAGGTTCACCCTGATCAACTCTTATCACAGATTGATGACTTCCGTAATCAGATGGATTTCAAGGAAATTGTTCCGATTTCAGCCCTTCAGGGGAATAATGTTTCACGTTTAGTCGATATTCTAAGTGAAAATCTTGAGGAAGGTTTCCAATATTTCCCTGCGGATCAAATCACAGACCATCCAGAGCGTTTCTTGGTTTCTGAGATGATTCGTGAAAAGGTCTTACACTTAACTCGTGAAGAAATTCCACACTCAGTTGCAGTAGTGGTAGATTCGATGAAGCGTGATGAGGAGACGGACAAGGTTCACATTCGAGCAACCATTATGGTTGAACGTGATAGCCAAAAAGGGATTGTCATCGGTAAAGGTGGTGCCATGCTCAAGAAAATTGGGACTATGGCCCGTCGTGATATCGAGCTTATGCTAGGGGACAAGGTCTTCCTAGAAACCTGGGTCAAGGTCAAGAAGAATTGGCGCGATAAAAAGCTAGATTTGGCTGACTTTGGCTATAATGAAAAAGAATATTAAGAAGAGGTGGGCAGTAGCCTGCTTCTTGTTTTTAGAGAAGGAGGAGTTATGCCTGAATTACCTGAAGTCGAAACGGTTCGACGAGGTCTTGAAAAACTGATTCTAGGGAAGAAGATTGCTAGTCTTGATATTCGTTATCCTAAGATGATTAAGACAGATTTGGATCAATTTCAAAAGGAAGTGCCTGGTCAAGAAATTCAATCGATGGGGCGCCGTGGCAAGTATTTACTTTTCTTCCTGACAGACAAGGTCTTGATTTCTCATCTAAGGATGGAAGGCAAGTATTTTTATTACCCAACCAATGTTCCTGAGCGTAAGCATGCCCATGTTTTCTTCCAGTTTGAAGACGGTGGAACTTTAGTTTATGAGGATGTACGCAAATTTGGGACTATGGAACTGTTGGCGCCTGAACTCTTAGATGCTTACTTTGTATCTAAAAAGCTTGGACCAGAACCTACTGAACAGGATTTTGACTTAGAGATTTTTATAGGTGCCTTGAAGAAATCTAAAAAACCTATCAAATCGCATCTTCTCGATCAGACTTTGGTTGCTGGATTGGGAAATATCTACGTGGATGAAGTTCTCTGGAGGGCAAAGGTTCATCCCTCTAGAACTTCTAAAAGTTTAAGCGCCCAAGAGGCTAGAAAAGTCCATGATCAAACCATTGAAGTTTTGGGGCAGGCTGTTGAGAAAGGCGGGTCCACTATCCGAACCTATACCAATGCTTTTGGCGAGAATGGGACCATGCAGGACTTTCATCAAGTCTATGATAAAGCTGAACAAGCTTGTTCACGTTGTGGATCCATTATCGAAAAAATTCAACTCGGTGGTCGTGGAACCCATTTTTGCCCAAAATGTCAAAGGAGAAAGTGATGGGAAAAATTATTGGAATCACTGGTGGTATTGCATCTGGTAAGTCCACTGTCACAGAATTTTTAAGACAAAAAGGGTTTCAAGTTGTGGATGCGGATGCGCTTGTCCACCAACTTCAAAAACCTGGTGGACGACTTTTTCAGATTTTAGTAGAGCATTTCGGTGAAAAAGTCCTTCTAGAAGATGGGGAGCTGGATCGTCCATTACTTGCCAGTCTGATCTTTTCTAACTCTGATGAGAGAGAATGGTCTAAACAGACTCAAGGACAAATCATCCGTGAAGAATTGATGGTTTTGAGAGACAAGTTAGCTCAAACTGAGGACCTATTTTTCATGGATATTCCATTGCTTTTTGAACAGGACTATGCTTCATGGTTCGATGAAACTTGGCTAGTTTATGTAAGGCGAGATACCCAGCTGGATCGCTTAATGAAAAGAGATTATCTGACTATAGAGGACGCACAAGCCCGTCTTGCCTCCCAGTGGCCCTTAGAAGAAAAGAAAAGATTGGCTAGTCATATTTTAGACAATAATGGGAGTCGAGAGCAACTGTTGAGTCAAGTGATCAGCCTACTTCAAGGAGGCGATACTCTTGAAAGAGATTAGTTGGAAGGACAATCTTCGTATTGCTTGGTTTGGTTGCTTTTTAACGGGAGCCAGCATTTCTCTTGTTGTCCCTTTCATGCCTATTTTTGTCGAACAGTTAGGAATTAAAGGGGATCAAGTGGCCTTTTATTCAGGTTTAGCTATATCAGTCTCAGCCATTTCTGCAGCCTTTGTATCACCAATTTGGGGAATATTGGCAGACAAGTATGGTCGAAAACCCATGATGATTCGTGCAGGGCTAGCCATGACTATTACTATGGGTGGTTTAGCTTTCGTTCCAAACGTTTTCTGGCTCTTGTTCTTACGGTTTCTAAATGGTGTTTTTACAGGATTTGTACCCAATGCGACAGCTTTAATTGCAAGTCAAGTTCCCAAAGATAGGTCGGGATACGCTCTAGGGACTTTATCAACTGGTGTTGTCGCTGGAACTTTGACCGGTCCATTTGTAGGTGGTTTCATTGCCGAAATTTTTGGAATTCGAAATGTCTTTTTATTGGTTGGTAGTTTCCTGTTCTTGGCAGCTATCTTAACCATTCTTTTTATCAAAGAAAACTTTCAGCCAGTGCCAAAAGAAAAAGCACTGCCTACAAAAGAGCTCTTTACTTCTGTTAAATACCCTTTTCTCCTGATAAATCTATTTTTAACTAGCTTTGTGATTCAATTTGCTGCCCAATCTATTGGTCCCATCCTTGCCCTCTATGTACGAGATCTGGGACAGAAAGAGAATCTTCTCTTTGTCTCTGGTTTGATTGTATCCAGTATGGGATTTTCAAGTATGATGAGCGCAGGTATCATGGGTAAATTAGGTGATAAAGTGGGCAATCATCGACTACTTGTCGTAGCTCAGGCATATTCAGTTTTCATATATCTATTATGTGCAAATGCGACTAGCCCATTCCAATTAGGCTTCTATCGTTTTCTATTTGGTTTGGGGACAGGAGCTCTGATCCCTGGTGTCAATGCTCTCCTAAGCAAAATGACTCCCAAGGCTGGTATTTCAAGAGTATTTGCCTTTAATCAGGTCTTCTTTTATCTAGGTGGAGTAATTGGACCCTTGGCAGGTTCAGTAGTCGCGGGACAATTTGGCTACCACTCTGTATTTTATGCAACAGCTCTTTGTGTAGCTCTGAGTTGCACATTTAATCTTATCCAATTTAGAACATTATTAAAAGTGAAGGAAATCTAGTGCGAGTAAAAATCAATCTCAAATGCTCCTCTTGTGGTAGCATTAATTATCTAACCAGTAAGAACTCCAAAACCCATCCAGACAAGATTGAGGTCTTAAAGTATTGCCCTAAAGAAAGAAAAGTGACTCTACATCTTGAATCTAAGTAGAAATTATGGTAGAATAATAGGGATTTTAAGGAGTTTGATATGTATAACCTATTATTAACCATTCTATTAGTATTATCTGTTGTGATTGTGATTGCAATTTTCATGCAACCAACTAAAAACCAATCTAGCAATGTATTTGATGCCAGTGCAGGTGATTTGTTTGAACGTAGCAAAGCGCGCGGTTTTGAAGCTGTGATGCAACGTTTGACAGGAATTTTAGTCTTTTTCTGGCTAGCCATTGCCTTAGCATTGACGGTATTATCAAGTAGATAAGAAAATAATGGGCGGGACTAGGTCTTTGCCTATTTTTATTTTTAAAAGAAATAAGGTTTTACACCAAAAAGAAAATATTATAAATCTAGAAAGTAAACATGAAAGATAAAATAAAAGAATATTTACAAGAGAAGGGGAGTGTCACAGTCAATGACTTGGCCAGTGCTCTCGGGAAGGATGGTTCAAAGGACTTCCGTGAGTTAATCAAAACTCTTTCCTTGATGGAACGTAAGCACCAGATTCGCTTTGAAGAAGATGGTAGTTTAACCCTAGAACAGAAGAAAAAACATGAGATTACCCTGAAAGGAATTTTCCATGCCCATAAAAATGGGTTCGGTTTTGTAAGTCTTGAAGGCGAAGAAGACGATCTTTTTGTTGGAAAAAGTGATGTTAACTATGCCATTGATGGCGATACTGTTGAAATTGTAATCAAGAAGGTTACGGATCGCCAAAGAGGAACTGCAGCTGAAGCAAAGATTATCGATATTTTAGAACACAGTTTGACGACGGTTGTTGGTCAAATCGTTCTTGATGAGGAAAAACCTAAGTATGCGGGCTATATCCGTTCAAAAAATCAAAAAATTAGTCAACCGATCTACGTTAAAAAACCAGCTATTCAATTGGAAGGTACAGAAGTTCTCAAGGTCTTTATTGATAAGTATCCAAGTAAGAAACACGATTTCTTTGTCGCTAGTGTGCTAGATGTTGTTGGACATTCAACAGATGCAGGGATTGATGTCCTTGAGGTCTTGGAATCTATGGATATTGTATCAGAGTTTCCAGAGGTAGTTCTCAAAGAAGCTGAAAGTGTGCCAGATGCTCCATCAGAGAAGGATATGGAAGGTCGTCTGGACTTAAGAGATGAAATTACCTTTACCATTGATGGAGCTGATGCCAAGGACTTGGATGACGCAGTTCATATCAAACCATTGAAAAATGGAAATATCGAACTAGGTGTTCACATTGCCGATGTCTCCTACTATGTGACAGAGGGATCTGCTCTTGACAAGGAAGCCCTCAATCGTGCGACCTCTGTCTACGTGACAGACCGTGTAGTTCCAATGCTTCCAGAACGACTGTCAAATGGAATCTGCTCTCTTAACCCTCAGGTGGACCGCTTGACCCAGTCTGCTATTATGGAGATTGATAAACATGGTCGTGTTCGTAATTACACTATTACTCAGACTGTTATCAAGACAAGTTTCCGTATGACTTATAGTGATGTCAATGATATCCTAGCAGGTGATGAGGAGAAGAGACAAGACTATAAGAAAATTGTTCCTAGTATCGAACTCATGGCCAAGCTCCATGAGACTTTGGAAAGTATGCGGATTAAGCGTGGAGCTCTTAATTTTGATACCAATGAAGCTAAGATTTTAGTAGATAAAAAAGGTAAGCCAGTTGATATTGTCCTTCGTCATCGTGGGACTGCAGAACGTATGATTGAGTCCTTTATGCTGATTGCCAACGAAACAGTTGCCGAGCACTTTAGTAAGCTGGACCTACCTTTTATCTATCGGATTCACGAGGAACCTAAGGCTGAGAAAGTTCAGAAGTTTATTGATTACGCTTCAAGTTTTGGATTACGAATCTATGGGACTGCCAGTGAGATAAGTCAGGAAGCCCTCCAAGATATCATGCGTGCTGTTGAAGGAGAGCCATATGCGGATGTATTGTCCATGATGCTTCTGCGCTCTATGCAGCAGGCTCGTTATTCTGAGCATAATCACGGTCACTATGGATTAGCTGCAGACTACTACACTCACTTTACCAGCCCAATTCGTCGTTATCCTGACCTCCTTGTTCACCGTATGATTCGTGACTATGGGCGTTCTAAAGAAGTAGCGGAGCATTTTGAACAAGTGATTCCAGAGATTGCGACTCAATCTTCAAACCGTGAGCGCCGTGCCATCGAGGCCGAGCGTGAAGTCGAAGCTATGAAAAAAGCTGAATACATGGAAGAGTATGTTGGTGAAGAGTACGATGCAGTTGTTTCAAGTATTGTTAAATTTGGTCTTTTTGTTGAATTACCAAATACAGTTGAGGGATTGATTCACATTACCAATCTACCTGAGTTTTACCATTTTAATGAACGCGATTTAACCCTTCGTGGGGAGAAATCTGGTATTACCTTCCGAGTGGGACAGCAGATCCGTATTCGCGTTGAAAGAGCTGATAAGATGACTGGTGAGATTGATTTCTCCTTTATTCCAAGTGAATTTGATGTCATTGAAAAAAGTTTGAAAGGCTCTGACCGTAAGGATAGAGGGCGTCGTTCAGATAAGAAAGAAGACAAGAGAAAATCTGGTCGCTTAGGTGATAAGCGCAAGCATTCTCCAAAAGACAAGAAGAAAAAGAGCAAGAAACCTTTTTACAAGGAAGTAGCAAAGAAAGGAGCCAAGCATGGCAAAGGGCGAGGGAAAGGTCGTCGCGCAAAATAAAAAAGCGCACCACGATTATACAATCGTAGATACGCTAGAAGCAGGAATGGTCCTGACAGGAACTGAGATCAAGAGTGTTCGAGCAGCCCGCATCAATCTGAAAGATGGGTTTGCCCAAGTGAAAAATGGGGAAGTCTGGCTGAGTAATGTCCATATCGCTCCTTATGAAGAAGGGAATATCTGGAATCAGGAACCAGAACGTCGTCGTAAACTTCTCCTTCATAAAAAGCAAATCCAGAAGTTAGAGCAAGAAACAAAGGGAACAGGGATGACGCTGGTTCCTCTAAAAGTCTATATCAAAGATGGCTATGCCAAGTTACTCTTAGGACTTGCAAAAGGGAAACACGATTACGATAAACGGGAGTCGATTAAACGACGCGAGCAAGATCGTGATATCGCGCGTGTTATGAAAGCAGTTAACCATCGATAGAAAGAGTGAAGTAAATGGAAAAACTAGTTGCCTATAAACGAATGCCTGTCTGGAATAAAGACACCATGCCAGAAGCTGTTCAAAGAAAACACAATACCAAGGTCGGAACCTGGGGCAAGATTACCGTATTAAAAGGGGCTCTTAAGTTTATTGAATTGACTGAGGAGGGGGAAGTTATAGCTGAGCACCTCTTTGAAGCAGGTGCTGATAATCCTATGGCGCAACCTCAAGCTTGGCACAGGGTCGAGGCCGCTACAGATGATGTTGAATGGTACTTGGAATTCTATTGTAAACTAGAAGATTATTTCCCTAAGAAATACAATACCAATCCAGTTCATTCGGAAGTCTTAGAAGCTATGCAGACGGTCAAACCATGTAAGGCACTAGATTTGGGTTGTGGTCAAGGAAGAAATGCACTCTTTCTCGCTCAACATGGATTTGATGTCACAGCAGTGGACCAAAATGAGTTATCCCTTGAAATCTTGCAAAGCATTGTGGAGCAAGAAGACTTTGAAATGCCTGTCGGTCTCTACGATATCAATTCAGCTAGCATTGGACAAAGTTACGATTTTATCGTATCAACGGTTGTGCTCATGTTTTTACAAGCAGAACGTATTCCTGCTATTATCCGAAACATGCAGGAACAAACCTCTATCGGTGGCTACAATTTGATTGTTTGTGCCATGGATACGGAAGATTATCCATGTTCAGTTAATTTCCCATTTACTTTTAAAGAAGGAGAATTAGCAAATTACTACAAGGATTGGGAATTGGTTAAATACAATGAAAATCCAGGGCATCTCCACCGTCGTGATGAGAATGGCAATCGTATCCAACTACGTTTTGCAACCATGTTGGCTAAAAAGGTAAAATAAACATACATGAAGGTTGGGGAATTTCCTAACTTTTTTTCGTACTTTTACGAATAGATAAGATAGAAGGATTGACAGATATACGCATTATGAGTATAATTAAAACTAGAAAGGTGACTATAAATGCCCATTACAGGTAAGGAAATGGTAAAATTAGCTCTTGCAAATGGATGGATTGAAGTTCGTAATAGGGGAAGTCATCATCATTTTAAGAAAGAAGGAGTTCCCTATCTTGTCACTATTCCAGTCCATGGTAATGATGATCTGGGAAGAGGTTTAGAGAGAAAGATATTAAAGGATTTGGGCCTGTAGTAAATTTGGAACAATGGAGGTGTGTTATGCTAAAGTCTTATCCAGCTATTTTTCATAGAGAAGGCACTAGATATTGGGTTGAATTTCCCGAATTTGGAGGCGGGACTGAGGGAGCAACTATTGAACTTGCCATGAAAAATGCTCATGAAATGCTTGAAAGTGTCTTAGCTTCTTATATTGACGAGGGATTAGCCTTACCTAAACCCAGTGATATTTCTCAGTTGCAAGCTCCTGATGGTTTTGTAACTTTGATTCAAGTAAATCCTCTGCCTTTTGTAAAAAATAATAAGGCGATTCGGAAGAATGTTACAGTTCCAGAGTGGTTGGTCAGATTAGCAGATCGAGAGAAAGTGAACTATTCTGAAGTGTTGACGCAAGCTTTAGAAAGTCGCTTGCAGCTGTAAGCTCATAAAATGATGAAGGTTGGGAGTAACTCAGCCTTTTTCTTATTCTTTTCGAATAAAGTAGAAAAGGGGGTATAAATGTTTTTAGCCAGAGATGAAAAAGGAAGCTTAGTCAATGCCTTGGAGGATAAATTAGTTAAACAAAGCTATACTTGTCCAGCTTGTGGAGCTTTGGTTCGATTAAGAAAAGGGAAGAACCTACGGACGCATTTTGCCCATGTTTCGCTCAAACAGTGTGATTTTTACTACGAAAATGAGAGTCTAGAGCATCTGGAAAATAAGGTTGCCCTTTTTAATTGGGCGATGAAAAATGACAAGGCCGAGCTTGAATGTCCCATTCCTCAACTAAAACAAATTGCAGATATTTTAGTCAATAAACAGCTTGCCTTAGAAGTTCAGTGTAGTCCTATTTCACGCCAACTTTTGGAGGAGAGAAGCCTGGGCTATCGAAAAAATGGCTACCAAGTACTTTGGCTAGTCGGTCAAAAACTTTGGTTAAAAGAACGTTTGACTCAGCTCCAAAGAGACCTGCTTTCCTTTAGTCAAAATATGGGCTTTCATCTATGGGAATTAGATCAGCAAAGGGACATACTACGCTTGAAATACATGATCCATCAAGATTTAAAGGGGAATCTTTATTATCAAATAAGGGAGTTTCCTTATGGGCAAGGCAATCTCATAGAGATTTTACGGCTTCCCTATCAGAAGCAAAGAATAGCAAGTATGGATGTATCACAAGATGAAACGATTTGTGACTATATTCGCCAACAACTCTATTATAAAAATCCTTACTGGATGAGGAAACAGGGGGAAGCTTATGCTCAGGGAAAGAATTTACTAAATTTTGATGTTCAAGACTGGTTTCCCCAAGTAAGGCCTATAGAAAAAGGTCAATTTTGCCAGATAACTATAGATTTGCAGGGCTATTACAACAATTTTCAGGCCTATTATCAACAAAATCCCAAAACTGACACACAAAAGCTCTATCCCCCAGCTTTTTATCAGCAATATTTCTTAAAAAATGTGGTAAAATAGAAAGGATGGAGGAATCTTATGGTATTACAACGAAATGAAATAAATGAAAAAGACAAATGGGATCTATCAACGATCTTTGCTACTGATCAGGCTTGGGAAGAAGCCCTCAAGCAACTGTCAGAGGAAGTGGAAACAGTTGACCAATATGTAGGTCATCTTTTAGACAGCGCTCAGAGTTTGCTTGAAATTACGGAACGTTCTCTAGAGTTAGAGCGCCAGTTGGAGAAGCTTTATGTCTATGCGCACATGAAAAATGACCAAGACACGCGCGAAGCTAAGTATCAAGAATACTATGCTAAGGCTATGACGCTTTATAGCCAGCTGGATCAGGCACTTTCTTTCTACGAGCCAGAGTTTATGAAGATTACTGAGGAACAAATGACAGCTTTCTTGGCTGCTGAACCTAAACTTGAGCTTTATAAACACTTTTTTGATCAGCTCTTACAAAAGAAAGATCATGTTCTTTCACAGCGTGAAGAAGAATTGCTTGCAGGAGCCAGTGAAATTTTTGGTTCGGCAAGTGAAACCTTTGCTATCCTAGACAATGCTGATATTACTTTCCCTTACGTTTTAGATGACGAAGATAATGAAGTGCAGCTCTCTCACGGAACCTACGTACGTTTGATGGAATCAAAAAATCGAGAAGTACGTCGTTGTGCCTATGAAGCACTTTATGCTACTTACGAGCAGTTCCAGCACACCTATGCTAAGACTCTACAGACCAATGTCAAAGTCCAAAACTACCGTGCTAAAGTTCGCAATTATGAGAGTGCTCGTCAGGCTGCTCTTGCGGCTAACTTTGTACCAGAAAGTGTCTATGACAATTTAGTGTCAGCAGTTCGCAAACACTTGCCACTCTTGCATCGTTATCTTGCACTACGTTCAAAAATCTTGGGTATTCCAGACCTCAAGATGTATGATGTCTATACACCACTTTCTTCAGTAGACTACAGCTTTACTTACGAGGAAGCCTTAAAGAAGGCAGAAGAAGCTTTGGCAGTTTTGGGTGATGATTACTTGAGTCGAGTTAAACGTGCCTTTAGCGAACGTTGGATAGATGTGTATGAAAACCAAGGCAAGCGTTCAGGTGCTTATTCAGGTGGATCATACGATACAAATGCCTTCATGCTTCTTAACTGGCAGGACAATCTAGATAATCTCTTTACTCTTGTCCATGAAACTGGACATAGTATGCACTCTAGCTATACTCGTGAAACCCAGCCATACGTTTATGGAGACTATTCAATTTTCTTAGCAGAAATTGCTTCAACTACTAATGAGAATATCCTAACTGAAAAACTGTTAGAGGAAGTTCAAGATGATGCAACTCGCTTTGCAATCTTAAACAACTTCCTAGATGGCTTCCGTGGTACAGTCTTCCGTCAAACTCAGTTTGCTGAATTTGAACACGCTATCCACCAAGCTGACCAAAATGGTGAAGTCTTGACTAGTGAATTCTTAAATGAGCTTTATGCCGACTTGAATGAAGCTTACTATGGTTTGAGTAAAGAAGACAATCCTGAAATTCAATATGAATGGGCCCGTATTCCACATTTCTACTACAACTACTATGTGTATCAATATTCAACAGGCTTTGCAGCAGCTTCAGCCTTGGCTGAAAAGATTGTGCATGGTAGCCAAGAAGATCGTGATCGCTATATCGATTACCTCAAAGCAGGGAAGTCAGACTATCCACTTAATGTCATGAGAAAAGCAGGCGTTGATATGGAGAAGGAAGACTACCTCAACGATGCCTTTGCTGTCTTTGAACGCCGTTTAGATGAGTTTGAAGCTCTTGTTGAAAAATTAGGATTGGCATAAGGCAGATGGTAAAGTCTTATAGCAAAAATGCTAATCATAACATGCGTCGTCCTGTTGTCAAGCATGAGATTGTCGAGTTCATGCGTCACAGACAAAAGCAAGTGACTGGCTCACTCAAGGAATTAGAGAAGTTCGCTCGCAAGGAAAATATTCCCATCATTCCTCATGAAACGGTTGCTTATTTCCGCTTTCTCATGGAAACCATGCAACCGAAAAACATCTTGGAGATTGGTACAGCAATTGGCTTTTCTGCTCTCCTAATGGCAGAGCATTCACCAGAGTCAAAGATTACGACAATTGACCGTAATCCTGAGATGATTGGTTTTGCCAAGGAGAATTTTGCTCGCTTTGATAGTCGCAAGCAGATTACCCTTTTAGAAGGCGATGCTGAGGATGTCCTTTCGACCTTAACAGAGACCTACGACTTTGTATTTATGGATTCTGCTAAATCCAAGTACATCATTTTTCTACCAGAAATTCTCAAACGTTTGGAAGTTGGGGGAGTGGTAGTCTTGGATGATATTTTCCAGGGTGGGGATGTTGCCAAGGATATCATGGAAGTCCGTAGAGGCCAACGAACCATCTATCGAGGCTTGCAACGACTCTTTGATGCGACTTTGGACAATCCAGGATTAACCGCTACTTTGGTTCCTCTTGGAGACGGAATTCTCATGCTGAGAAAAAATGTGGAAAATGTAAGTCTACCAGAAATGGAATAATTTTAAAAAATCGTATAATCCTTCTGTATCAAAAACAGGAGGATTTTTATGTTTCAAACCACCATCAATATAGGCTGTGCTCGCGTTTCTACCCACAAGCAAGACTTGGGCTTGGAGGTGCAAATGGAGGCTCTCAAGCACTGTGACCAGCTCTTTATCGAACGTGAATCTGGTTCAAACAATGTACGTCCAGAACTCGAAAAAGCCTTAAAATTGGCTTGTGACCTTTCAAAGGAAGGCAAACAGGTCACTTTTACAATCTATAAGTTAGATCGCCTGACTCGCTCCATATTCAGATTACTAGAGCTGATTGAACAATTCAATGCTTCGGATATTCAGCTAGTCAGTTTGCATGAAAAACTGGAAACCGACTCGCTCATCGGTAGGTTACTTTGCATCATTTTAGGATTTGTGGCAGAAAGTGAACTGGAAAATCTGCGATTTCGTACCCGTGAAGGACTTCGGAAAGCCAAGGAAAATGGTGTCAAACTAGGTGCCAAGCGAATGTCAAGAGATAAGGAAGAGAGAATTATTGAGCAGTATTTGGCAGGGGAATCAAGCATCAGAACAATAGCAAAAACAGAACGAATTTCGACCTCAACCATCTATAAAGTGTTGGAACGAAACAAGGTGGCCATCAATCGTAAAAATATTTCGCAAAATTCTTGCTAAAAACAAGATAAAATGCTACAATGAAGGCGTAAATATGTTTCGATTAACGACCGTTTGGCGAAACATTCAAAATAACAATGTGAATATTTCAGAAAATACGAATTTAACAAGGTTTTGAGCCTGTGTTGGATTGGTATTTTTTGTTTTTTAACTGTATCGTTTAACGGTCCTTAGGCGATACACCAAAACCCTTGTCGCTCAAGTGCTTGAGGTGTATTTTTCGAGACACTAAAATCAAAAAAATTAGGATTTTGTAGTATTTGCCCACCTAAAAAGTAATTCTACATTCCTAAGGAGGAAATTATGAAAACAAATAAAGTGACCAAACTTGGTGTTTCTTTGCTATCTGTTGCTGCTCTTGGGGTTGTTGCTCCAGCTTTGACTGATGTGCCTGTTTTTGGGTCTACTGTCGTAAAAGCTGAAGAAAGAGGTCCGTTAGAATACACTATCGCATATTATGATAAAGATACCGGGGAGGAAATAGCTCCAAGAAAAACTGGAACTATAAATCCTGGTGAAATTGTCAATATTTATAAAGATATTGATGGCTATCAGGTGGTCTCGAATTTTGATGAGTGGATGCCCGGTTTTAATGCAACCTACCGCATAGTAAGCGAAAACTTTGGGTTTTCGAACGGTCGTCTATTTATGGATCTATCGTATAAGAAGGTAAATGCGGATGCCAAACCTTCTGATACTTCAAAACCAGAAGTAAAACCGGAAACTAAACCATCAGAAACACCGAAACCAGAAGTTAAGCCAGAACCTAAGCCTTCAGAGACACCGAAACCAGAAGTTAAGCCAGAAACTAAACCTTCAGAGACACCGAAACCAGAAGTGAAACCGGAACCAGCACCAAAAGATGAAGAAAAGCAGGAGCCCCTCAAATACCGCATCGATTATTTAGATGCAGATACGGGAGAAAAAATGTTTCGAGAACATGGAGTTTTAAACCCTGGTGAAACTATCAATATCCATAAAAATATTGATGGCTATGAGGTAGTTTCGAAATATAGCTGGATGCCTGGTTTTAATGTGGACTACCGGATAATGGATACATATTTTGGTTCTTCGGATGGATATCTATACATGTTTCTAAGATATAAGAAGGTAAATGCGGATGCCAAACCATCTGATACACCGAAACCAGAAGTTAAGCCAGAACCTAAACCTTCTGATACTTCAAAACCAGAAGTAAAACCAGAAACTAAGCCTTCAGAAACTCCGAAACCAGAAGTAAAACCGGAACCTAAACCTTCAGAGACTCCGAAACCAGAAGTAAAACCGGAAACAAAACCATCTGATACACCGAAACCAGAAGTTAAGCCAGAACCTAAACCTTCTGATACTTCAAAATCAGAAGTTAAGCCAGAACCTAAACCTTCTGATACTTCAAAACCAGAAGTAAAACCAGAAACTAAACCTTCAGAGACACCAAAACCAGAAGTTAAACCAGAACCTAAACCTTCAGAGACACCAAAACCAGAAGTTAAGCCAGAAACTAAACCTTCTGATACTTCAAAACCAGAAGCAAAACCGGAACCTAAGCCTTCAGAGACTCCGAAACCAGAGGTTAAGCCGGAACTTAAGCCTTCAGAGACTCCGAAACCAGAAGTTAAGCCAGAACCAAAGCCTTCTGATACTTCAAAACCAGAAGTAAAACCTGAGCCTAACCCTTCAGAAACTCCAAAACCAGAAGTTAAGCCGGCACCAAAGCCTTCTGATACTTCAAAACCAGAAGTTAAGCCAGAACCCAAACCTTCTGATACACCGAAACCAGAAGTAAAACCGGCACCTAAACCTTCTGATTCTTCAAAACCAGAAGTTAAGCCAGAGCTTAAACCACAAACTAATTCGAATACTGCTCCAACAGCTCCTGTGAAACCTGTTGGGCAAACTTCAAACTCTAAAGCTGACAAACCTACTTCGAAAAAAGAAACTCCAGCTCTGCCAAACACGGGTGAACAAAGTTCTTCACTTTCTCTAGTAGGCCTTCTCCTAGCAAGTCTTGGTTTAGCAGGTCTGACTTACAAAGGACGTCACTAAAAAATTAACACATGATAAAAAAGAACTTGAACTGTTGTTCAGGTTCTTTTTGGAATATGAAAAACTGGAATCATTTAAAATTTAAAAGCTAGTATTTTTAGTCTTATTTAAGTTATCTGCTTTAAAATATGGTATAATGATTGAGTCGGTCTAAAGAAATTTTCGACCGTTTTTAGAAAAAGGAGTAAACATGAAGAAAAAACTAATGGCAGGAGCCATCACCTTGTTGTCAGTAGCTACTTTGGCTGCTTGTTCCAATAGCTCTGAAGGAGCAGACTTGATCAGTATGAAGGGTGATGTGATTACAGAACATCAATTCTACGAAGAAGTTAAAAATAATCCAACTGCTCAACAAGTCTTGCTTAACATGACCATTCAAAAAGTTTTTGAAAAACAATACGGTTCAGAAGTTAGTGATAAAGAAGTAGATGATGCCGTTGCAGAAGAACAAAAGAAATATGGTGATAGCTATCAAACAGTTCTAGCTCGTTCAGGTATGACTGCAGAAAGCCGTAAAGCTCAAATTCGTACAAGTAAATTAGTTGAGTTTGCAGTGAAGAAAGCCGCTGAAGCTGAATTAACAGATGAAAACTACAAAAAAGCTTTTGAAGAGTATACTCCAGAAGTAACTGCTCAAATAATTAAACTTGATAGTGAAGATAAGGCAAAAGAAGTTCTTGCTAAGGCAAAAGAATCTGGAGCTGACTTTGCACAATTGGCTAAAGATAATTCAACTGACGAAAAGACAAAAGCAAATGGTGGAGAAATCACCTTTGATTCTGCCTCTACAGAATTGCCAGATGCCGTTAAGAAAGCAGCCTTTGCACTTGATGTCAATGGTGTTTCAGATGTCATCACTGCACCAGGAACACAAGCCTACACAAGTAGTTTCTACATTGTGAAACTAACTAAGAAGTCAGAAAAATCTTCAAATCTAGACGATTATAAAGAAAAACTCAAAACAATTATTTTAACTCAAAAACAAAATGATGCAACCTTTGTTCAAGGTGTTATCGGTAAAGAATTGACAGATGCCAACATCAAAGTGAAAGACCAAACTTTCCAAAATATCTTTACTCAGTACATCAAGGGTGAAGCAACTACTGACAGTAGCAGTAGTTCATCAAACTAATAAAAAAAACTATCTGCCTTTCTTATTTTAGAAAGTAGATAGTTTTTTTGTTATTGAATTTCATTTAAAATTAGTAAGAGTGCATCTACTACTCGAGAACGTTGTTCTAATGGAAGTATCTTTAATTCATCAATAAGTCGTGATATTTTTGGATCTTCTTCTTTAAGTTGAATGTCAAAGAAGGTATCTAAGTCAACATCTAATGCTTCCATAACTTTTTCAAGTGTTTGAATTTTTAAGTTTGTTGACAGATTTTCTAGTTTATAAACATAATTTGTTCCTAAGTCAGCCATCTCCTCTAATTGTTCTTGGGTATATCCTCTTTCTATTCTGAGTAAACGGATGCGTTTAGAAATGTAGTCTTGCAAATTACTTTTATTTTTGACCATGTAGTACCTCGCTACTTACATGATACAGTCAAACGACTGCATTTTTTAGACTTCAAATAGTTATATTTTAATAAAATGACTTTAAAAAGTTGTATATTGTGGTATAATGAAGGTATAAAAAAATAAAAAGGGGAAACCTATGAAAAAAGAATTGATTGCTTTGACTGCCATAGCAGCAACGGGCCTTGCAACAACTGTAAGTGCAAATGAGGTAGCTGAACCCAATGTAGATAATGCAGGTGGTGTTCGTACTGCTCAAACTGAGCCAGCGTTTAACATTACTGATGCTAAAACCGAACCAGCTTTGGTAGAGAAAGAAACACCAAAACCAGTAGAAGTGAAAACTCCTACTAAGGAAGAAGTCGCTGAACTTGGTGCTACTGCTAAACAAACCCAAGAAGATGCAGATAAGGCAAAAGAAGTCTTGAATCAAGCGAATGAAACTTCTGATAAAGCAGAAAAGAAAGTCGCTGACTTGAAACAAGCTAAAGCAGATGCTCAAAAGACTGCTGACAAAGCGACACCAGAAGCGATTCAAAACGCAGAGAAGAAAGTGGAAACTGCTAAAGCAAACGTTCCTACTGCTGAACAAGGGGTATCTTCTGCGCAAACTGAACAAGATGATGCAGACCGTAAGGTAGCTATTCAAGGTAAAACAGTTGGTACTAAGCAAGCAGAAGTCACACAAGCGCAAAATGGAGTTACTGATGCTAAAGCAGAAGTGAAAACTGCTGAGGACGCTTTGAAGGGTGTTGGTCTTGCTGACGCTAAAGAGAAACAAGATGCAGCGATTAAAGAAGAAGCTACAAGCAAACAAGCTCAAGAAGATGCACAAATTACTCTTGATGCTGCTAAGAAGTTGGATGGTGAGCTTGCTGACCAACTCAAAAAAGCAGAAACCACTGTTAAAACTGCTACACAAGATGTAGAGCGTACTGAAAACGAAGCTAAAGAAGCAAAAACTAACCGTGATAATGCTCTTGCTACTTATAACCAAGCGGTATCTACTCTTGATGCTCTTCAAGATAGCTCTAAGAAACAAACCATTACCCTTTCACCAGCTTTCATTCAAGCAGTGAAAGATGAAATGGAGTTCCTTCGTCAAATCCGTTCAGGTGTCGAAATGACTGAGGAAGAACGTAACGCTAAAAACGATGAGATTTATGACCGTATTGTTGGTTCACAAGTAGAACACAAGAAACTGAATAAATACGTTCCAACCAAAGCTGATCAAACTGATAAAACTCGCTATGACATTAACAATCTCCCACAAGAGATTAAAGATGAGTTGAACTACTATGTGGTTGACCTTATCAACCAAATGCGCCACCAACTTGGACTTCCAGACGTTGTTCTTTCAAAAACTTCTCTTGAATTTGCTGATAAAGTTGCTAAAGAGTATGTGAAAGCAAACTTCTCTCACGCTATGAAAGAAGAATACCACGCTCGTGGTGGTGTTGGACACTACGCCATCGGTATTAACAAGGTTGCTAAAGAATATGGCTTGCCTACAACTGATGCAGAGGAAGAAAGCAAGGGTGAACAGTATTATGAAAATACTGTAACCACTTATGTTTTCCATGACTTTGACGATGCTGACGGAGTTTACCGTAAAACTCTTGGCGAAATGAAAGAGAAGTTGTATAACGACCTTGTTATGTTAGTTTCTACTAAAGGTGACTATGCTCATACACAGGGTATCCTACAATTTGACTATGCAAATGAACCAATTTACTTTGGTGGTGTCGCACAAAGTAAGACAGATGATTTCTATACAACTCACTTCTTGACTGCTATTCACGAGTCTTATCTCGATAATTCTACATGGGATAAAACACCTATTGCTAACCCACTTAGCGATGAAGTGATTGAGCGTAAATTGAGCGAAGCTCGTCAAGCACTTGCTGATGCTATGACTGCTCGCGACAATGCACAAGCAACTTTTGAAGCAAAAACAAAAGCAGAATCAGACGCTAAACTTGCTCTTACAAACGCAGAAGCTAACTTGACTGCCTTGAAGAACGGTGAAAGTCCACTTGCTAACGCTCAAAAAGCTTTTGATGAAGCAAAAGACCGTCATGATAAAGCAGTTGTAACTCTTTCTAATGCTAACGCTCTTGTCAACACTTTGACTACTACACAATCTGTTAAAGAAGAAGCTCTTAAAGATGCACAAGCAAAATTGAAAGACGCTGAACAAGTTCTTAACACTGCACAAGAAGCGCTTAAAGCAGAAGAAGATAAGATGAAAGAGCTTGAAGCGATTGCTACAAGCAAAGCCCAAGCGGTATCTACTGCTAAGAAAGCACTTCAAGATGCACAAGAAGAAGTTAAACAAGCCGAAAAAGAGCTTGCAGACCTTAACGGCGCGCACACTCGTTTGGCAGAAGTAAAAGCAGAGCTTGAAAAAGCTGAAACTGAGCTTAAAGATGCTTACAAAGTACAAAACAAAGCTAAAGTTGACTATGAAACTAAGAGCCTTGCAGCAGGTCAAGCCAAAACTGCTTACGAAACTGCTAAAGCGAAGTTTGAAGAAGCAGAAGCAAAACGCTTGGCAGAACTTGCAGACGAAAAACGTAAAGAGCTTGAAAAAGCAGGCTACCAACCCGTACCAGTTTTGGATGAAAAGGGTAATATTGTTGATTACACAGTAGATCAAGTTACTGTAGGAACTAAAGACGATAAAACCTATCAAGCGCCTGCACAAGCTACAAATGCAAAAGCAGAACCTAAGAAACAGCTTCCAAATACAGGAACGAAAGAGTCAGGACTTTTAGCATTGCTTGGAGCAAGTGTTGGACTACTTGCTTTAGCTGGAAAACGAAAATATAGATAAAATAGAAAGGGCGTTACTGCCCTTTCAGATTGAAGACAAAGTCCTTAGAACTCAAGTTTCTAAGGGCTTTTCTTTGTGTAAAGTCGTATAATAGAGGTAAGAAGAGTTGTGAGGTAATCCCTATGTTTCACAAAGAAAAACCTGATTATAATCGTAAGCAATATGGTTTCTATACGATAGATGAATTGGTCCCCAAAGATCACTTTCTTCGACAAGTAGATTCAAAGGTTGATTTTGACTTTATTTATGACTTGGTAGAAGATACCTATAGTCCAGATAATGGTCGTCCTAGTCTTGATCCTGTCATGTTAGTCAAAATTCCTTTGATCAAGTGTTTTTATGGTATCCGTTCCATGCGCCAAACCATTAAAGAGATTGAAGTAAACGTAGCCTATCGTTGGTTTCTCGGACTAACTTTAGATGATAAGGTTCCTCATTTTACTACCTATGGCAAGAATTACAGCCGTCGTTTTCAAGATAAAGAACTCATTTCTGAGATTTTTTCCCAAGTTCTCAACCAAGCTTTGTATGCTGGCTTAATTGATCCTTCTGAAATATTTGTGGATGGTACCCATATCAAAGCGGCAGCTAATAGTCACAAGTATCGTAAGGAAATGGTAGACCAACAAGCTAAATTTATGAGTGAACAATTGGCAGTTGAGATTGATTTAGATCGGAAAAAACACGCAAAAAAGTCCTTAAAGCCCGCAAAAGAAAGTGAGGCAAAAGAAAAGAAAATCTCAACAACAGATCCCGAGTGTGGTTGGTTTCACAAGGGCGAACACAAGGAAGTATTTGCCTATTCTGCTCAAGTTGCTTGCGATAAGCATGGTTGGGCCTTAGCTTATACGGTTGAAGCAGGAAATGTTCATGATAGCCAGGCTTTCCCTGCCTTATTTTCAAAGTTAGAGCCTTTCTCTCCACGCTATATAATTGCGGATTCAGGCTACAAGACCCCAGCTATTGCCCATTATTTATTAGAACGTAACATCATTCCTGTCTTTCCTTATACTCGTCCAAAGGGAGTAAAGGGGAACTTAAGACCTAGTCAGTTTGTTTATGATGCAAGTCATGACTCTTATATTTGTCCAGAGAATCAAGTATTAAGCTATCGCACTACCACTCGAGAAGGCTACCGTGAGTATAAGAGTAATCCCAAAGTATGTGTTGCCTGTCCTTTATTATCCGTTTGTACCCAAAGCCAAAATCATCAAAAAGTAGTAACGAGACATGTCTGGAAAGATGCCCTTGAATTTTGTGAGGAGATTCGTCACCAAAGAGAAATGAAAGAGCTCTATAAGAAGCGCAAAGAAACAATTGAACGACTCTTTGGGACGGCTAAGGAGTACCATAATTTGAGATACACTAGAGAGAAAGGAAAGTCCAAAATGGAGGATCAGGTTGGGCTTACTTTGGCGTGTTTAAATATCAAAAAACTGGTGAAATGGATAGGGAATATCCCTTTTTATTTTGTTCTAAATCCGATTTTTGAATGGAATATCAGATGATAAGACAAACTATTTTTGAAAAGAGAAAAAGACAAACGCCAAAAATGACGTTTGTCTTCGTTCTGTAGCGAGCCAAGTCGGTTGGCTCGCTTTTCTCGTTGTTCAGTTTTCCGATGAAATTGTAATAAATGTCAATTTGAATAATACGATTGCGTTTCGTGCCAGTTGGTTTATGAATCACAATCTTGTCAATCAGCTCATTCACTATCTCAACGGTTAGTTCTGGTGACTTTGTATATTTGGAAATTCTCGCCATAAACTTGGAGATATTAAGGTTATCTTCTTGTTGTTTGGCGAGTTTTTCAGTTAAGTCAGAAATGGAAGTTTGAAGTTGTTCCTGTTCTTCTTCATAGCTCTGACTTAGTTTCACAAAGCGTTCATCTGAAATTTTACCAAGTAGATTATCTTCATAGAGCTGTTGGATAATTCGGTCTATTTCGTTGAAGCGGTATTCATCTTTTTGAAGTTGCTGGCGCTGGCGTTTGTTATCCTTACTGAATTGAGCTTGGCTTTGCTGTTCTAACTTTTTCAAAAAGGCTTCTTGGTCGAAGTGGATTTCCTGAATGGTTTGGCGGAGCTTGTCACTCACAATCTCAATCAAGGCGGATTTTTGAATGTAGTGGGGATTTTCGCAACCATCAATCGGCTTACGGTAACCAGAACACTTATAATGGTCATGATTAAGTCCGTTTTTCTCTTGTGGGCAAAAATAATGTTTTCGCCCACAAGTTCCACAAAAAACTAATCCCGCAAACAAGTTTTCGTGACCAATCCGATTTTTATACCGTTTATTTGAACGCTTATGACTTCGCATTTTTTGAACAATATCGAAAGTTTCTTGGTCAATTATCGCTTCATGAGTATTTTTGAAAACTAACCAATCCTCCTTTGAGTTATCCACCTTACGCTTGTCTTTATAAGATTTTGTCCGTGTTCGAAGATTGACAGTATGTCCAAGATATTCTTCACGACTTAAAATCGCACTCAGAGTTTCTCGTATCCAAAAATAAGGCAAAGTTTCCACATTTGAACTGGAGGAAATCGACTTCAAACCAATTTCTATTCGGTGGCGGTCTGGTTTAAAAATTTTGTCATTTTCTAACCCTTTCGCAATCTCTGAGAGACTTTTTCCACTTTTCGCTTCCTGAAAAATCCGTTTCACAACTTCACTGGCAACTGGGTCAATAATCCAATTTTTAGGATTGTTTGAATCTTTGAGATAGCCGTAAGGTGGGTTAGTAGTTACTCGCTCGCCAGCTTTGGCTTTAGCTTGCACAACCGCTCGAATCTTCTTACTGGTATCTGCTGCATACATTTCGTCCATTAAACTCTTGATTGGCAAGAAAATAGAATTAGTTTCATTAGGCTTATTTGAATCCACACCGTCATTTAAGGCGATGAAGCGGACGTCAAAACCAGGAAAGGTGATTTCCGTTAGTTGACCAACCTTGATATAAGACCGCCCCAAACGACTCAAATCCTTAACGATAAAGTTTGAAACTTGCCGATTTTCCACCAAACGCAAGGCTTCCGAAATAGCTGGACGGTCAAAATTTGTACCACTAAAGCCATCATCGACAAACAAGATAGGATTAGGGAGATTTTCTCTTGCAACTACATCAATCAGAATTTTCTTCTGATTGATAATTGAGTTACTATCTCCATCCAGTCCATCGTCTTGGCTTAAACGACAATAAACCACCGTAATATCTGAAAGCTTCGAAGTATCTACTTGTCTATAATCTGAAATTGTCAAAGTTCTGTTCATGTGTTTTTCTCC
Organism: Streptococcus infantis; assembly: GCF_047460685.1. Taxonomy (GTDB): domain Bacteria; phylum Bacillota; class Bacilli; order Lactobacillales; family Streptococcaceae; genus Streptococcus; species Streptococcus infantis_AD. The sequence continues at coordinate 55,519 of NZ_JASHFS010000009.1, read as the reverse complement.
TTTTGGAGTTCACACACCTTATACTTCTATTATACCATTTTACTACTGTTAAAACAGGGATTTATCGCTTAAAATCAACCTTTCTAGGACATTTTCAAGATTGCGATTTTCAGTAAAACGGTGACGGATTAAGTAAGTCGTTCGACCAATTCGACAAATTTCATCGGCGGTGCGTGAAGGCTGGTTTGAGTCTCTATCTTGATTCTTTTGATTCATTATCTATTCCTCCCTTGATATAATCTGGGTATTCTTCAAGCGTTATGACAGTGAATAATTCCCAAAAATTATATAGTTCATTCTGAATGACTTTCGAAATCGCCAGTTTGCGCTTGTCATCTGGCACAACCCACAAAACATAGGGGAAAACTTGCTTTTGGCGCTGTTCAATACCTGAACGGTAGTATTCGATATATTTTTTACAAGTGTTCACAATACGCGCAAGACTTTCCGTGCTTCGGTCTATTTCCAGAAAATAATGGTCTTCGTAATCGTGATTAACTAACTCTAAATAAGCATCAGGCTTTAAAGTTCGGCCTATACCAGAGAGTTTTTGGTAGCTCCGCCAAGAGTTCGGCTCAAAGGAAAAGATTTCAAGCGACAGTTTTTCTGAATCTCGAACGGCCTCCAGCGTCTCAATAAAAACTTCCGTAATCGCCAAAGTATGTTCAACGTGGTGCTGAGTTGGCTCATATTGATTTTTATAACGTAATGTGATACTGTCATCTTGACTTTTAAGGAGCTTTAGCCCTTGAAAAGTAATTTGCCAGACATAAGAAGCAGAGCCACGGCGTGCGCCACCAATTCGCCGTTTTAAGTGTGAAACTAATCCAGCTTTCTTCAGACTTTGAAGCGCAAAATTAGTTCGGCGAATTGCGGTGTCAGCTCTCACGCTACTGGCAAAAAAGAGTCTGGCTAGTTGGTTGGTGGTAGCATATCTAGCTTGACTTAAAAAGTAAAGAATTTGCGTGTCATTATCTATTTTGTAATTCCATTTCATCTGTTTTGTTCTCCATTAAAATTTAAAAGTGTGCTCCCGTAAAATGTGCTTAGTTACGGAGTAAGTCGTGTGAGTAAAAATCCTAAAAACCTTTATTTGTCAGGGGCGGAAGAATTTTCTTCATCAACACGATTCGAAGAGCGATTGGAACGCTTTTTACGCCCTAAATCTGTTAATTTTGGGTTAGAATTTTCATTTTTCGAAGCAGATTTTTCAAAAATGTAGTTTTCAAATTGGCTTTCAATTTCTGAAATATCTTGTCCGTATCGGCTCAAGCTATTCAAAAATGGCACACGACTATCTCTAATTTTTAGTTTAGGTGGGTAGGTCTTACCAATAAGCCAGCGGTAGGTATTAGGTGAGATTTCTGTTCTGATATATGCCCAAAATGGTGGTAAGCTGTAAAAATCTTCTTTATCAATCTCCAGAGTATATTTTGCCATTTCGCGTGCTTCATCAAGATTTAAGCCAAAAACAATTTTATTCGCAACATTAGATTCAATTCCAGCTTTTAACTGGGGCGACATCTGTGCAAGATGCTGGAAGCCGATATTCCAGCCAACATTAAATTGGCGAGATTGAGAAAGTGCTTCATCTAAGTTAGAATTGGGGATTCCTAAGAAACTCGGTGTTTCATCAATATAGATAAAGACCGATTGGCGTTTGCTTTGCTCAACCGAAGACTGGCGCAAAATTAACATCCAGAGCATAGAAGTAATAAGACTACCTATTAGTTTCGCAGATTCTGAACCGATTACCGATTTATTTAGTGGAATCAATACGATTTTTCGACTTTTGAAGATTTCTGCAAGACTGAAATTTGGGTTAGTTTGTCCCAACATTGCCCGAAGTTGCGGACGAAGCAAAAACTGTCGGAATTTATTCAAAATGGGGTTTAACATCTGGTGACGTTGAGCTTCACTAAGCAGTTCAAACCAGTTCCAGAAATTTTCCAGCCCGATTGGGTCTTTTAACTCTCTTAATAGTTTATTTCGAAAAGACTGATTAGTAAGTAAGCTCGGTAACATCACTAAGGAGGTATTTGGAATGCGCGCCAGAGTTAAAAAACTGTGCGATAGAATATCCAGTGAGTAAATTCCAAAATGTTCAGGATAAAGTCCTTTAAATAGCTCCAGTAGATAATCTGCAATTACTTCAGGTTCAATACCGTGTTTTGTGAGTTCAAAAGGGTTTATACCAACAACTCGTTTGGCAGTGGGTGAGATGACTACTATATCTTCATCGTGTTCATCTGGTGTACGCTCTAAAAGTTCATGAGTGAGTTGACCTTTGGCATCCACCACAACTACACTATGATGTTTAGATTTTATATCTGATAAAATCAAGTGAGTCATGGCGGTGGTTTTCCCGCAACCAGTTGAACCGAGAAAAACGGTGTGCTTTTTGCCAGCTTGCGCTGAAATTTGGATTGGTCTGGATTCGGATTCAACAGTTTGCGCTAGACTTCGCTGAATCTTCCGATTAATATTGTAGCCCAAAGGTGGAGTTACTAATTTAGGGTGAACATTTGGCACACCTGCAATATTTTCTTCCCCAATAGGTAAAAGCATGAAACAAGCTAAGTCTGAGACGGATAAACTATATGGGAAAGACCAGGAGGGTTGCGCTTGATTAAGTTTTTGGATAGCTAACGGTTTTAATTCAATGGTTGCATTTGATTCCATCATGCGAAAACTACTAAGCAGGCTGGTAAGAAATTCCTTTGTTCGCAAAATACTGCGAGATTGGACACCAAGACGAATTTCACACTTAAAAGTAGATTGATTTAATTTTTGTTTCATCAGCTTTTTGGAATTTTCGGAAAGCTCAGGAATATTATTCGTAATCACTTGATACCATTTAGCAGATAAGTTAGGTAGGTCTTTTGGCTGTGGGCGAGGTGGTGAGCCTGCACCAATGACCAACTGAACAACCACTGTCTCATCTGGCTGAAGTATTTTTGAAATTGCGAGGCTTGAACGTATCATGTTTTCTGCAGAGTCCGTTTTTAAAGCATAGTGAGATTCTTTGATATTCACTAACCGTGCAACCGAAAGTTTTTCACGCTTTGTGACTCTTGAAAACTGAATAGCTCGGTGTGATTGAATTAGTTGGCTGATATGTCGCTTGTCTTGTTCTTCTGTTCCTAATAGATAGCGCACGCGATTTTTAGATAATCGAATTTCAAAAATAACCGCTTTGCGCCGACTTAGTCCCACCAGTTGACCCAACATAGATTTCACATCATCTATCTCAAACGGCCGTTGCCAGTGAAACTCGCTCCAAGATAAGGCTTCAAACTTACGTCTCATATTTACCTCCATTCTTTAGATTTAATAATCCGAAAGGTAAACCAGCCGATGAAAACAGCCGCAGTCGTCAAAACCAAGAACCACCAAACTTCCAGAATTAGTTTCACCGCCCAGTTAATAAGCCAAGCACAAGCAACAAATCCAAGAATATAAGCCACTAGTTTTTTCATAGCTGGTCTCCTTTCTGCCTTTATTTATACAAGAAAATTGGTAAAAAGTTAAATTTCGCTACCTTCAGTTTTTAGAGCGATTGGAATGAATTTTAGGCAATGAAACAGTAGTATATTTGAACATATTTTGACCGTTTGTCTAGTCTAAACAATCCTTTTATTTTCTTGAAATTTTTCGCATTTCTGCTTTAGCAACCAAGAAAAGTTGATTGATTTCTTGCCGTTTTTCCAGAAATTCTGCCAGGGCGTTTTCTTCTTCACTACAGTGCTTTTTGTCTTCTGGTTTTGGTTTTTCGAACCAATCCCAAATAAATATAACAACAACGATAATCATAAAAGCTATAAAGTAATCCATCATAAAGCTACCTCATTTCAGTTTCTCAGTAGCGTAATAAGTGAACGCTTTAAGAATATACTCGGTGTAGTCTTTAGCTTCTGGCGTATTTTTGAGGATTTCAGACTGAGTAAGCGCCAGATTGCCCACTTTATATAAAATATCGCTAGCGAGAAGCTCCAAGGCTTGATTATCTGCCATCGCTTCACTCAGTGTTTTAGCCACTTCCAACTGATAGGGGTTAACAAGTTGAGGAAGGTCTACTTTTGGGGTTGATTTTTGAATATGATTCATGAGATTTCTCCTTTGATTTTGGTATAATTTATGTTATAAACATTGTCGACTTTGTTTATGATTATAGTGTAGCGAATATTTTTATCTCATTCATCAGGTAAAAAATCTCAGAAATCTCAAGGAGAAATCGTATGACCGAATTTAGATTAGGATGGTTTTGCTATATTTTGCAAAAATCTGAAAAGAAAAAACGAAATCAAGAAGATTTCGTCAATAGTATTTTGAATAGATTAGTGAGTGAAAATAACTCTAAAATTTCATTTATTCCAGAAATTAACCGTGTTTCTAGTAATCGCCTTTTTACGGGAGACGAAGAAATTCCAGAATTTTACCGCGAAGCTTTGCCGATTAGTGATTTAGGCTTTCAATCTCAAAGGATAGCAGATATTTTTAAAGATTTAAACCGTGATGAAACCTTCGATTATAAGCAAGCTGTTTTTAAAATCAAATCAGCTCTTTTAAACCAAGCCAAAAAAGCTACCGTTGTGTTTGGTAGCGAAAAAATAGAATTACTTAATCATTGCCAAGAAGCTGAACTTTACTTAGCAACTCTTTTGATTTTCTTGGTGAATCTTTCGAATATTCCTTCCAAAAACTCAGAGGAATTAAGACAAGCACAAATCATTAACCAGCACATTTTTAAGTATCTTGAAAATGAGATTCTATTAACGTCATATTCACATAGAAAAGCTATTGAGGAATCTTTAAAAAGCAAACAACAGATTTTTTATTTTGATTTATATAAGCCTGAAGCGTTAAACGATAATAAAAATCTCGTTTCACCCACTTTAAAAGTTTTGATTCAAGATTCTATTTCCAAAATGCCAATTATCCAAAATGGTTTAATAATTCAAAACGAAACTATCAACGAACGAATTACACAGTTTATTGAAAAAAATTTTGAGAACAGCCCCAAACTAACTTTAATTACTGGATTTTGCCAATCTGAAATGGACTTTTATAAAGCTTTGGATAGATTTTTACCCAAAGAAGCTATTAATAAAATTTTTATTGTTAAAAGTTTCGCTTTATCTGTAAAAGCCAGTTATGACTATACCGTTTCGAAAATGAAAGATATGATAACCTTAACAGAAAATGTTGTAAATTACTTAGAAAAAAGAGCTTTCACAACACAAGACAAAACTGATTTTACTGTTGGAATGAGTGAAAATTTAGAGAAAAATGAGCTGATATTCTTTTGTCTAGTTGAACAAGAAAATATTTTTTAAAATTTTTATTGGGGTGTAGTGATATTTAATTTGACAATCGAAATAAAAAAGACTATAATAAGTTTACCATAAAAAATATTAAGGCAGGACAGACTATAGAGAATCAGAAGATGTGCAAGTTTGAATCTTCAACTATAGTAAACAACTATTAACGAAAGGATTTGAATTGTACACATCTATGTTTCTTGTAGGGTGTTCTGTCTATTATTTTATGCTCGTGATAGGTGTAGTGTTTCTTTCCTAAAAAGGAGGTCACATTATGACTAAACAAAATTTTAAATTGGCTTTATTATCAGCTAAGGAAAAAACTCAAAATTTAGAGCTTAAGACAGAGGATGTTAAGCTGGTTAGTACTATTATTTCAGTTTTTAACGACTCTAAGATTGATATTGGGAATAATCTAAAAGAAACTCTCATAGCAATACCACCAGATTACTTAGTTTTGGCTATATCTGCTATCTTAGCACTGATTGTAATTTGCTTGACGGTTGGTTTTATGTATTATCAACATATACATAACAAGTCAAGCCCACTAATGAGAGAAAAGAGAAAACATGAAGATAAAAGAAAACGACGCAAGAAGTATCACAAAAAGCGTCGTTAAGCAAAATTATCATTACACTTATCACGTTCGAATCATCTAGATACGCCAATATTTAGATGATTTTTTATTTTGTCAATTTTTTGAAAAATAAAATTGTAAATAAGTGACAAAGAACTATTTTTATATAATATATAAAAATCTAGGTCATCTTAAAAAAATAAAATAACTATATCAGTATACCACACGTTTGGCACTGAGTCAACATTTTTAAAGATTTGTATACGTTTTCAGTATATCAAAAAGTGTTGATAATAGCAAATAAAACGCGGTTTGCTTTAAAAGTATTTCTCTTTTTTAATTATTGTCTGAATTTTCTATAATTTAGATACCCTGCTACAATAGTAAGGAAAGGAGAAATTTTGACAAATCATCACAAGAACAAATTAGAAAATATTAAAACCATAACTATCGGTTATGCTCGTGTCAGTTCGACAGATAATCGGCAAGAATTGGGGTTATCTGTTCAAAAAGAGGCGCTCAGCTTTTGCGACAAGCTCTATATCGAAAAAGATTCTGGTGGAAATCAAGACCGCCCCCAACTTGATAAGGCGTTAAAATTAGCTAAAAATTATGCTAAACAAGGGGTTAAAACAAATTTTGTCGTATATAAATTGGATAGACTTACAAGAAAGATGCTTCACCTCTCTGTTATTATTGAAGATTTAACTAAAAATGGTATTCATCTTCAATCAATTCATGAAAATATTGAAACAGATTCTTTAACTGGAAAATTCTTTTGTTTGATGTTGGGTTATGTGGCAGAATGGGAGCTTCAAGCTATTTCTGAACGCACTAAAGACGGCCTACGTAAAGCGAAAGAAAAAGGTGTAAAGCTTGGCAATAAAGGGTTGCCTAAAGATACCGAAAAACAAATAATCGAGCAATACCTACGAAAAGAATTGCCTGTGCGCAAGATTGCGAATCAGCTGAGTATTTCCACCGCAACTATTTATAATGTGCTGAAGCGCAATGGTATTCAAATAAATAGAAGAAATTACCTATAATCAATTGACAAATCCTTAGAAAAATAGTACATTAAACCTATCAACAGTTTTAGCAAACGGTCGTTTGTTAAAACAATCAAAGTTATCAATAAAAAATATTTAAAATGCTGATTTAATAAGGTTTTAGTTACCTTGTTGAATTGGCATTTTTATTTTTTCATTGTTTTAGTTGACGACCATTCACTAAAACAAGCTCAACCCCTATTGTAGCAGGGATTTTTGAGTGAAAATAAAAAAGGAGGTATTTCGTATTAAAATAAATACGATTTTTAATGTGCTACAAATACTTAGAGGTTTTATTAAGGAGAAAATATGGCTTTTTTCATATTGGTAATTGCAATTGCTGGTGGAATTTTCTGGTTTAATAGAAAATCTGCCATTGATAAATACACTAAAAAACAAGAATTAGCAATGAAAATTCTTGAGAAATCGAAAAGAATTCGCTTAGAAGTAATGGCTGATATTAACGAGCTGGGTGGACGAATGGCTTCGGCAGACCGTGAACAATACATCAGTCTAACTCAAGAAAGAGAATCTCTTCAAGAAACTTTAGAGACAATTGAAGCAAGTATTCGAACTATGGAGTCAATTTTGCAGTGGAGAGTTGATTCTTCGGGTGGAAGACTGGAAATCGAGAAGGAGCTTTCGAACTTACGACGGTATTCTGGACTTACATTAGAAGAATTAGCACAAGATTGCGGTATTGTGCTATAAAATATTGTAAATAGAAAGAGGTTTTTATTATGGGAAACTCTAATGAATGGTATTGTGCTTGTGAACGTGCTTTAAGTGGTAATAAATGCGATTGGTGTAAAGAAGCTATTTACCACAATCTTTCTTACCATAGGTGTGATTATGGAACTTGTCAAAAGAAATCTGGATGGTAATCATTATGATTAAACAAGTTAAAAAAATTCTTACAGCAACTATTGAATGCCCAACTTGCGGGCGAAAAACAAGCGACCGACCAGAACGGTGTAGTCATTGCGGTAATAAACTATAGGAGTTTTGATATGACTGAAAAATGTACAAAATGCCACGAGGTTCTTTGGTTCTACGCGGCAGACGACGCCCGTGGTAAAGTTATAAAAGTTTGCAAAAATCCTAATTGCACAATGTATAATTTTAAAGTTTCATTTAGTGAACGATAATTGAATATATGAAAAAGACGGCTCATTTGAACCGTCTTTTAACTCTCTTATAAGATGCATGAACTCAGATTGTTTTAGAGTGCTGAGTGTCAGCCAGTCTTTGGGCGACTTAATTTTTTTATAGGGAGATTATTATGAAAAAGTTTTAGGAGTATAAGTTAAGGTCTTTTTAACTTATGAGATAAGTATACAACTCCTATCTTAAAGTTTCCTTAAGTATTTTTAAATGTGAGATTTTTCCATTTTTCACGCCAGTTTTTCTTAGATAAACGCTTTTGATAGAGCTTCATTCGGTCTTGATTTTCTAAGAAATGAGGAGTTGGACGAACTTGAAAGTTTAAAATATCCTCCAAACCATAAGGAGCAAAGAGCTCTAAAGTTGCGTCAGCTTGCAAGCGCAGTCCTACTGCCGTACAACGTTCAGGATACTTACTCATGGCATCGCAGGAATTTCTATACGGAGGTGTGTGGGGACTGTGTTGGTGCATATAGACTTGATTTTTCAGCTCCCACTGATACTGGGGAAAGTCCTCTCTCAACTTGCTTTCTATAGCCAGCGTTTCTTCGTAACTCACATCTGGGTCAAAGAAAATCACATCCACATCCGTTTCACGGTCAAAGGATGGCTTATCTGACAAGAGATTCCAGATAAAATTTCGGACCGAACCAGCTGCTAACCAGGAATCTTTCAACTCCAAGTCACGGATGATAGTCAGAATAGCCATCATATCAGGATTTTTTCTGAAAGAGTCTACGATTTCAGCCTTATTTTTCAATGTATTCATACCCCAAATGTTCATAAGCCTTAGCTGTCGCGACCCGTCCTGAACGAGTTCGCATGATAAAGCCCTTCTGGATCAGGTAAGGTTCGTACATATCCTCAACCGTCTCACGCTCTTCGGCGATATTCACCGAAAGAGTTCCTAGACCGACAGGACCGCCACCGTACATTTCAATCATGGTACGGAGAATTTTCTGGTCTACATAATCCAAACCTTCATGGTCTACATCCAGCATGGTCAAAGCCTTATCCGTAATCACATCATCAATCAAGCCATCGCCCATAATTTGGGCAAAGTCGCGCACGCGCTTGAGGAGACGATTGACGATACGAGGAGTTCCACGACTACGGAGGGCCAACTCCGAAGCAGCTTCATGTGTAATTTCCATCTCAAAGATATCTGCCGTCCGCTCGACAATCTCTGTCAAGTCATCATGGGCATAATACTCCATGTGACCAGTAATCCCAAAACGGGCACGAAGAGGATTTGAAAGCATCCCTGCTCGTGTCGTCGCACCAATCAAGGTAAAAGGTGGCAATTCCAGATGGACACTGCGACTACCTTCCCCCACACCAATCATGATGTCGATGTAGAAGTCTTCCATAGCACTGTAAAGCACCTCTTCCACCGACATAGGCAAGCGGTGAATCTCATCAATAAAAAGAACATCTCCTGGCTCCAAGTCATTCAAAATCGCTACCAGATCACCGGCTTTTTCGATAACGGGACCAGACGTTTGTTTGAGATTGACTCCCAGTTCATTGGCAATGACAAAAGCCATGGTTGTTTTCCCGAGACCTGGAGGACCAAACAAAAGAACATGGTCCAGCGCCTCATCACGCATTTTTGCTGCTTCGATAAAGATTTGAAGCTGATCCTTGACCTTATCTTGACCGATATATTCACGTAAATATTGGGGACGGAGGGTACGTTCTACCAGCTCCTCATCACCCATGATTTCATTATCTAAAATTCTACTCATGCTCCTATTATAGCAAAAATCCAGCCTACAAACAAAAAAGCCACCGAATTTGGTGGCTTCATTAGGGAGATTATTATGAAAAAGAAAAGTTTAGGATTTCTATTAAATAAAGTTAGGAGGTCTTTATTTAATAATTACATGATACAAGAAAAGTCTTAAAGTTATCTTAAGAATTTCTAGTTTTTTAATTTTGTTCAAAAATAATAAATACTAATTAAAAATTGCTAAAAGCAAACAAGAAAAAAGCCACCAAATTGGGTGACTTTATTAGGAGATTATGATGAAAAAAGTTTTAGGATTTCCATTAAATAAAGTTAGGAGGTCTTTATTTAATAACTAAATGATACAGGATAAGACTTAAAGTTAGCTTAAGATTTTGAACTTTTTTTATTGTCTTTTTGTAGTAAGGTAACATAGTCACTCTTGGTATGAAATAAATGGGAGAGAAAAACAGTCTTTTGTGTCTGATCAACAAAGTAAAGCAAAACGTATTGATCTATAATTTTTCCTCGTGTAGGATACTTACTATTAATCTTTACACCGATTTTCACATCAGCATCAAAACCAGCTTCAGGAAAGACTTCTAGACTCTTTAAGCCATCTAAAATTTTTGCTACAGTTTTTTTCGCAGATTGAGGGGATAAAAGTACCGTAGCTATATATTCGTGTATATTGTCGATAGCTTGTTCAACTTCTTTTGAAAGGATCACTTTATAAGCCATAGCGTGCCCTCACATTGTCTAGAGAAGCTCCTTCGCCTGCCTCATATTCTCTCAAGGCACGTTCAGATTGAGCTTGTAATTCAGCAATCAACTGCTCTCTATGCAAATCTTCGGCCGTCTTAATAGGCAAATCTTGCTCTAAGACTATTTGCTCTACAAATAAAGAAATAGCATCTGTCATTGTCATGCCCTTTTCCTTGATAATATTTCTAGCTTGCTCCATAGTAGCTTCATTTAGTTTGAAATTGTATTGTTTCGATACGCTTATAGCCATGATATATCTCCAATCTATACGATATAGATTGATTATATACTAGATATAGATTTTAATCAAGAAAAGTATTTTTCTCATAGCCTTACCTCCTCACTAGATAGTATATTTTTACGCGAGATTTCCTCGACAATCTTCTTTTTGAAAAATTCAATTCTTTCAAACAGAGTCATATTTCGATACCTTTTGATAAAACCACGATAAATCAGATACTTTTTATCAGGATCTCAAGTAGGTCATTAAAAAATTTAATAACACCAATTTTAAAGGCATCAAGCTTCTAAACAATAGAAGATTCGGCGATCTTTGTATTATATGGATATCCGCGTTATCCTTGACACGAACTTTTACTTTTGTTCAAAACAACGAATATAAATGAAATATCGCTGAAAGTCACATAACAAAAAGCCACCAAATTGGGTGACTTTATTAGGAGATTATGATGAAAAAAAGTTTAGAATTTCTATTAAATAAAGGTTACTCAATGAAAATCGAAATCAAACTAGGCAGAGCGACGCAAGCATAACTAAAGTTAGGTAAGTCGACTCTAATGAAGTATGGTGAGATTTTCGAAGAGTATTAGGAGGTCTTTATTTAATGGTTACATGATACAGAAGAAGACTTAAAGTTAGCTTAAGAGAAAAAAATTATTGTAATTTTTTTCGATTCACCCAAATCATGCCCGTACACTGGAAGCTAGACAAGGTTTCAAACCCCAGAGAACGATAAAATTCCAAGGTTTTTTCTGTTTGTTCTGTCGCTAGTTGTACTTGGTAGGTATCCTTATAATCAGCTAAGGATTTTTTCATCAAGTGACTACCAATCCCTTGGCGCTGATAGGTAGGCAAAACGATCAAATCCTGGACAAAAACCGAAGAAAAACCGTCTCCAATCAAGCGAACTAGACCAACGATTTCCTCACCATCACGCGCTAGATAAATGGCTAGTGAATGAGACAGAGCCCGGGACAACATTTGGGGCTGATTTGTATAATTTGTCCAACCAACTGCCTGGTAGAGATGCAAAACGTCATCAAGTGAAACAGATGTTTCTTTTGTAATCTTAATCATAGCAAACCTTCCTAACATTCTCGTAGAGATTTAATCTGTTGTCCATTTTCATCAAAATTATCTTGCTTCAACCATGCTTCAAAACGAGCCTTAACCCTTGGCCAATCCTTGTCGATCATAGACAACCAATCCGTATCTCTAGTACGCCCTTTATAAATAACAGCTTGACGGAAGGTTCCCTCGTAGATAAAGCCCAAACGTTCTGCTGCTTTTCTAGAAGGTAGATTTAGCGCATCACATTTCCACTCATAACGGCGATAGTTAAGCTCTTCAAAGACATAACGAGCTAGCAAATAGTGGGCCTCTGTTCCCATCCTGGTCTGTTTGAGAGCCGGAGAAAAGGTCACCGCGCCAACTTCAATCACGCGATTAGCTTGGTCAATACGCATGAGAGAAAAAGTCCCCAGCGCCTTTCCAGTCACTTTATCGATAATCGCATAATAGAAGCGATCCTTGCGCTCAAGCATCTGCTTTAAAGCGACGATTAATTTTTCGAGATTTTCTACTGGTGGTTGAAAGAGATAGGTCCACATGTCACGAGGGCTATCTGGACCATAAACAGTTAACAAATCCTCCGCATGCTTTTCTACTGACAGAGCTTCGATAATCGTATACTGTCCTTCTATCCGTACAAGTGAAGGCAAGACTCCAGGTGTGTCGTCTACAGGTTCACCAATCATCTGACCATATTCATTTACTGGCATAGCTTTCTCCTTGTCTTACTCTTATAAGTTTAAAGATGTGAATAGTATATCACATCTCTCAGGTAATCTACAAAAATCCTCCAGATTCTACTCTGAAGGATTCATTTCTTATTTAACAACGATATTAACGAGTTTGTTAGGTACACTAATCACCTTCACAATTTCCTTGCCATCGATCTCTGCTTTAACTTTGTCGTTAACCAGAGCCACTTCTTGCAATTCTTCGCGTGAAAGGTCTTTCGCAACCATGAGTTTAGCACGAACTTTTCCTTTGATTTGAACGACAATTTCGATTTCGTCTTCAACCAATTTGCTTTCGTCCCATGTTGGCCAAACTACGTAAGAGATAGACTCACCTGTTGCTGCGACTGTTTGCCAGAGTTCTTCTGCCAAGTGAGGTGCAAATGGGGCGATCAATTGGATAAAGCCTTTGGCGTAGTCTACATAGAGTTTGTCTTCCTTGTTTGCTGCATTGACAAAGACCATGAGTTGGGCAATGGCTGTGTTGAATTTCATAGACTCGATTTGCTCTGTGACAGATTTAACGGTTTCATTGTAAACCTTGTCAAGAGCGCCATTGTTTTCCGCAACGATTTCTTTACTTGTAATCAAACGGTAAACACGGTCAAGGAACTTACGGCTTCCTTCCAAACCTTCTTCAGACCAAGCGATGGAAGCATCGAGTGGTCCCATGAACATTTCATAGACACGAAGGGTATCGGCTCCGTATTGATCCACCACATCGTCTGGGTTGACAACGTTCTTAAGAGATTTAGACATCTTGGCTGGTGCTTGCTCCAACTCTTCTCCTGTTTCCACATGGAAGAAGGAACCGTCACGTTTTTCAACCTTGTCAGTCGCCACAAGAGCTCCACGGTGGTCACGGTAGCTTGTTCCCAAAATCATCCCTTGGTTAAAGAGTTTTTGGAATGGTTCCTTAGTTGGAACGACACCGAGGTCATAGAGGAATTTGTGCCAGAAACGAGCATAAAGCAAGTGAAGAACGGCATGCTCCGCACCACCCACATAGATATCTACTGGCAACCATTGTTTGAGAAGGTCCTCATCAGCCAATTTCTCAGTATTGTGTGGGTCAATATAGCGGAGGTAGTACCAGCTTGAACCAGCCCATTGTGGCATGGTGTTTGTTTCACGACGACCCTTGACACCATCTTCACGAGTCACTTCAAGCCAGTCTGCCAAATTGGCCAGTGGGCTTTCACCAGTACCTGAAGGGCGGATGTCCTTGGTTACTGGCAAGACAAGTGGCAATTCACTTTCTGGAACAGCTGTCGAAGTTCCATCTTCCCAATGAATGATTGGAATTGGCTCACCCCAGTAACGTTGACGGCTAAAGAGCCAGTCGCGAAGACGGTAGGTAACCTTTTCTTGGCCACAGCCTTTTTCTTCCAACCAAGCCACAATCTTGGCAATGGCGTCTTCTTTATTCAATCCATTTAGGAAGTCAGAATTAACATGAAGGCCATCTTCTGTGTAGGCAGCCTCTTCAACGTTGCCTCCTTCAAGCACTTCTACGATTGGAAGGTCAAATTGTTTAGCAAATTCCCAGTCACGTTGGTCATGAGCAGGTACAGCCATAACAGCACCTGTTCCGTAGCTAGCAAGAACGTAGTCCGCAATCCAGATTGGAATTTCTTTACCGTTAACAGGGTTGATAGCATAAGCACCAGTCCAAACCCCTGTTTTTTCCTTGGCAAGGTCTGTACGAGCCAAGTCTGATTTGAGGCTGGCTTGGTGTTTGTAGTCCGCTACAGCCTCAGCTTGTTCGGGACTGGTGATAGCATCTACCAAGTCATGCTCAGGAGCCAAAACAGTGAAGGTCGCACCAAAAAGGGTATCTGGACGTGTCGTAAAGACTGTGAATTCCTTATCAGTCCCTTTCACCTTGAAAGTGACATTGGCACCAGTTGATTTACCGATCCAGTTGCGCTGCATATCTTTGATAGACTCTGGCCAATCAAGCTCATCCAAGTCATTGAGCAAGCGCTCCGCATAGGCAGTGATTTTAAGCATCCATTGGCGCATTGGTTTACGGACAACTGGATAGCCTCCACGCTCAGATGTTCCATCTGGAAGCACTTCTTCGTTGGCGATAGCTGTTCCCAGTTCCTCAACCCAGTTTACTGGCACTTCAGCTTCATAAGCCAAACCTTTTTCGTAAAGCTTAGTGAAAATCCATTGCGTCCACTTGTAGTAGTTCGGATCTGTAGTATTAACTTCACGATCCCAGTCGTAAGAGAAGCCAAGCGCATTGATTTGGCGTTTGAAGTTGGCAATGTTTTCTGCTGTGAATTCCGCCGGGTCATTTCCTGTATCCATAGCGTATTGCTCTGCAGGCAAACCAAAGGCATCCCATCCCATTGGGTGAAGGACGTTGTAGCCTTGGGCACGTTTGAAACGGCTGAGGATATCAGTTGCTGTGTAGCCTTCTGGGTGTCCTACGTGAAGACCCGCTCCAGATGGATAAGGGAACATGTCCAATGCATAAAACTTAGGTTTTGAAGCATCTGTTCCTGTCTTAAATGTGTGATGGTCAGCCCAGTATTTTTGCCACTTAGGCTCGATTTCTTTATGATTGTAAAAACTCATGCTGTCTCTCCAATTTTCGTGATGCTCCTATTATACCATTTTTAGGAAAAATATTGTTCCTCTTTTCGTGTTTTTTTATCGTTTTAACCTTTAAATACTAGACATTTTTACTGATAGTTTCTCAAATTTCTCCACTTTATATAATTTACCATTCAAATAATTCTTATTAAATAATATAGATGCATGATAGTCCTTTTTATGGTAGAATATAGGAAAGTGCTTTCTCAGAAGGAGGGAAATATGGACAAACAAACCATCGCTGTTTTAGGGCCTGGTTCTTGGGGTACTGCCTTGTCACAAGTTTTAAATGACAACGGACACCAAGTACGTATCTGGGGAAATATTCCTGATCAAATTGATGAAATTAATACACAACATACTAACAAACGCTATTTTAAGGATACTGTATTAGACGAAAAAATTGTTGCCTATCATGATTTGGCAGAAGCCTTGAAGGGGGTTGATGCTGTCTTGTTTGTGGTGCCAACCAAGGTGACCAGATTGGTAGCTCAACAAGTGGCTGCTGTTTTGGATCATAAAGTGGTTGTCATGCATGCTTCAAAAGGCCTCGAGCCCAATAGCCACAAACGTCTTTCAACTATCCTAGAAGAAGAAATCCCTGAAGAATTGCGTAGTGAAGTTGTGGTTGTATCTGGTCCTAGCCATGCGGAAGAAACGATTGTACGTGATATTACCTTGATTACGGCTGCTTCTAAAGATTTACAAACTGCTCAATATGTTCAAAAACTCTTTAGCAACCACTACTTCCGCCTTTATACCAATACGGATGTTATCGGAGTGGAAACAGCTGGTGCTCTTAAAAATATCATCGCTGTTGGTGCAGGTGCCCTCCATGGACTTGGATTTGGTGATAATGCAAAAGCTGCTATTATCACGCGCGGGCTGGCAGAAATTACCCGTCTGGGGGTTAAACTTGGAGCAAATCCATTAACTTACAGTGGACTTTCTGGGGTTGGAGATTTAATCGTTACCGGAACTTCTGTCCACTCACGTAACTGGCGAGCTGGAGATGCTCTTGGGCGTGGAGAAGCCTTGGCAGATATCGAAACCAACATGGGAATGGTCATCGAAGGAATTTCAACAACCAAAGCTGCTTACGAATTAGCGCAAGAACTTGGAGTTTATATGCCAATCACCCAAGCCATTTACCAAGTTATTTATGAAAATGTTAATATTAAGGATGCCGTTTCTGAACTCATGAGCAATGAGTTCAAGGCAGAGAACGAGTGGTCTTAGTCACCGTTAGAAAGGAAGCTCATGATGCAAAAAGTTAGAAAAGCCATTATCCCTGCTGCAGGACTTGGAACTCGTTTCCTACCTGCTACTAAAGCTTTGGCCAAAGAAATGTTGCCAATCGTCGATAAGCCAACCATCCAGTTCATCGTTGAAGAAGCTCTTAAGTCTGGAATTGAGGACATTCTTGTCGTAACAGGAAAGTCAAAACGTTCTATCGAAGACCATTTCGACTCAAACTTTGAACTAGAATACAACCTCAAGGAAAAAGGAAAAACCGACCTTTTGAAACTAGTTGACGAAACAACTGGTATGCGTCTTCACTTCATCCGTCAAACACACCCACGTGGACTCGGAGATGCCGTCTTACAAGCCAAGGCTTTCGTTGGAAACGAACCCTTTGTGGTTATGCTTGGAGATGATCTCATGGATATCACTGATGACAAAGCTGTGCCATTGACCAAGCAGCTCATGAATGATTATGAGAAGACTCATGCTTCTACTATCGCCGTAATGCCTGTCCCACACGAAGAAGTTTCTTCATACGGTGTTATCGCTCCTCAGGGTGAAGGAAATGACGGTCTTTACAGCGTTGAAACCTTCGTTGAAAAACCAGCTCCTGAGGATGCACCAAGTGATTTAGCCATCATCGGTCGCTACCTTCTCACACCTGAGATTTTCGGTATTCTTGAAAATCAAACACCAGGAGCAGGAAATGAAATCCAGCTAACAGATGCTATCGATACTCTCAACAAAACCCAACGAGTATTTGCTCGTGAGTTTAAAGGTTCACGTTACGATGTCGGAGACAAGTTTGGATTCATGAAGACTTCCATCGAATACGCCCTTAAACATCCACAAGTCAAAGACCACTTGAAGGACTACTTGATTGATCTTGGAAAAGAACTTTCAGGAGAAAAATAAACAATTTACCAAACAGTCAGATTTAGTTTAAATCTGGCTTTTTTGATGTCTAAATCCCAAGAACCAATCCCTATCTAACCCCCATTCTAAGCCTAATTTCTTGCAAGAGATGCTTTTATGGTATAATAATAAAGAGTGAGGAATTCTATGAACAAACATGTAACAAGAATCAAACAAAAAGGACTGGCCTTACTTCGGTCTCTAAAATTAACAACTTCCAAAAAAAATCCAGATAAAAATAAGAAAGTCAAAACAAAACTAACCATTTGGACTATTTGGGCCAAGATTTTACTTGGAATAAAAGCAACTTTTAACACACTTTTCATCCTAGCTTTTATTGGCGGCCTCCTCGGGACTGGGGTTGTTTTGGGATATGCTGTTTCTCTCTTTGATCAAGTTAGTGTCCCTCAAACAGAGGATTTGGTTAAACATGTCAACAATATTTCATCTATTTCTGAGATTCGCTATGCAGATGGTTCTATGATTGGGGCTATCGAGAGCGATCTTTTGCGAACATCTGTCGCATCCGATGCCATCTCAGAGAATCTCAAGCAAGCTATCGTTGCAACCGAGGACGAACACTTTGCAGAGCACAATGGTGTCGTTCCTAAAGCGGTCATTCGTGCCAGTCTAGGAAACTTTATCGGCCTTGGTTCTTCGAGTGGTGGTTCTACCCTAACACAACAGCTCATCAAACAACAAGTAGTTGGTGATGCTCCTACGCTTGCTCGTAAAGCCAGTGAAATCGTAGATGCTCTAGCCCTAGAACGTGCTATGAATAAGGATGAAATCCTGACTACCTATCTAAATGTTGCACCTTTTGGTCGCAATAACAAGGGACAAAATATCGCAGGTGCTCAGCAGGCTGCAACTGGAATTTTCGGAGTGGATGCTAGCAAACTAACCATTCCTCAAGCAGCTTTCCTAGCAGGTTTACCACAAAGCCCCATTTCCTACTCACCTTATGAGTCTACTGGTGAGATGAAGAGCGAAGAAGATATTGAACTTGGAATCAAGCGCTCAAAAGATGTTCTCTACAATATGTACAGAACTGGAGTTCTTAGCCAAGAAGATTACGAAACCTATAAAGCGTACGATATTAAGAAAGACTTCTTGCCAGCAGAAAATGTCAACGTAACTGCTAAAGGTTTCCTCTACTTCACTGCGCTTGATGAGGCGACGAACCTCATGTACGATTATCTGGTCAAAAAAGATAACGTTTCTGCACCAGAACTAAAGAACGAATCTATCCAAAAATCTTATCATGAATTGGCTGAAAAAGAGATTCAAAATGGTGGTTACCGTATCACAACTACAATTGATAAAGCTATCCATACAGCCATGCAAGGTGCAGTTGCAAACTATGGCTACCTTGTCGATGATGATACTGGTCAACCAGAAGTCGGAAATGTCTTGATGGATAACCAAACAGGCGCCATTTTAGGATTTGTCGGTGGTCGTGATTACCAAAGTAATCAAAACAACCACGCCTTTAACACTAAAAGGTCTCCTGCTTCAACTACTAAACCAATCCTAGCCTACAGTATTGCGATTGACCAAGGTTTGATGGGAAGTGCAAGCATCTTATCTAACTACCCAACTAACTTCTCTAACGGAAATCCTATCATGTATGTCAATAGTTCTGGTACTGCCATGATGAGTCTGAAAGAAGCTCTGAATTACTCTTGGAATATCCCAGCCTACTGGACCTATCAGTTACTTCTTCAAAAAGGAGTTGATGTCCGTTCCTACATGGAAAAAATGGGCTACGAGATTCCAGAATATGGCATTGAAAGTCTTCCTATGGGGGGAGGAATCGATGTCACTGTAGCCCAACATACAAATGGCTACCAAACCTTGGCTAACAATGGTGTTTACCATAAGAAATACATGATTTCAAAAATCGAGAAGACCAGCGGCGAGGTTATCTATGAGCATAAAGACGAACCTGTACAAGTCTACTCTAAAGCAACTGCAACCATTATGCAGAGCTTACTAAGAGATGTGATTTCTTCCCAAGTGACTTCAAGCTTCCAGAGCGATCTTGCTGCAATCAACCCAAGTTTGGCAGGTGCTGACTGGATTGGTAAAACTGGTACGACCAATGAAGATGGCGATATGTGGCTCATGCTTTCAACTCCAAGATTAACCCTTGGTGGTTGGCTTGGTCACGATGATAACCGACCACTTGGCAAAGGTGCAGGACACTACCGTAATGCAAAATACATGGCTCATCTGGTAAATGCCATTCAACAAGCAGCCCCTTCTTCTTGGGGTTCAGAACGTTTCAAACTCGATTCAAGTGTCACTTCATCACAAGTCCTCAAATCAACTGGTCAAAAACCAGGTAAGGTTACTATCAATGGTAAAGAGATTAATGTGACTGGTGAAATGGTAACAAGTTACTGGGCTAACCAAAATGGTGCTCCGACTACCACTTATAAATTCGCTATTGGTGGAAGCGATGCAGACTACCAAAATGCTTGGAACACCATTTTAGGAAGTCTGCCTAAAGCATCTTCTTCCTCATCAAACAATAGCAATAGTAGTAACAATAATAATCGTAATAATACTTCTAATAGTAACGTGAGCAGTAGCTCTAGTTCCAATAATAGAAGCAGCAATCAACAGCGCTAACTAGCACAATCATTGAGAGTGGGAAAGAAATGATTTTTCTCCACTCTCTTTTTTCTTTTTTCATTTCATGGTACAATAGCAACATGAATAAATATCAAAAGAATATTTTTAAGGGAACCATTTATTCTCTCCTATCTGGCTTGATCTGGGGGATCTGTGGAATCTTAGGAGAGTACTTTTTTTCACATTATCAAGTATCTTCAGGGTGGATTACTTCTATGCGTCTACTCGTCGCAGGTGGTTTCGTAATCGTCTTATCTAGTCTTAAACTCCGGTCCCAGCTCTTCGAAATCTGGAAAAATCGAAACAATTACCTTCCTTTTCTCGCCTATGCTATCTTAGGGATCTTCTCCGTACAATTTTTCTTTTATCTCTGTGTGGAGTACTCCAACGCTACAACTGCAACCATCCTACAATTTATCAGTCCTGTCTTCATTCTTATCTACAACCGCATTATCTACAAAAAAAAAGCTTCTAAAAAAGCGATCTTCTATGTTCTGACTGCTATGCTTGGGGTCTTTTTGATGGCTACCAAAGGCGATTTGGCTAAGCTATCCATCACTCCTCTTGCTTTACTGACAGGTCTTCTCAGTGCCCTAGGTGTTATGTTCAATGTCATCTTACCCCAACGCTTTGCAAAAAAATACGGATTTGTGCCAACTGTTGGTTGGGGAATGATTATCGCGGGCCTTTTTAGTAATTTTCTCTACCCTGTTTATAAGATTAGCTTCCAGGTTGATGCCATCAGTATCTGTATTTGTTTGACTATTGCCTTTTTGGGAACTGCCTTTGCCTTTTTCCTATCGATGAAGGCTGTCTCTCTCGTTTCTCCCTTGGTGGTGTCAGTCGTCAGCGCAAGCGAACCGCTATCCTCTGCTATTCTAAGCGTTCTTTTCCTTGGCATGGTTCTGGATAGTTTCTTGGTACTGGCCATGATTTTGATTATCGTTCCTATGGTTTTCTTGTCCATCGAAGAATCTAAATCCAAGAATTAAACACCTTCTTTTAACACTTAAGGCTTCAAAATTGAAGCCTTTTTTGGTAGAATAGTAAGCATTACAAAGAGTGAGGAGACACCTATGACTGCTACAAAAATGAATGCACAAGAAATTATCCAATTTATCGCAAATGCTGAGAAAAAGACAAGTGTAAAAGTGACCTTTGAGGGGCAACTTGCTGGAGCTATCCCTGCCTCTGTTATCAAGCTTGGGAATGTTCTTTTTGGAGACTGGAAAGATATCGCTCCACTTCTTGAAGGACTTACAGAAAACAAGGACTATGTTGTTGAACAAGATGCTCGCAACTCTGCTGTGCCTCTCCTTGATAAACGTGATATCAATGCGCGTATCGAGCCAGGTGCTATCATCCGTGACCAGGTTGAGATTGGCGACAACGCTGTTATCATGATGGGGGCTGTTATCAATATCGGTGCAGAAATCGGATCTGGCACTATGATTGATATGGGAGCTATCCTTGGTGGACGCGCTATTGTCGGTAAAAATAGCCACGTTGGTGCAGGTGCTGTTCTTGCAGGCGTTATCGAGCCAGCTAGTGCTGAACCTGTCCGTGTCGGTGACAATGTTCTCATCGGTGCTAACGCTGTAGTTATCGAAGGTGTTCAAATCGGTAGTGGTTCTGTTGTTGCAGCAGGCGCTATCGTCACTCAAGATGTTCCTGAAAATGTTGTGGTAGCAGGTGTCCCAGCTCGTGTTATCAAGGAAATCGATAGCCAAACCCAACAAAAAACAGCGCTAGAGGATGCGCTTCGCACCTTGTAATTAGTAACAGAGGCGGAAATATTTCCAGCCTCTTTCTCGTATCAATAGAAGGAAATTAACTATGTTAGATTTGATTCAAACTCGACGCGATCTTCACCAAATTCCTGAGATCGGTTTAGAAGAATTCAAGACTCACGCTTATTTACTCAATGTCATTGAAACATTAACAGCTGGTAAGGATTTTGTTCAGATTCGTACTTGGCGAACAGGTATTTTAGTTTACTTGCAGGGAAGTCACCCAGAACGTACTATCGGTTGGCGGACAGACATCGATGGACTTCCAATCGTTGAACAAACAGGTCTTCCTTTTGCCTCTCAGCACCCCGACCGCATGCATGCTTGTGGACACGATTTTCACATGACCATTGCCCTTGGAAGTCTCGAACGTGCTCTAGAAAACCAACCCAAAAACAATCTCCTCTTTCTCTTCCAACCTGCCGAGGAAAACGAAGCAGGTGGTATGCTCATGTATGAAGATGATGCTTTTGGTGACTGGTTGCCTGATCAATTCTATGGACTTCATATCCGTCCTGACTTAAAAGTTGGACAGATTGCGACCAATACCCATACACTCTTTGCTGGAACATGTGAAGTTAAGATTCGCTTTAAGGGTAAAGGCGGACACGCTGCCTTTCCACACGAAGCAAACGATGCTCTGGTTGCAGCTAGCTATTTTGTGACCCAAGTCCAGTCAGTTGTCAGCCGTAATGTCGATCCTATCGAGGGAGCTGTTGTCACTTTCGGTGTTTTTCAAGCTGGTACAACCAATAATGTCATCGCTGATACAGCTTTCCTGCATGGAACCATTCGAGCTCTTACACACAATATGAGTCTTTTGGTTCAAAAACGTGTCAAAGCTATCGCTGAAGGTGTAGCAGCTGCCTTTGACATGGATGTAGAGATTGAACTCAAACAGGGAGGCTATTTGCCAGTCGAAAACAACCCTGAACTAGCCTGTGAATTGATGACCTTCTTTGATGAAAAAGAGGGAATTGAATTAATCGACATCGAACCTGCCATGACAGGAGAAGACTTTGGTTATCTTCTCTCCAAGATTCCTGGTGTCATGTTCTGGCTTGGAATTGATAGTCCCTATGCTCTTCACCATCCAAAGATGAGTCCTAAGGAAGAAGCTCTGGCAATCGGTGTCGAGGCTGTATCAAGCTTTTTAGCCAAGAAAGCTGCGGAGTAAACTATGAAAAAAAGCTTACGCAAGCAGGTCTTGCAAGAACTCAAGTCTCTATCCAAAGAAGAAAAGCAGAGCATAAATTATTGGCTCACAGATCAGTTTTTTCAACATCCTTTTTATAAAGAATCAAAGACTATCGCCACTTACCTGTCTTTTCCTCATGAATTTCAGACAGCTGAACTGATCGAACAAGCTCAAAAAGATGGGAAGACACTCCTCATTCCCAAAACCTATCCACATGGAAAAATGGACTTTGTTCTATATGAACCAGAGAAACTCGAAAGAAATTCTTTTGGACTTCTTGAACCGCAGGGGGAAGCTATTGTCTTTGTGCCCTCTCAGATTGACTTGATCCATGTTCCTGGTTTAGCTTTCAATCCCTCTGGTTATCGAGTTGGCTATGGAGGTGGCTACTACGACCGCTACTTGGAGCATTTTACTGGTCACACCATTAGTACACTTTATCCTTGTCAGATTCAGGATTTCCATCCTGATACACATGATATTCCCGTTGAGGAGGTACTCATCTATGAAAGAGATTTTTGATCGTCGTTATCCTGTCACGAGCTTCTTTCTCCTCGTGACAACCCTAGTTTTTATCATCATGTTTCTAACCAGCGGTTTCAATTACACAAGTGCAGCTACCTTGTATCGGTTTGGAGCTGTTTATCCTCCTGCTATCAAGGCCATGCCTGAACAAATCTGGCGCTTATTTTCGGCAACCTTTGTCCACATTGGCTTGGAGCACTTTTTAGTCAATATGCTATCCCTTTACTTCTTGGGACGTCAGATGGAACAAATCTTTGGCTCCAAACAGTTTTTCTTTATCTACCTTCTATCAGGTATGATGGGAAATCTCTTTGTCCTCGTTTTTAGTCCCAATGCCATTACTGCAGGTGCTTCAACTGCCCTCTACGGTATGTTCGCTTCTATTGTCGTTCTCCGTTATGCCTCACGCAATCCCTATCTGCAACAGCTCGGTCAATCTTACCTCTCCCTCTTAGTTATCAACCTAGTAGGTAGTGTTTTTATGCCTGGTATTAGCCTTGCTGGACACGTAGGTGGAGCTGTCGGTGGCGCATTACTAGCTATCGTATTCCCAGTTCGAGGAGAACGAAAGATATACAATCCAGGCCAACGTGGTCTTGCAACTCTAACCTTTATTGGTTTATCAGCTCTACTACTCTTTATTGGACTATTATAAGAACAAGAAAAACCATTGGAAAAACTCGAAAAGAGTTGAGGTCCAATGGTTTTTTCATATCATTTGTTAGACTGCAAAGTTCTTAAAACCCATTGTTATCGCTGAGTTCTTTAAACCAGTGGCCTGATTTTTTCAGACGGCGTTCTTGCGTTTCAAGGTCAAGCTCGACTAAACCATAACGGTTTTTATAGCTATTGAGCCATGACCAGCAATCAATAAAGGTCCAGATCAAATAGCCTTTACAGTTGGCACCGTCTTCAATTGCACGATGAAGCTCACGCAGATGACCTTTGACAAAGTCAATACGGTAGTCATCCTGAATCATGCCATTTTCACGGAATTTGTCTTCACCTTCAACACCCATCCCATTTTCTGTCAGCATCCACTCGATATTCCCATAGTTTTTCTTGATGTTTTGGGCAATGTCATAAATTCCTTGCTCGTAGATTTCCCAACCGCGGTGTGGATTAATCTTACGACCTGGCATGACGTAAGGTTCATAGAAATGTTCTGGTAAGAGTGGACTATCAGGATGCTTAGCAAAACGTGGCGCCATAACACGCAAAGGTTGATAGTAGTTGACTCCTAGGAAGTCAACGGTGTTCTCACGTATTAGCTCCAACTCTTCGGCTGTGTACTCTGGTAATAAGTCATGGTCTGCTAAAATCTCCACCAACTCTTCTGGATAAGCTCCTAAAACAGATGGATCTAGGAAAGATTGTGCCTGGAAGAGGTCAGCTATACGAGCAGCTTTTACATCGGCAGGATGTTGGCTACGTGGATAGGCTGGTGTCAAGTTGAGGACAATCCCAATCTTAGAACTAGGCAAGACTTCATGACAAGCCTTAACTGCAAGAGTGCTCGCCAGTTGTGTATGATAGGCAACCTTAACCGCTGCTTTGGCATCCACCTTATGTGGATAATGGGCATCATAAAAATAGCCAAACTCTACAGGAACGATAGGCTCATTGAAGGTAATCCATTGGTCCACAAGGTCACCGTAGGTCTCAAAACAGAAACGAGCATAGTCTTCATAAGCTTTAATAGTTGCTTTATTTTCCCAACCATCCCCATCTTCTTGAAGGGCAAAAGGCAGGTCAAAGTGATAAAGATTGACTAAGAGGCAAATACCCTTGGCCTTGATGGCTTCAAATACCTGACGGTAGAAAGCCACCCCTTGAGGGTTGACTTCCCCACGGCCCTGTGGGAAAATACGAGACCACTGGATAGAAGTTCGAAAGGCTGTGTGGCCAGTTTCTAACAAGAGTTCGATATCCTTTTCCCAGTTTTCATAGAAGGTCGACGTTTTGTCTGGTCCAATACCATTGTAGTAACGATTTGGCTCTACTTGAAACCAATAATCCCAGAGATTATCTCCCTTGCCATCACCAGGCACTCGTCCTTCTGTCTGCGGCCCAGA
Source organism: Streptococcus infantis (assembly GCF_047460685.1). GTDB lineage: Bacteria > Bacillota > Bacilli > Lactobacillales > Streptococcaceae > Streptococcus > Streptococcus infantis_AD. The sequence goes on along the minus strand of NZ_JASHFS010000009.1, from coordinate 29,877 downwards.
AGTTGAGGAACCCCAGACAAAATCCTTTGGAAATTTTAGCATAGTACTACCTCTTTTTACGCTTTTAATGTTTATACTCTTCGAAAATCAAATTCAAACCGCGTCAACTTCCATCTGCAACCTCAAAACGGTGTTTTGAGCAACCTGCGGCTAGTTTCCTAGTTTGCTCTTTGATTTTCATTGAGTCTTACTTTCTCTCATTATAAAGAAAAAACAAGGCAAAAACTAGTTACATTTTTGTCTTGTTTTTCTTCTGATTATAGATTTTATTTGTTGGTTAAGATTTCAAGAGTTTCAAGCAAGTTATCTGCGTGAACTTCGATTGTATCTCCTGTCGCCTTGATCTTCACTTCTACGATACCGTCAGCTGCTTTCTTACCAACAGTGATACGAATTGGAAGACCGATTAAGTCGCTATCGCTGAATTTAACTCCGACACGTTCGTTACGGTCATCTGTCAATACTTCATAGCCTTTGTTGACTAAGGCTTCTTCGATACGATTAGTCAATTCAAGAGAGTCTTCATCCTTAACATTGACTGGAATCAAGTGTACATCAAATGGCGCCAATTCTTTAGGGAAATTGATACCCCAAGCGTAACGGTATTCACCTTTTGGAGTTTTGTTAACAAAGAGGCGAGCGTGTTGCTCCATAACGGCTGAAAGGAGACGACTGACACCGATACCGTAGCATCCCATGATGATTGGCACAGCACGGCCATTTTCATCCAAGACATCTGCCCCCATACTTGCTGAGTAACGAGTACCCAGTTTAAAGATGTGACCGATCTCGATACCACGCGCAAAGTTGAGAATACCTTGTCCGTCTGGAGAAATCTCACCCTCACGGACTTCACGGATATCCACATACTCAGCAGTGAAGTCACGACCTGGGTTGACACCAGTCAAGTGGTAACCATCTTCATTGGCACCAACAACAGCATTGCGGCTATCTTGTACCTTGCGGTCAGCGATAATCTTAACATTTTCTGGAAGATCTACTGGGCCAAGAGAACCAAAGTCTGCTCCCAACAATTCTTTCACTTCTACCTCAGTTGCAGGTTCCAAGAAATCTGCTCCAAGGTAGTTTTTCAATTTGACTTCATTGAGTTGGTCATTGCCGACAAGTAGAGCTACAACTGGTTCTTGGTCTGCCATATAAACCAAGGTCTTGATTGTTTGCTCTTCAGAAACATTCAAGAAGGCTGCGACTTCATCAATCGATTTGACACCTGGTGTTTCCACGCGAGCCACTTCATCTTCAGTCACAACACGGTTGCTTGGTTTATACTCGTTGGTAGCCATTTCCAAGTTAGCTGCATAGCTTGATTCACTTGAGTAGGCAATGGTGTCTTCACCAGAAACCATCCATTTGAGCAATTCTGCCTTGATTTCTTTCTGTACATCTGCAGGAATCTCGTCAAATGATGCGACGGACTTGTCTAAAACAACCCAACGGTCAAGATCTGTACGAGCAGGTGTGATAGCCATAAACTCTTGGCTATCCTTACCACCCATGGCTCCACCGTCACCGATGATGGCTTTAAAGTCCAAACCACTACGAGTGAAGATACGCTCATAGGCTGCCTTGTACTCATCATAAGTTACATCCAAGCTATCGTAGTTAGCGTGGAAGCTATAACCATCTTTCATGATGAATTCACGCGTACGAAGAAGTCCATTACGTGGACGTTTTTCATCACGATACTTAGGCTGGATTTGGTACAAGTTCAGTGGTAATTGCTTGTAAGACTTGACAGAATCACGGACAATAGCTGTGAAAGTTTCTTCGTGAGTTGGACCCAAGATAAAGTCTGACTTCTCACGGTTTTTCAATTTGTACAAGTCCTCACCGTAAGTTTCATAACGACCAGATTCACGCCAAAGGTCAGCACTGAGAAGGGCTGGAGCCAACATCTCAACAGCACCAATCTTGTCAAATTCTTGACGCATGATCTTCTTAGCTTTTTCGATAACACGGTTAGCAAGTGGTAGATAAGAGTAAACACCTGCTGATACTTGACGAACATAACCAGCACGCAACATAAGGGCGTGACTGATAACTTGAGCATCGCTTGGCATTTCGCGAAGCGTTGGGATAAGCATTTTACTTTGTTTCATAATGACTCCTCTATTTCTTAAAAGAAGGTACGCATGATGTCGTTCCATGTCACGGCGAGCATCAAGACGACCATAATGACAACTCCGACCAGAGTGACATAGGTTTCAATTTCTTGTTTTAGTGGTTTGCGACGGATAGCTTCTAGGATGTTGAGCACGATTTTTCCACCATCTAGTGCAGGAATCGGAATCAAGTTGAAAATTCCGATATTGATGGAAATTATAGCCAAGAAGAACAAGACATTCTCAAGACCATTTTTAGCAGCATCACTACTTGCCTTAAAGATGGCAACGGGACCGCCCAGCTTATTCAAATCCGGTTGGAAAATCAGACTCTTCAAAGCATTGAGGATTCGCAAAGCTGAATCAGCTGCACTTGTAAATCCGCCCATAAACATAGACCAGATATCTGATTTGAGTCTCGGCTGGACACCCAAGATATAACGCCCTTGACTCTCCTCAGGCGTCACACTGACTTGTTTTTCAGTGCCATTTTCAGAAACCGTCACATCCAAAACGGGCGCTGTTTTGTCCTTGGTTTCTGCATCGACCGCCTGAATCAAATCTGACCAGTTTGAAATCTCATAACTTCCGACCTTAGTGATTTGGGCCGTATTTTCAACTCCAACCTTAGCCAAAGCGCTATCTGGAATAATACTGAAATTGTTCGTTTGCGTATCACGAACGCCACCTTGCATGAAAATCAAAATCCAGAAGACGATAACTCCTAGGATAAAGTTATTCATAGGACCTGCAAAGTTGGTAATCAATTTCCCCCAGACAGTCGCATTTTGATATTGGACGTCTAATGGAGCGATACGAACTTCCGTTCCATCAGCTTCCACAATGGTTGCATCATGGTCAACTGAGAAAGTCTTTTCCTCTTCCAAGACCAAGCCTCTAATAAAGAGTTTATCCTCAAAATCAAACTGAGTGACCTGCATGGGTAAAGCAGTCTGGTCAACCTTTTTCCCAGAGAGATTGATACGTTTGACCTTACCATCCGCTGCCAATGTTAGACTTGCAGGGGTTCCAGTCTTAATCTCTGTCGTATCTTCACCCCAACCTGCCATACGAACGTAACCACCCAGTGGCAGGAGACGAATAGTATAAGCAGTCCCATCTTTTCCGATATGGGCAAAGATTTTGGGACCCATACCGATGGCAAATTCACGAACTAAAATCCCGGACTTCTTAGCAAAGTAAAAATGCCCGAATTCGTGAACCACCACGATAATCCCAAAAACTAGGATAAATGTTAGTAATCCTATCATTTAATTTCTATTTACCTTTCCTTAAAATAAGCCAAAGAGGTGCATAATCGGGAAGACAGCCAGCATGCAATCAAAACGATCCAATACCCCACCATGACCTGGGATAAACTTGCCTGAGTCTTTGACACCAAAGTGACGTTTCATAGCACTTTCAATCAAATCGCCCAACTGACCAGCTATACTAAAGAAAATAGCAAAGACCATCATTTTGTAAATTCCATAAGGTAAAGCAACGGTACTATCAACTAGCATAAAAATCAAAGTCACTAGCATAGCAGCCACGATACCCCCCATAGCACCCTCTATGGTCTTGTTAGGGGAAACTCTCGGAGCTAGCTTTCTCTTACCAAACTTCATTCCTACCAGATAAGCACCACTATCGGTTGCCCAGACCATACACAGTCCCAAAAGCGCCTTATCCAAACCTGCAATACGAGCATCGACCAAAGCATTAAAACCAAAGCCAACATAAAAACTCATGGCAATCGGAAAAACAGCATCCTCAATAGTATAGTTCTTGCTGAAGACTGTTGCCCCTAGTAAAATCAGTATCACGACACTATAAGCTACAACATTCCCATCTACAGGTAAAAACTTCCAGTAGTTTTCCAAAGGTACGGTCAGAGCAAAAGTCGCTAGTAAAGTCAAGAGACCTTCAGGCGTCATGGTATTTAAACCCTTCATGCGCAGTAACTCATGTACTCCCAACATAGCCACAACCCCCATGGCAATCTGGAGCCATAAGCCACCAATCGCCAAGATTGGGATAAAGATAGCCAAGGCCAAGATAGCAAAAAGGGTTCTCTTTTGTAAATCCTGTATCATAATATCTCCTAAACTCCTCCAAAACGACGGTTGCGACGATTGTACTCGATGATAGCATCTTTCAAGGCTTCCTCATCAAAGTCAGGCCACAAGACATCCGTGAAATAGAGCTCGCTATAAGCAGCCTGCCAAGGCAAGAAATTACTCAAACGAAGTTCACCGCTGGTCCGAATAATCAAGTCAGGATCACGCAAGACTTTTGGCAAATGTCCCGTAAAGAGGTATTCCCCAATCAATTCCTCTGTGATATCACCAGGATTGATCTTAGCATCTAAAACATCCTGTGCAATCAACTTGACCGCTTGTGTAATTTCAGCTCGTCCACCATAATTAAGGGCAAAATTGAGAATCAATCCTGTATTTAACTTAGTCAGCTCTTCTGCCTTTTTAAGAGCATCAAAAGTCTGCTTCGGCAAACGATCAGTCTCCCCAATCATTTGAATCTTCATGTTCTTCTGATGCAATTCGGGAACAAACTTATCATAAAATTCAACAGGTAAGTTCATGATAAACTTGACTTCCTGGTCTGGACGTGTCCAATTTTCAGTTGAGAAGGCATAGACCGTCAAGGCTTTGACACCCATATCACTAGCAGCAATCGCTACCTTTCTCAATGCATCCATCCCAGCCTTATGCCCAAAGACACGTGGCTGCATCCGTTTTTTAGCCCAACGGCCATTCCCATCCATAATAACACCGATGTGGTCGGGCACCATTGTGGGGGCTTCTGTTGCTTTATCTTTTTTTAAAAATCCAAACATGATTGTATTCCTATTCAAAAATCTATCGTTTCATTATACCATATTTTTCAATTTTCTTCTATTATCGTCTATCATTCTACGGCGAAATTTCCCATATATCTCCTATATTTCCAGTATATCAAGCCTTGCAATTCCTAAAGAAAGTTGATACAATAAAACCATAGAGATTCGATCCTTGTTCAGCCACAGGGATTTTTTATTGAAAGGATTTTATGATGTCAAAGACACTACAACGTAAAAAACAATTGAGAAACAGCCTACGTCGCTCAGGTGCATTTTCAAGCGCTGTAAACAAGGTTGTCGAAGAAACAAAAAAAGTTGTAAAACATGCTGAAAAAGCAGCAAGCGATGCAGGTAAAGCTGTCTCTAAGCAAGTAGAAAAAGCTGTAGAAGTAACTAAAGAGCAAGCCCACAAGGTTACGACTTCTGTTGAAGAGTTCGCAGCTAACCTAGGCGGACTTCCACTTGACCGTGCTAAAACTTTCTACGATGAAGGGATCAAGTCTGCTGCTGACTTCAAAAACTGGACAGAAAAAGAACTCCTTGCCTTGAAAGGAATCGGTCCAGCTACGATCAAGAAATTAAAAGAAAATGGCATTAAGTTCAAGTAATCTTTCTTGTTCCTTGCTTTTCCGTCAAAAACTTGTTAAAATATAGCCATTAGAGGTGTTTTGAGTCCCACATTTTACAGAAAGTGGCGGTGCTGAGAAGTCCACAAATGTGTCAAAACTGGTTGCTAATGGATGAAAAATTGAAATAAAAATGTCTTTTTGTTTTAAAGACAAGAGTTGCGGGCATCTGCCCGAAATTGGGTGGTACCGCGGATTAACACATTCGTCCCTGTCAGATTGATGGCAGGGACGATTTTTCTTTTACACCCCTAGCCAAAGGAGGTTGTCATGAAACAGTCTTTTAACACCAGTAAACTCTACTATGGTTTTCCAATCTTCATCTTGGGATATCAGGACCAGAACTTTGGGCACAATATTACGACCTGCAGTTCCTCCTATAGTCTAGGCGATTGGCTAGTCATCGGGGTTGGTGCTGAGGAAAATGCGGCTGACCAGATTAAGCATTATCAACAGTTTACCGTAAACATCCCTGATGAAAACTTCATGCTCGAAATGGAGCAGGCTGGCTTTATCAGCCATCGGGAAAAGTTAAAACACCTAGGGCTTGACTACGAGATTTCTGTACGGACTCAGGCACCGATTTTAGAGGCTTGCCCAGTCGTTTTGGATTGCCAGATTGATCGGATTATCGAGGAAGATGGCATCTGTCATATCTTTGCCAAAATTCTCGAGCGACTGGCTGACCAAGAGCTCTTAGATGACAAGGGCCATTTTAAAAATGACCACTTTGCGCCTACTTACTTTATGGGGGATGGCCATCAGCGCGTTTATCGTTATCTAGATGACCGAGTCGATCCTATGGGGAGCTTCATCAAGAAAGCGAGGAAGAAGAATGACAAGAACTGAACTGCCAGAACAAATCGAAACGGAGCGACTGGTCTTGCGAGTACGTACAGTGGCGGATGCTGAGGATATCTTTGGCTATGCCAGTCGTCCAGAAGTCTCTTACCCAGCAGGGGTTCCACCTGTCAAAACCTTGGAAGATGAGATTTATTACCTAGAACATATCCTTCCCGAGCGTAATCAAAAGGACAATCTCCCAGCAGGCTATGGAATTGGGATTAAAGGGACCAATACAATCATTGGTTCTGTCGATTTCCCCCGTCGCTACGAAGACGATGTGCTGGAGATTGGCTATACCTTGCATCCAGACTATTGGGGCCGAGGCTATGTGCCCGAAGCAGCACGTGCCTTGATTGATTTAGCTTTTAAAGAATTGAACCTACACAAGATTGAACTAACTTGTTTTGGTTACAATGTCCAAAGTCAACGAGTCGCTGAGAAGCTTGGTTTCTCCCTTGAAGCTCGCATAAGAGACCGCAAAGATGCTCAAGGTAACCGCTGTGACAGTCTCATATATGGTTTGCTGAAGAGTGAGTGGGAGAGTTTAAACTGTTAAATGAGGGAGGTAATTTTTGAAATTAATGTGTTTTCTTGAGACCGATGATAGAGTAAGGAAGTTTTTTGTTCATGTTTGGAAAATATGTTTGAATGCGCTTGCTTTTTTTCCTATACTGTCCCTTGTATCTATTTTAGGATTAACACTTCCCGCATTTTTATTAAGCTTATTTTTTAACAGGGATATTGCATTTTCTATTCTGGAGATAATAACTTTTTTGTCTTTGATATGTTTTTATCTTAAATTATTCTCTAAAAGAAGGATCTCTGAAATTGCTATTCTTACTTATTGGTGTATTTCTATCTCAACTTTGATTATATTCTTCCTAATCGATTTAAAATTAGTTATAATTTTCCAGTTTGCATTGATACTGATATATGCACTTAAATATATAAATCGATTTAATAAGTTTAGAGACTTTCTTACTAAAAGTACTGAATCCTTGGCTTTTATAAATGTTTTTGATGGAATATTCTGCGGAATATTGATTTACTTTTTACAAAATCTGAATTTAGTTGAATCAATTTTGATTAACGTATCTCAGTATTTCTTAACTAATTATGGTATAAGTGAAAATCAAATAAACAACTGGTTCAGTATTTTAACAATATTAATACTACCATCTATATTATCTACCATAAAAAGTATAGTATCAATTAAGATATTTAAAAAAGTTAATAAAGTAGATGTTCCTAAGGGAAGGACACTATGGAATGTATATGCCACGATGTTTATTACTTCGTTTTTGTGGTATTATATCTATCTTTATTACTTTTTTTCTAAAGCTATGAATTCTGAGACTGTTTTAGTAATTGACATTCTTACATTCATTTTATATATAGTACTTTATTCATTCTTTTGGTGGCAAATTTATAATATGATTGGATATGGTGCAAAAGATATAAAAGAAGTGATTGCTTCATGGCTAACTGCAACAATGAGTATATTATTGTTGACAGTATTTAATCAAGTTGAAAACGAATTAATCAATGCTCTAAGCTGGTTTTTACCAATACTAATTCCAAATCTAATCGGGGAAATAAATTCTCAGTTTGATACAAATAAATATAAGAAAAAACCAATAAGAACTGATAAAATGGATAGACACCTCTATCGAGTTCAAATATATTGTTTTCTTACTTTATTAATGTTGAGTATTATTCCAAAGTTAATTGAAATTATATGGGGATGGAAGATTAAAGTAGAGTTGGCCAAACTAATAAATTTGTCAGCTGATTGGACATCTGAATTTATTGCCTCAACTATAATTGTTTTCTTTTGTTTCATATTATCATTAATTATTGGAAGGGGCATGATTTGGTTGTTAAAATATTTCTATTTAGATCCATCAAAAAGATATTATAAATTTGAAAAAAATAAAAGGAGAAAAAATAATGTCTAAAGAACTTTCACCTAAATACAATCCAGCCGAGGTTGAGGCTGGTCGTTACCAAAAATGGCTTGACGAAGATGTTTTCAAGCCTTCAGGCGATAAAAAGGCTAAGCCTTATTCAATCGTCATTCCACCACCAAACGTAACTGGGAAACTCCACCTTGGTCACGCTTGGGATACGACTTTGCAAGATATCATCATCCGTCAAAAACGCATGCAAGGTTTCGACACGCTCTGGCTTCCTGGTATGGACCACGCTGGGATTGCCACCCAAGCTAAGGTTGAGGAACGCTTGCGTGGTGAGGGCATTAGCCGTTATGACCTCGGTCGTGAGAAATTCCTTGACAAAGTCTGGGAATGGAAAGACGAATATGCCACTACTATCAAGGAACAATGGGGCAAGATGGGGCTCTCTGTAGACTACTCTCGCGAGCGTTTCACGCTTGACGAAGGTTTGTCAAAAGCTGTTCGCAAGGTCTTTGTGGATCTTTACAAGAAAGGCTGGATTTACCGTGGTGAGTTTATCATCAACTGGGACCCAGCAGCTCGCACAGCCCTTTCTGATATCGAGGTTATTCACAAGGACGTTGAAGGTGCCTTCTACCACATGAATTACATGCTAGAAGATGGTTCACGCGCCCTTGAAGTTGCGACCACTCGTCCTGAGACTATGTTTGGGGACGTTGCAGTTGCGGTCAATCCAGAAGACCCACGCTACAAGGACTTGATCGGTAAAAATGTTATCCTTCCAATCGCTAATAAACTCATCCCAATCGTTGGGGATGAACATGCAGATCCTGAATTTGGTACAGGTGTCGTAAAAATCACACCTGCCCACGATCCAAACGACTTCTTGGTTGGTCAACGCCATAACTTGCCACAAGTCAATGTTATGAACGACGACGGAACAATGAATGACTTGGCCTTTGAATTTGCAGGTATGGACCGTTTCGAAGCTCGTAAGGCAGTCGTTGCTAAGTTGGAAGAAATCGGTGCCCTCGTTAAAATCGAAAAACGTGTCCACAGTGTCGGTCACTCAGAGCGTACAGGTGTCGTGGTTGAGCCACGCTTATCTACGCAATGGTTCGTCAAGATGGACCAATTGGCTAAAAATGCCATTGCCAACCAAGATACAGAGGACAAGGTAGAATTCTACCCACCTCGTTTCAACGATACCTTCCTTCAATGGATGGAAAATGTACATGACTGGGTAATCTCTCGTCAGCTCTGGTGGGGTCACCAAATCCCTGCTTGGTACAATGCTGAGGGGGAAATGTACGTAGGTGAAGAAGCTCCAGAAGGGGACGGATGGACTCAAGACGAAGATGTTTTGGACACTTGGTTCAGTTCTGCCCTTTGGCCATTCTCAACCATGGGCTGGCCTGATGTCGACTCAGAAGACTTCAAACGTTACTTCCCAACTTCAACCTTGGTAACAGGTTACGACATCATCTTCTTCTGGGTGTCTCGTATGATCTTCCAATCATTGGAATTCACTGGCCGTCAGCCATTCCAAAACGTGCTGATCCACGGTCTTATTCGTGACGAGCAAGGACGCAAGATGTCGAAATCTCTTGGTAACGGGATTGACCCGATGGATGTTATCGAGAAATACGGTGCAGATGCCCTTCGTTGGTTCCTTTCAAACGGTTCTGCACCAGGTCAAGACGTGCGCTTCTCTTACGAGAAAATGGATGCTTCATGGAACTTTATTAACAAAATCTGGAATATCTCTCGCTACATCCTCATGAACAATGAAGGCTTGACCCTCGAGCAAGCAACTGCCAATGTCGAAAAAGTTGTTAACAAGGAAGCTGGAAACGTCACAGACCGCTGGATTCTCCACAACCTCAATGAAACAATCGGAAAAGCAACGGCTAACTTTGACAAGTTTGAATTTGGTGTGGCTGGTCACATCCTCTACAACTTCATCTGGGACGAGTTTGCGGACTGGTATGTTGAATTGACCAAGGAAGTCCTTTATAGCGATATCGAAGAAGAGAAAGTCATCACACGTTCTGTTCTCCTTTACACTTTGGACAAGATCCTTCGTCTTCTTCACCCAATCATGCCATTCGTGACAGAGGAAATCTTTGGACAAATCTCAGAAGGCTCTATCGTCACAGCAGCATACCCAACTGTCAACCCAGCCTTTGAAGACCTTGCGGCCCACACTGGAGTAGAAAGCCTCAAAGACTTGATCCGTGCTGTTCGGAATGCGCGTGCGGAAGTGAACGTAGCACCAAGCAAGCCTATCACCATCCTTGTTAAGACAAGCGATAGCGACTTGGAAGTCTTCTTTAACAGTAATGTCAACTACATCAAACGTTTCACAAATCCTGAACACTTGGAGATCGCATCAACCATCCCTGCACCTGAACTCGCTATGTCAAGCGTCATCACTGGAGCAGAAATCTACTTGCCACTCGCTGACCTCCTTAATGTCGAAGAAGAATTGGCTCGTCTCGACAAAGAACTCGCTAAATGGCAAAAAGAACTGGATATGGTCGGCAAAAAGCTCTCTAACGAACGCTTCGTAGCCAATGCTAAACCAGAAGTCGTCCAAAAAGAACGCGACAAACAAGCCGACTACCAAGCGAAATACGACGCGACTGTCGCACGTATTGATGAGATGAAGAAGTTGGTTAAATAGTGGGTAAAGATTACGAAAATTATAAGTCGTGGTTTAATAAACCACTGAATATATTAGAGTCAAAAGGCTCAATTCTTGACTATTTAAATAATAATTTCGAAATGATTGATTATTATCAGAATCTATACTATGACGGGATTGTAATAGATGATCTGATTAACAAATTAAAACAAGGTCAATTTGATAATTTAAGTATTATTGATTTAAATAGATTTAGAATATTCCTAGATGCAGTCTTGTTAACTTTCAATAATGAGAAAGTTTATAATGTTTATTTGAAAGATAAGTTTGTCTTTCAACCATTTTTTGACAGATTGAATAATCCAAAACTCTTCATACGAGAACAACAATTTTTAAATGATTATAAGAAGTATTTGAACAATCTTTTAAAAATACACATTAATAAATTTGATTCATTTTTTTACTCACTAGATGGAGAAGACAGACGAGTTTGGGATCAGTTCAAGATAGTAAGAAATGCCTACTCACATATGCAATACGGTTTTTATGCAAATGATTCTACGGGGTTTCTAAGTAATTTTTCAATTTATAATCATGATAACGGACATACTAAAGAAATTGGATTTGTTTTTGAACCAATTTTGCATCTTTTTATTCAGCAATTCTTTTCAAATTATTCCTCCTCTGGAATATCATATAAACACTCTTGGTTTGAGGTAGATTTTCAAAAAAGAGAAACTAAATTTAACGAAGTGACACTCCCGAAAAATTTTAATATAAAATACTCTGGTTTCGATAAAAGTCACCCAATGAATCAATTTACAGATATTTTGCAGAGTAATGATAAAAATATAATCAAACAATTTATTGAAAAATATAATCTAGATTATCGAATTGAAGATATTAACGATGATGATTTAAGTCACTATCTTAAATTCTATTTAAACAGATACACATGGAGCGATGTACACGATTTTCTCAATCAAATAAAATTCTTATTTGATTTTGAAACGGAATTTTCAAATTTTTTGGTTCACTTAATTCAGTTGAATGACCGATTGATTGACTATTTAAGAGATAGACATCTTGGAGTCAATAGATTAGGGCAGATTATAGATAGTTTAAAAGAGCTACAGGAGGATGCTGATAAATCCCTTTGCTTTAAATTTTCTTTTGAAATTTTACGAATGTTTAATATTGCATCTCGTATTGAAGATGATGATTTACCTAAAATTAACTATTCTAAAATTAGCGTACAAGGTATCTTTTTAAAAAATCCTCTTGCACTATATAATTACTATCAAACAAATAAAGATAAATATGAAATCAAAACTCATAGAGACTTAAGAACAGCTTATATAGTTGAAAGAATTAGAAATGCAATTATGCACGGTCGATACTGGATTGAATTAAAAAATGATGTTGTGACTTATATATTTGAAGATAAGTTTAATCACCGAAGTGAGTTACTTGAAGTTCCTGAGAAATCATTGCTTCGTTTTATAAATCAGGATATTTTTAAGATAAGATAATTGAAAAATTACTGAGTTTAGTTGATCGTAATAAAGCTAAGAATTTCTAGAAACCAGCTCACTACACAACAAATCCTCTAAGTTCGAACCGACCTGAGAAGTACAAAATTGCAGCCTTCTTCTCAGGTGTTGGGGGAATTGAGTTGGGATTTGAACAGACCAACGAGTTCAGAGTGGTGTATGCCAATGACTTCGATAAGTCTGCGCGTTAGACTTACTAGCCCATTTATTCAGATATATCTTGATAATCATATTATTCAGTCACTAAAGAAAAACAATTGAAAGGATCTTTCTATGCAATCAACTTACAATATTGACAATCCAAACTTGTCTTATGAAGCTAAGCGTGATTTATGGCAGATCGGTTTTGGTCTACAGAAGGTTGATAATCTATTTCCATCAGCTTATATGGAATCTTTGGCTGAGAAACAGGCCCGGGGTGAACTGACTTACGAGCAGGTTTATGAAGATGCAACAAATTACCATCATACCATTGATGCAAGTACAGAGGAGGCAGACTTGGTTTCTCTACGTATTGTAGAACTATTGTCTCGAAGAGGCTTTAGCTTCAGTCCTGCGACCTTACTTGCTATTCATAAGGAGTTGTTTCAAGATATATTTGAAGCCTCTATTCCGGTGGGGCAATTTCGTCAGACCAATATCACAAAGAATGAACCTGTTTTGAATGGTGAAAGTGTTGTATACTCTGATTACTCTATGATTCAAATAACCTTGGATTATGATTTTAATCAGGAAAAACAAGTTGCATATGCGACACTAACCCAGGCGGATATGGTTAAAAAAATCCAGCATTTTATTTCAGGAATCTGGCAGATTCATCCATTTCGCGAAGGAAACACTCGGACGGTAACAGTCTTTTTGATTCAGTATCTTCGTGAGTTTGGTTTTGATATCGATAATACACCATTTCAGCAACATTCCAAGTATTTTCGTGATGCCTTGGTATTAGATAATGCAAAGATTTTACAGCGACGTCCTGAGTTTTTAACAGCTTTTTTTGAAAATCTCTTGCTCAGTGGTCAAAATGATTTGTCTTCAGAAAAAATGTATCTAAATCTAGATCTCGATCTTTCAAAATCCTCATACTGAGTAAACATTGAATTTTAGAAAAATGAAGTAAATATTTCTATTTAAATACATATTATCATATAGAACATGGACTAAGACTAGCCCCTCTCCCACCACGGTACGTACCATTCGGCATACGGCGGTCCAACTAACTTTTAACACATGTCGTTCAAGGTAGTAAACCAAGTAAGAAACCAGTCCACGTTTTCGAGGACTGGTTTTGATATATCACGTTTAAGTACCGACCTCTGAGCCCTAATTGATAGTGGTCACCCCGGCCAGATACCTTATCTGCTATCCATTTAGTAATTCCTAACTTAAGTAGGACCCACAGTTAACTAGGTTTCTTTTTCCATTACTTCCGGATAATCACTTGTAGGCGAGTTCGCAATCGCTCATCTACGCTGGTGACTATGCGCCTCATATTTCCCAATGAGAAATAGTTTATCCATCCCCGAATGGACAAATTCAGTTACTCAAAAGTTCACTGGTAGCGAGGAGCCCACGGAGGACTTTCACCTCAGATGTACGACATGGCCATCATACCAAAAATGGCAAATCTCAATTTGAGAGATTTGCCATTTTTATATATTTTCATCTTGCAAATCGAGCTGCTTCACTCTAGCAATATAGTAGGACATGATCAAAAACAGATTGAAGCTGACAATCCAAATAGACCATTCATGGAAAAAATGCATAGATACAGCCAAGCTAATAGCGCCCACTACGAAACTGCCTACAACAATGCCATAGTTCAAGGCTTGACGACGATATTCTTGAACATCTCCTTCTCCTCTAACGATGCGATACAAAGCAGTCAACATTTTTCGGTAATTTCCAGAGGTCATAAAAATGACATAGGGATGATCTTCAATCAAACTACCCGTAAATGTTAGCATCATCATTCCAGTTCCAAAAGCAATAAAAGGAACTTCTAATAGAGGAAAGCGGGAAAAGAAGGGAAGAACAAGGGTCCCGATAAATAAGGGAAGTAGCATCTTAACCCGCCAATAGGCTGTTTTGCGATATTCTTTCATGTGCAAGGCAAAAAGAAAGCCTAGGGAAAAGAATATAATCGAGCAGAATCGCAATATGGTATTGATAACATGTGAATCGTGCCAATCTGATATCAGTAGAAGAATATTCCCTGTCTGCGTTGCCACCAAACTATGGTACTGGATATGACAGAATACATCCAAAGAACCACCTATAAAACCCAGGAACACTCCCATGAGTCGTGTGTTTTGAGGTAAAATTAATTTATCTGGCATTGATTCATCACTCGTTTTCCTTTAATGCATTCATTATACCACTTCTCTCGGAGAAACTAAGTGAAAAACGGTCAGTTCAGGTAGACATAATTACATATACTCCTAAGTTAATCTCATCTCTGGAGTTCATTTATGATGTCTTATCAACTTCAAATGCTGTAGGTACTTATCAACTAAACTATTTTAAACAAATTGTTTCTGTACTGAAGTCTATGGCTTAATCAAAGTAACACTTGAAACAGTACCATCTGCACCTGTTGTAATTTGAATGACTTTTCCACCACCAATTTTGGCATTATATTTACCATCATCAAGGGTATAGGCATAGCCTTGGATCGAGTAGTTTTCTTTCTTACCATCAGCAGATTCTACTGTAAATTGACCACCTGATGAAACAGTGATAGTCTCGCCATTAGCCCCCTTCCAGTTGCCAGCTGCAGCAGAGAAATCTCCATCAACCATGGTTAGAACACCCTTGTAACGTTTGTTGTGTTCTGCTTGCTTATCTTGAAGTTTGCGGTCAGTAGTTGGATCATAAGTTGACTGGCTAGTCTGTGCTTGAGAACCTTGTTGATTTGAGGGAGTTTGCGAAGATGCCTGTTGGTTATAAGCTTCTTGGCTCTGTCTTGTTTCTTGTGCTGGTGCTGGTGTTGTTGGGGATTGATTTGCAGTAGTTTCTGACTGGTCAGAAGAGGAGGTCTTAGCTTTTTCTGATGAAGTTGAACTTGAGGACTTCTGAGTTTTGTTCTCTTTACTTGAAGAACTGGCCTTAGAACTAGAAGATGCTTGTGTTGTCTTGCTAGAACTATCACTTGTGGTATTTTCTTTCTTATTACCACAAGCCCCCAATAGTAATGTTGAAGCGAGTACAGTTACGGCCATTAATCTGATAGAAGTTTTAGTTTTCATGTTATGCTCCTTTGTAACATTTTTGAAATATTAAGAAATATTTTTGTAACATTATTGTAATATTTGTTTTTAAATCTGTCAACTATTTATCTAAAATTTTTTAGAATTATTTTTTAGTACATTTATTTTCTTACCCCTCTTATATCTTTTATTCGTAAAGAATTTTAAAAAACACAAAAGTTCTTCCTGATAAAGTGCTATATTTCAAAGTGTAATCGCTTGCATTTTTTTCCTGAAGGGCTATAATAAAATTGAAATAGATATTGGAGGTGTAGACTTATGTTAAGCAAATATTACAAGTATCTTCCTTGGGTGATTTTAGATGCTTTCGTTTCTTATGGGGCAGCTACTCATTACGCTCAAACAACATTTGATTTGTTCTACCTAACTGCCATTTTCATGATTGTCTATGTAGCTTTATTGTATTTACACGAAACCTATTTAAAATATAAATACAAGGATTTATTCATTCGAATCATGAGCAATTCAAAGAAAGATAAACATCCTTAGTAGTCAAAAAGAGGTCGGGAAAAATCCCGACCTCGCTTTTTTATGACTAATAAGTCTTTGACACGATGGCTGAATTGACTTTTGACACAAACTTTATTTTCTCTATTCTCAAGCTCAACCAGTCATCGGACTTGTTGAAACTTCTCAGGACTGAAACTAAAAAATCGAGACTTGGGCTATCGATCTCTGCTCCCAAGCTTTTTTATTTTAATCGATAGGTTTTTCTTGGTTTCTTTTTAGGAACTCGTTTGAGCCCAACTTCTTCTACATACTCACCGTATTTTACGAGAAAGTTATTGCTGACGATTGGACGTCCTGGGTTGATGAGATTGACTAATTCGGTTCCTTCATAGACAGTGAATTCCTCCTCTAGCAGATAGAGAAAGGTCGGATTCCAGTCGAGACGGCCTTGGATTCGTTTGATAGACTCTTGAATAATGGCATAATGGTCAAAGGCGAAGGATTGCTCCCCCAGCTCTAGTCCCTCTAGGAAGCACTTGCCCGTCTGAAAATCAACATCGACAAAAACCACATCCTTGGCATCATCACCAGCTTGAACGAGATCAAGTGCGCGGCTAGGTAGATACACCAAATGGGCGATAGTAACCGTCCAGCCCCGCGGATCACGACCTGGAGTAGATACTGTCATCAACTGCTCGATTTTTTCTAAAGGAAGGTCGAGGTTGACCTCCTCTCTTACTTCACGCTGACAAGCATGCCTTGCATCTTCGCTCTTATCCATAAAACCACCGACCAAAGCCAAACAGTTTTGATAAGGATGGGCCTTGCGACGAATTAGCAAGAGTTTGATTTTCCCTTCCACAAAGCAATAAGCTACCATATCCACCGTCACGCTCGGTTTTTCATACTGAGGAAGATCCTGTTTGCAGTACCAGTCTAAAAATTCCTTCTCAGTCGCATGAATCTCAAAATATTCTCTTTCTGTCATTCCAGCCGGGATTATCGTTTCAGTCATCTTATCCCTCCTTGACAGCCTTAGTCCATTGGTACCAACCGACTAGACTATTGATGGTATAAACCCAGTACATTCCTTGGATATGGATGTTTTCACCCCACCAGAGATAAATACTAAAGAGATTGGTTGCAATCCAGAAAATCCATTGCTCACGGTAAAGACGTGTCATCAAGAGTTGACCAACACCATTGGTCGCATCGGTAACACTGTCACGGAAAGGACGAGCACTGCTGATACTTTGGTAGGCTAATCCCATGCCAATCCAGATGATAGCAGTCAAGGCCAAGTACTTGAGCCAATCAATCAGACCGAGTTTCTTAGCTTCAAAGTGAGACTCCTCTGGTTTTCCTTGCTCATTGATCCGATTAGACAACCAAGTATAGAGACCAATAGGCTGCATGACAAAGAAGTAAACAGTCGTCAAAACTTCACCATAGAAAGTCGCATTCATAGCTAGGACCAAATAGATTGCAGAGTTAATAGCTCCAAAAAGGTAGTTACTAGCTCGACCTTCAGCTACTAAGATAACGCAGACAATCCCTGTCCAAGAGGCCAAGAGACCAATCCAGTCATGACTTTCTGTGTTTTGTGTAAACTCCAGAATAAGAGGAACACTTGATAAAGCAATCAAATAGAGCCACTGGAAAAGACTACGGCCCACAAAGAGGTCTTTCCAAAGCAAACGCATAACTCCTGCAAAACCAATTTTACGAGCTTCTGCGTGGACATTTTTAAAGTTTTCAATAAATCGAGTGATTTTTTCAGTTATTTTTTTCATTTTCTTCTCCTAATCTGCTTGGTAAATGGCATCGATAGCTACTTTTGCTGCTTCATAATTTCCTAGATAGTCATCAGCTAGATAAACATGAGGGATATTGGCTAGATATTGCTCCCTCATCATATCCAAATACTGAGAAAAACTGTGACGGATATGGTCTTCTGCCATGGTCATGTCGCGAAAACCATCATTGACATAAGAGCCAACAGGTTGCACAAAGAGGATTAAATCCCACTTTTCCTTGGCTAAGATGGAAACAAAGAGATTATCAAAGGTCTCTACGGACAAGTCCTCCTGCTCTTCGCTTTCCATGTAGTAATCGTAGTAGCCCTTGGTTACTAGTGAGTTGGTATCTGCAATGACCAAGCCTCGATTGGCATTGCTATCGATTAACTTGGAAGTTTGGTCATATTGGCCCAAAAGAAGGTAATAATAATCTTTGGGGGTAAGCTCATCATCTCGGACATTATTTTTTATCTGATACTCACGAGCATATTCCAGACTGACTGGCGCATCATAAAAGCGAGCTAAATCCTTGGCTAGAGTTGTTTTACCATTACTAGCACTTCCCATAATCAACACTTTTTTCGTAAACTGACGGCGGAAAGGTTGAGCGATGTATTTCCAATATTTGCTTGGATTTTCACGAATCATGCTAGCTGAAATTCCAAATTTTCTTTCCTGTAGAACAGTCTCGAAACCACGTTCTGACAATTCTTGTTGGTATTCGGACTCTCCTACAAAAAAGATTAGTTCCTCACCAGTCTGGTCATAGGAAATGGCCTGCAACATCTGATCCAACCACTCCTGCCAGCCCATTGGATAGCGTGGAATATTGGTTTCGTCAAGTTTACAAACAGAGGTCAACTCATCATCTCGAAATGCTTCACGAATATAGCGAAACCTCTTTTGTAGTGTAAGTCCAACCTCTTCACCACGATCTCCCTCATAACCTGAAACTACCACCCATACAGCATCGCATTGTCGTTTTGCTCTTTGGATTAAATCAATATGCCCCTGATGCAAGGGAGCAAAGGTTCCAAAAACCACTGCTATCTGTTTTTTCATGTCTTTTCAACCTTTTTATAACTTTTTATATTTTATATCATACTCTATCTTGTTCTGTTTGTCAAGACTTTTTTATTATTTTTTATAAAAACATTGCTGTATGATAAGAATTTTTTACGTAACATACAAAACTTGATTAGGAAAAATCCCTTTTTGAACTCCTTAAACTAATTGCACAATTCAAGTAGCTATTTGGGCAATAACTTTTCAAAAAAGAGGCTGAAACAATCTGTTCCAACCTCACAATTTTAAACAATCTCAAATTTTAACTGACCAGCTTTGACACCAATCTTCAGAGTCTTACCAGTTTCCAATTCACCTTTAAGGAGAAGTTCTGCAAGTTTGTCTTCCACTTCCGTTTGTAGGGTTCTACGAAGTGGACGAGCTCCCATCTCTGGATCATAGCCTTGCTGAGCTAGGAGTTTAAGGGCTGATGCTTGGAGTTTCAAGTCAATTCCTTTTTCTGCTAGGCTTGCAATCAATGGTTTGACCATAATCTTAACTACTTCTTGCATATCTTGACTTGACAAGCTATGGAAGACCACCTTTTCATCAATACGGTTGATAAACTCAGGTCTATAAGCTTTTTTCAGTTCTTCAAACATGCGTTTTTCCATATTTTCCTGGTCAAAACGAATGTCCTTAGCTCCAAAGCCGACTGTCTTATCATCACGAAGAGCTGTCGCACCAAGGTTTGAAGTCATGATGATAATGGTATTGGAGAAGTCAACCTTGCGACCCTTACTGTCTGTCAAGACACCGTCATCCAAGACTTGCAAGAGCACATTAAAGATATCTGGGTGTGCCTTTTCTACCTCATCAAAAAGCAAAACTGAGTACGGTTTGTTACGAACCTTCTCGGTCAACTCCCCGCCTTCTTCGTAGCCTACATAACCTGGAGGAGCTCCATTGAGACGACTGGCTGCAAATTTCTCCATGTATTCACTCATGTC
The DNA here is from genome assembly GCF_047460685.1 of Streptococcus infantis. Taxonomy (GTDB): domain Bacteria; phylum Bacillota; class Bacilli; order Lactobacillales; family Streptococcaceae; genus Streptococcus; species Streptococcus infantis_AD. The sequence continues at coordinate 9,773 of NZ_JASHFS010000009.1, read as the reverse complement.
AAAGCGGATAAGAGCAGACTCATCATCAAAGAGAACTTCCGCCAAGGCCTTGGCCAACTCGGTTTTACCAACACCTGTTGGTCCTAGGAACATAAAGGAGCCAATTGGACGTTTGTTATTGCGAATACCCGATTGATTTCGGCGAATGGCACGACTGATACTAGATACAGCTTGTTCCTGTCCGATAACACGTTTATGCAGTTCAGCTTCAAGATTGAGATACTTCTTGGCATCTGTTTGGGTCAATTTCTGAACTGGAATACCTGACAAGCGACTCAAGGTGGTCAAAATATCTGATTCTGTCACCAAGTCTTTATAGACTGGAACTTCCTGTTCTTTTGCAATGAGCTGAGCTGCTTGCTTCCATTTTCCGTCCATCAAGGCCTTATCAGCTGGTGTTAAACCTGACTCTTCTTGTTTAGCGTGTTTCGATTTATTTTGCACTGTTGCTGCCGCTTCATCCAAAAGATCAATGGCTGCGTCTGGCAAATGACGACTCGTCAAATAACGATGTGCCATTTTGACAGCTGTTTCGACAGCATCGTCTGTAATTTGGACATGGTGGTGCTTCTCATAGGTTACTTTCAAGCCCTGTAAGATAGCCATACTGTCAGCCACGCTCGGCTCCTCAATCATCACTTTAGCAAATCGACGAGAAAGGGCTGCGTCTTTTTCGATGTGCTTTTGATACTCTTCCTGAGTGGTCGCACCGACAGTTCTCAGAGTTCCACGTGCCAAGGCAGGTTTCAAGATATTGGCCGCATCCAAGGTTGAATCAATCCCACTTCCTGATCCCATAATAGTATGAAGCTCATCGATAAAGAGGATGACCTTTCCATCTTCCTCAATATCTTTGATGATATTGTTCATACGTTCTTCAAAGTCACCACGGAACCGAGTTCCCGCAACCACATTCATCAAATCAAGTTCTAAAACTCGCATCTTAGCCATTTCAGCTGGAACATCTCCGTTGGCAATACGCTGGGCAAGACCAAGCGCCAGAGCTGTTTTCCCGACACCAGCATCTCCAACTAGGACTGGATTATTTTTTGTCTTACGGCTCAAGATTTGAATCATACGAGAGATTTCTTGGTCGCGCCCGATGACTGGTTCCAATTTACCCGAACGAGCTTGCTCCGTAAGGTCATGCGTATAATCTTCCACCCCCCCACTTGGTGTCTGAGGCATCCCCATCATATTAGCCATGGAATTTTGCTTATCCGCTACCGTACGATGACGCTGGCGAAGGGCCTTCAAATCTTCTCTAGTCCAACCAGCACGCGCTTCAAGACTTCGACGAAGTCCAGCAATCTTGACCTGATCCTTCTGATCTTCGTAAGAAAATCCTGCTTTTTCTAAAATGCGAGTAGCTAGGGCATTGCCATCATGTAAGATAGCATAAAGAACATGCTCTGTTCCCAATACCTTGGCATGAACGACAGACGCTACGTGCTCTGCTTCCAACAGCAATACCTTCAACCGGTGTGAAAAAGGAAGCTCCTGATAATGTTCCTTATCGCTATACTTTGTTTCCGTCAGCTCTACAGCAACTTCCTCCAGACGATCCATCTCATATGGAAATTCGTTTAAAGTCGCCCCAGCTACACTGTAACCATGATTGGCCATAGCAATCAATAGGTGCCATGACTCTAGGTATTCTGCCCCAAAATGACTGGCGACCAGAAAGGCACTTTCTATACATTCTCTCAATGCTTTTGAATATTTCATTTAGTTCTATTTTCCTTTTCTATCTACCTCTTGTAATAACTGCCGGAGCATATTGGCACGAATAAGATTGGCATCATCGCCTAAAACTCGGTCTGTCGCCATTGCTAATAATAGATTCATCTCCTGACGAGTCACTAAATCCTGCTCAAACAAGAGTTTTAAAACATCTTCAAAGATAGCTAGGCTAACTTCTTCACCTACCGAATACAGTAAATCGCGAAGCATTTCATGGTGGTTTGAGAATTCAATCCGACCAATGCGAATATAACCGCCACCTCCCCGCTTACTTTCAACTAAATAACCTCTGCTTTCAGTAAATCGAGTCTTAATCACATAGTTGATCTGGCTAGGCACGACTTGAAAGGTATCCGCTAATTGGCTTCGCTGCAATTCAACCATACCCGACTGCTCCAAAATCGCCTTGATATAGGCCTCTATATGGTCTGATGTATTTTTAAATCTCATAGAACGCCACCTCTTTCTTTGAACCTTGACCATCTTTGACTATTATACCGAAATTTTTTCATTTTTAAAAGAAAAAGGGGCTGGTAATGAATAATACTCACCAACTCCCTATTTTTCTACTTATCTAAGCCTAATTCTGCCAAGATTTGACGTTTGTAGGCAATCTTTTGGACTTCTTTATCCTCATCTTCAGACCAGTCGAGTTTGACTTCAGAAACAATCTGCCCAGGCCTATTTTTCAAGATATAGATACGGTCACTAAGATTAAGGGCCTCCTCGATACTATGCGTAATGATGAGTGTTGTCAGGCCTAGCTGTTTATGAATCTCCAAATACCAGGCGTGGAGCTCCATCTTAGTCATCTCATCCAAGGCACTAAAGGCCTCGTCTAGAAGAAAGAGCTTATGCCCGAAAAGGTAGGTACGAAGTAAAGCAACACGCTGACGCATCCCACCACTAAGTTCATGAGGGTACTTATCCCGTACAGCTGTCAACTGGAAGGTAGCAAGGATTTCATCCGCTTTGGCAATAGCTTCTGCCTTATCGACCTTTTGAATCAAGAGGGGCAGGATGATATTGCCAAGAACGGTCTTGTGTTCCAAAAGTAGATCCTTTTGTAGCATATAGCTCACACGCCCCTTAGGATTTTCCTCTCCATCAAGAATGATTCGCCCAGACTGGACTTCTAAAATCCCTGCAATCAGGTTAAAGAGTGTGGTCTTTCCTACACCACTGGGGCCTAGGATAGAGACAACTTCACCTGAAGTCACCTGTAGGTTAATATCCTCTAAGATCTTTTCATCATCGTAGGCATAGCTTACGTGTTCTAGTCTAATTTCTGTCATTATTTTACAAATTCGTTGGTAAATCCTTTATCTGTCAAGTCTTCCTTGAGGATTCCATTTTCCTTATCCCATTTGTAGAAGGCATTCCAGCGGTCCGCATCAAATTGTCCCCATTTGTCCTTGTCGCTTGCGTATTCTTTTGACAAGTATTTCTGAGATTCGATGACAAAGTCACGTTTATCCTTGAGCTCAGGTGCATTCTTGATGAGGATATCTGCAGCTTCTTCTGGGTGCTCCATAGCGTATTGGTAGCCTTTTTTGATGGCTTGGATGACTTTGCGAGCTTCTTCTTTGTTGTCTTTCAGATAATCGTTGTTTGCAATGATAACTGGTGAGTAGTAGTCAAACTCCTTGACATAATCTTTCAAGTACATGAAGTTAGCGTCCACACCTTGAGATTTGGCAAGAATTCCATCCCAACCATAATAAATCCAAGCAGAGTCAAAAACGCCGTTGGCAATCGGTGTGATCGAGTTTGAGTCATTGTTTGGTACTTTTTCAACCTTCTCGAAGTCTCCACCTTGAGATTCTACCAAGGTTTTCAACATAGCAAGCTCAGTCGGGTCATTCCAGGTTCCGTATTTCTTACCAACTAAGTCTTTTGGACTGCTAACATTGTCAGACTTACGAGAGATGATTCCTGATGTATTGTGTTCAACTATAGCGGCAACGGCAGTGATTCCTGCCCCTTTTTCCAATTTCTTAGCCATGTAATCTTGGAAATAGATAGCAAATGGCGCCTTGCCATTGATAACTAAGTCTGACGAGCTTTCTTCAGGTGGCAATTTCAAATCAACATCCACTCCAGCTTCCTTGAAATAACCTTTTTCTTTAGCTACATAAAGCCCTGTATGGTTGGTATTTGGTGTCCAGTCTAGGATAAAATCAATTTTTTTGAGTTCTGCTTCTTTATTGTCCTTAGAAGCAGTTCCTTGACCACAAGCCACAAGCACGACAGCTACAAGAGCTGTTACAATCGTTAAAAACACTTTCCATGTTTTCTTCATTTTTATTTCCTCTTTTCTTTTTCTCAAACGTTATTGTTCTATGAACGTTTCCATTTAATCACATATTTTTCACTGACATCGACCAGCTTCATACCCAGAAGGCTGATAAGCGATACCAGAATAATAATCGCAAACATGGTATCATACTGAAACAGTTTTTTAGACTGAATCATGTAGACACCTAGTCCTTCAAAGCCTCCCAACCACTCAGATACCACTGTTGTGATAAAGGCGTAGGAGACACTCACCCTCAGTCCTGCATAAAAGTAAGGCAGGCTGACAGGGATTTTAAAATGCCAGAGAATTTGCCAAGGATTGGCTCGCATCAGACTAAACAAGGTCAGCATATCCTTGTCACAATGCCTAAATCCATCTAGAATACTGACGATAATAGGGAAGGTTGTCGTCAAGATAATCAAGACAATCTTGGGCAAGATTCCATAACCTAACCATAAAACCAGGATAGGGGCTATGGCAATGGTCGGTATGGTCTGGACAACCACCATCATAGGATAAATCAGATCATTGAGCCAGCCCAGACTATCCATAAGGACGGCCATGATACAGGCTATCAAGACACCTAACACTAGACCTAACAAGGCTACTTTCAAGGTTGCCCAACTATGGTACCAAAGAAATTCTCTGTCACGAACAAAAGACTTGAGGATTTCAAGTGGTGTCGGCAAGATAAACTTTGGTAGGAGTTTTAAGAAACCTGCCACCTGCCAAAGAGATAAGACACCCAAAAATCCTAGCAGACTAATATGCCGTCTCATGATACTTTTCAAGTTTCTCATCAATACTTAAAATCTCTCCTACATTTATTTTGACATTGGCAAAAACATTATCTGCCCCTTGACCTGCCACTTCTAAAGCTTCTTTGAGAATACGCATCAGTTCCTCAAAGTTTCCTTCTAGGACTGTTTCAAAAGGTGTCACCACCATGGACACTCCTTGAGCCTGCAGATAAGCAATAACTTGATCAATAAGGGCTATGCGGTCAATCCCTTGTGACAGGGGCAAGACTTGTAAAGCAATGCTTGCTTTCATAAAAACCTCCTTCTAAGTTACAGTTTTTCTTTGTAAAAAAAGAAAAACCTCTTTCATATATGAAAAAGGTGCAAAATTAGGCCAAGTATTCGTTCCCTACGCTGGCATTACCCAGATCAGGTGCGGTCGAAGTTTAACACTTCCTCTCAGACTGTACACAGACTCCCATATATTATATGGACATATGATAACGCAAAATAAACAAGATGTCAAGGAAACTGCTTACAGAAAAAGAGGCGGTTCTCCACCTCTCCCTCTAATCATTTATTCTCAGTTAATTCTTCCAATTAAAGCATAGGGGCGAATAATTGAACTACTTCTTTGATTAATGTTTGATACCAGGTAGGCTTGATTGTTCCAGGAAAAATTTCTTGCGACTCTTCAAAAATTTCTTCAAAGTCCTTACGAATATCTACAATCGATGGTGTTTCATATAATAAAACTGCATTTTCATAGTGGTGAACCAAGCTGCGATAATCAAGATTTATGGTTCCAACAACCGCAAATCGATCATCAACAATCATTTGCTTACTATGGATAAAACCAGGAGTATACTCGTAGATACGTACACCAGCAGACAAAAGATCAGGATAAGAACCTCGAGTTACTAACTGTATGAGCTTTTTATCTGGGATAAATGGAGTTATAATTCTCACATCTACGCCTCGCATAGCCGCATTTTTGATATCCTCTGTCAAATCATAATCAATAATGAGATAAGGCGTGGTGATATAGACAAAATCTTCCGCTTGATTAATCAGGTTTTGATAGACAATTTTACCCACCTTCATTCTATAGATAGGCTTTGGTCCACTTCCATATGGGATACATAGCCCGCCACCTAGTCGTGTCTGATTTTCCAAATGATACTGATCAAAATCACTGATTTCTCCACGGTTGATGTACCAGTTCATGAGAAATAGTCTTGTAAAGGCTTGAGTCGCCGGACCATCGATCCGAATCCCACTATCTTTCCAATGTCCAAAACGTTCAATCTGATTTATATACTCATCCGCAAGATTGACGCCACCAGTATAGGCAATCTGCCCATCAATGACCAAAATTTTGCGGTGATCTCGGTTATTATAGGCCACTGTCATACGAGGAATTACCTTATTAAACTTATGAGCCTCAATTCCTCGAGATCGGAGATGCACTGTATAATCACCTGGCAGGGTCACCATACAGCCGATATCGTCGTAGAGCATCTTAACTTCAACACCCTGAGCAGCTTTTTCTTCTAGAACTTCGAGCATACTATCCCACATCAAGCCTTCTTCGACAATGTAGTATTCTAGAAAAATAAATTTTTCAGCCCTCTTCAAATCCTCCAGCATCTGCTGCCACATTTCCTTACCATTTGAAAAGAATTGTGAGTCTGTCTGATCATAAACTTCTGCATTACTGTCCATATGCAATAAGGCATTGATAATCCCGTAGGCAGATTTATCAGTTTTCTGTATGTCTTGATGAAGACTATGTTCGCGCTTTTCATGAGATGTGATAGAACGAAGTTCCTGTAATTGTTTAAATTCCTTTTTTGATAACCGACGCTCACCAAACATGATATAAAGCAAGGGGCCAAAAACAGGGACAAAAGTGACAATCAACCACGTCACCTTGCTTTCAGGAGACATAGAACGATTGACAATGGCTAAAACAGTCGCCACGCTGACAAGAAATACAAGAGCAACCCAAACAAGTGGAGCAATCTGGCTCATGTAAAGAATGACTGCAAAAACTACAAATAATTCTATCAGAATAATCGCAATGCTAAAACCATACTTGGACATCAATAGTCGAAATTTTCTAGTCCCCATAACTCCCTCTCAATTTCTAAATAAACTCCAAAGCAACTAGCTGAAAGCGCTTGTTACCTTCTAGTATACTTACTTTCATAAAACTTAGCAAGTCTTTTCTGTTTAGGCCGATAGTTCTACCTATAAAATCATTTAAAAAAGTCTGCGACAAAATAGTTCTCAGCCACAAAAAAGCTAGATATTCCCAATTGTGGAACTCTAGCTTTTTATAGTGGCTCTATAATATTTGTAGTGGGTAAATCCCCTATAGATATTATGGAGCCTATTTTGTTGTAGAAAACATACTAAGATTAGTAGTGAGAAAATCTCCGACGGGAGAGAGTACTCACTACTTTTTCTTTATGTTAAAGTAGAGGTGTCTTGTAAAGTCGTAGGGCTCTTTGGCGCTAGATGTCGCTTGACAAACTGGCAAGACACCTGTTTTAGGTGGAATTTGATCAAAGTATGTGGGACGCTAGACGTCGCGTATTGAAAATAAAATCACTAAAATACGGAATTATTCAAGACAAAAGAGGTAATATCATGCGTACAGTATTTGGGATTGATGTGAGTAAGGCAAGTTCTGAGGTGGCAATTTTAGTCAACGGTGAAAAGATTCATGGATACACTATGCTCAATGACGCCATTGGCTTCAATCGTCTTTTGAATGACTTGAAAACTGTTCATAACCCTGAGATTATATTTGAAGCTACTGGTGTCTATTCTCGGCGTCTTCGAGCCTTTCTTGAAGAATACGGCTACGCTTATACACAGCTGAATCCTCTGGAAGCTAAGAAGCAACTGGACAGTCTGCGAGTTCGTAAAACAGACAAAATTGACGCTGAAAAGTTGGCTCATTCTCAGTTTATACTCAATCGTAAACCAACTTATGCGCAGGAAGAAGTTTATCAACACCTGCGTGATTTAAGCCGTTTCTATCAAAATCTTACAGAAGACATTGTTAGAGCTAAAAACCGTCTACACAAGGTCTTACAAGTCACCTTTCCTGAATTGGAAAATCTCTTATCCACACCAACTGGAGAGCAATATTGGAATTTAGTGATGGCTTTTCCATGCAAAGAGTTTGTATTAAACCTATCTCAAAATGAATTGTGTAAGATTATCTGTCAATCTACCTCCAAACGAATCTCTGAAAAGCGTATTGCTTATCTGACTGATAAACTTATAAAACTCGCTAAACAATCTTTTTGTGCGGTCAAGAAAATCTCCCCAATGCTTGAAGAGGTTCGTTACTATGCTCAAGAATTGCTTCGTCTTTCTGGGCACAGACAGGTTGTCTTAGACGACATGGTAGCTCTAGCTCAGCCTTTACCAGAGTATGACATCTTACGATCAATTCCTGGCATCGCAGAAACCACAGCGACATCTATCATTGGCGAATTGGGAGATATTCGTCGCTTTCAGTCTACCAATCAAATCAATGCTTTTATTGGCATTGACCTGAGACACTATGAATCTGGGAACTTTCTCGCCAAGGAACACATTACTAAGTGAGGTAATCCCTATGCAGAAAAATCTTGTTCAAGTGCATTCATAACATCGCTTCAGCTAGTCATACCAATCCCTGCCATATCGCCGACTTTTATGAGAAACGAAAAAGACAATCGACAATAGCTTCAACCAAGCCACATGCGATTGCCTCTATACATCGTCTCATTCGAACAATGCATTACCTCATTACGCATAACAAACTTTACGATTACTCTTTGACCCAAAATCGATAAGGTCATCTAGGCCGTATTATTATAACACCTTGTTTCAAAAAATACCAGATGAGGTGTTTTTTAGCATGCCCTTTTATGGATCAATAAGTGGTAAAAATAAGACAGTAACCTCAGAATAGCTACTGTCTCATCTCTTTTTTTACTTAAAGCCCTTAATATACTTGACAAATAGTAGAAAAGAACACTAAAAAGAACAACTAGTGTTCTTACTTTTTAATATCAATCGGGAAGACAGGATTCGAACCTGCGACACCTTGGTCCCAAACCAAGTACTCTACCAAGCTGAGCTACTTCCCGAGTTAAATAGAAAAAATGCACCCTAGAGGAGTCGAACCTCTAACCGCCTGATTCGTAGTCAGGTACTCTATCCAGTTGAGCTAAGGGTGCTCATTATATGCCGAGGACCGGGATCGAACCGGTACGATCGTTACCAATCGCAGGATTTTAAGTCCTGTGCGTCTGCCAGTTCCGCCACCCCGGCCTCTCTAAGCGAACGACGGGATTCGAACCCGCGACCCCCACCTTGGCAAGGTGGTGTTCTACCACTGAACTACGTTCGCATCGACCTCTTGGTTATATTAAAAAAATGCCGGCTACATGACTTGAACACGCGACCCTCTGATTACAAATCAGATGCTCTACCAACTGAGCTAAGCCGGCTTATTTCTATTATGCGGGTTAAGGGACTTGAACCCCCACGCCGTTAAGCGCCAGATCCTAAATCTGGTGCGTCTGCCAATTCCGCCAAACCCGCAATGATGACCCGTACTGGGCTCGAACCAGTGACCCATTGATTAAAAGTCAATTGCTCTACCAACTGAGCTAACGAGTCTAAAATAACTTACGTTATCTTAAACGGTCCCGACGGGAATCGAACCCGCGATCTTCGCCGTGACAGGGCGACGTGATAACCGCTACACTACGGGACCTATGGGAGTTAACGGGATCGAACCGCTGACCCTCTGCTTGTAAGGCAGATGCTCTCCCAGCTGAGCTAAACTCCCTTTAGCTAAGCGACTTCCTTATCTCACAGGGGGCAACCCCCAACTACTTCCGGCGTTCTAGGGCTTAACTTCTGTGTTCGGCATGGGTACAGGTGTATCTCCTAGGCTATCGTCACTTAACTTTGAGTAA